>CAVCUQ010000008.1:0-56227 GCA_963605425.1 uncultured Eubacteriales bacterium
TAGTTAGAAACTTCAGCATGGTATTCTTGATATGGACCATAGTTTCTACCGAAGTGGCATAAATCTTCATTATAAGTGAATCTACCTACAATTGGAGAGTTATTCTTTTGACCAATTTCAGTTGATTCCTTATTTAATACAGTATCTTTAATGATAAGTGTTGCATCTGATACACAATTAGTAATTGATACAATACCAGCTGCAGAATCTAGAGAACCGACAATACCACCAGAATATGTATAACCTGTATCAACAGTACCAGTGTAGTAACAACGGTTCATATTTAATACGTAAGTAGCGAATTCATTCTTGTTTCTACCAAGGATACCACCCATATAACCAGCATCAACGTGGTTACCAATATAAGCATTTACATAGATATCTTCCATGTATAATTCAATCTTAGATTCTTCTGTATCCTTTTGCATATTACCGATGATACCACCGAAGTATTTACCACTAGCTGAAATCCATCCTTTTTCTTGTGGATTTACTAGAGATACTTTATTAATATAGTTAACTCCACCAGATAATTGACCTACAAGAGCACCAACTTCAGTAACACCATTAACTTTTACGTTCTTTAGAGAAACATTAGAAATGTAACCACCGCACATGTTACCAATGATACCTGTGTCTTGATCTTTAGCATTAGATGTTACAATTGTAATATTTTCAAATCCAATATTCATAATTGTACCATTCTTTACCTTATAGAAGATATTAGACATCTTAGTTTCACTAGCGCCACCAATAATTGAAATGCCCGTAATCTTATGATTATTACCATTTAATAGACCACTAAATGGTTGAGAGCTATTCCACTTTAAGTCAGTCTTTTCAGCAAAATCAATATCATTTTCAAGTAAATAAATTACTGTAGGAGAGGAACTTGTTGTAACTACGCTATGGAAGTCTTCTGCTGTAGTGATAGACTTTGTAGTAATAGTTTCTTTAAATACTTCAGACTTAACTGAACCATCTCTATTAGTTACAACCATAAATACATTATAACCCTTAGTATTATTGTTAGGAGCAATGATTTCTTGATATTCATCATCAATATCAACTCTAGTACCATTTGCAATAACGTCTTCTGCGCTCATTGTATCTTCTTCACTTGTAACAGCATACATATAACCATAGATATTAGTGAAAGCAGCTGATACCTTAGCACCATCTCTTGTAGCATTTACTTGATAGTTATAACCATTAGTTTGAGTAATACCATACTTGCTAGCAAGAGCAGCATCGCTAGATACATTAATATTAGCTTTTGGTGATAATACATATACTAAATATGATACTTCATATTGTTCACTAGTATTAACCTTAGAAGTAATTGTAGTAGTTACCTTATATACACCTGCATTAGCTGTATATACACCATCTACTGTGTAATATTCATCATTAGTTGATTGAGCATATTCATACTTAACACTCTTAGTGTAATCTACATCTAGAGTTAAGTTATTGCCTGAATATGAGTTAGCATCAGTAGCAACAATTTCTGGTAAATCAAATACTGAATATTGTTCTACGATATATTTAGAATCATAACCAGTAACTTTACCGATTTGTTTTTGACATCCCTTAATAGTTAATGTGAATTCCTTTTGAAGTGAAATTTCATTTAAAGATATAGTAGCAATTAGTTTTACAGTCTTATCTTCATCACCTCTTCTTACATTTGCAGTAAGGTAAGATCTATGAGATACAGATTGAGTAATACCATAACCTATCTTTAATGCTTCTTCATCTGATGAATACCAAGTTACATGAAGACCATTAACCATAGTTAATAGATTAATATCTTGATATACATAATCATGATCACACATAACTTCAAGTACATCGATAGCACCTTGAACTTGAACTAAATCTTTAGATACATCTTTTCCTTCATAACCAGGAACAACCCAGTCTACATGTTCATAATCACTTGACTTAGTTTTGTTTAAAGTACATCCGATAGCTTTACCCTTATTGAATGTGTAAAGTTCTGATGTTTCTTTAATGGCAAGGAAGTCTCCCATGTTAATAGAACCATCTTCATTTCTAATTAATGTGTCAATGTTTCTGTTACCTTTAACAGTAAATGGAAGAGTTACTGATTTAAATGTTTCATCATTTAATGTACCAGTAAATTGAGTACCAGCCTTCTTTGATTCATAACTTGATGAATCAATTGGAGTTGTGATTTGAGTATATTTATTTTTACCTGAGGCAAAAATAGAATATGAAGCTGCACCTTTGTAATCATCATAGTTATCATATGAAATGTTTTCATTAGTGTTGTTAGTTAGATAAGATAAGCATCCTTCAAATGTATTATATGATCCTTCAGTTCTTGCCATAGCGAAGTTCTTACATTCTCCATCGTTAGCACCAAAGTCACCAGTGTCACCAGTTGTATCTACTTGTTGATTAGAATCAGTCATAGACATATAAACTGAGTTATTGTATGATGTGCAATCAAATAATTGAAGAGTTCCTGGGTTAGAGTTGTCTGCAAATCCACCCATTCTGTTGTTGAATGACATACAGTTCTTTAAAATCATGTCACCAGTCATTGATGAACCACCAAGTTTAAATCCGTTACCGTCACCGTTCATTGTAGCGTAGCTTGATAAATAATCAGTACCACCAGTGATTGATGTCATACTTTGTGACTTATCTAGTAAGAATCCATTTTCAAAGGCTACACAGTTTAAAAGTGTGATAGTACCAATGTTACCTGAATCAACCTTAGCGAACATGTCCCAACCATCATCAGCATTTCTATAAGCTACACAACCGTCAAAGACATTACCTTCACCAACAGTTAATTTAGCAGCAAATCCGTCTGCGTTTTCACCTAGAGTTTCAACGTCATAGTTATTATATGATGTGCAGTTTAAGATTAAGTTGTTGCTTGGCCAAGTTTCAACAAATGATTGACCAGAGTTAGCACGACCAAGTTGTAAACCTGTGTCTTGACATTCATGGAACTTACAACGTTCAATCTTGTTGAAACTACCAGCAATATACATACCATTGTCACCAGCTTTAGTGATTTCAATATTATAGAAATCCCAATAGCTACCAACAAGTTGAATACCACGGCTTGAAGAAAGTATTTCTTGACCTGTGAAGTCAAGTACAACTGTACCTTCACCAATTACCTTAATTCTTCTCTTTGCATTACCTGATTGAGATAATGTAAATCTATGAGGTGTACTATAAGTACCAGCAGCTAGAATTAGAGTATCACCAGCTCCGATATTATGTAAAGCAGTATAGATATCCCATGGGTCTTCTTTTGTACCTTTATGTTTAGGAGCTGATTGAGTTTCCTCATTAAGTTCCTTATCAAAATCATATTCAATTTCAACATTAGGTGAAGCATAGTATGTAGTAGATACTAAGTCATCGTTATTATCTACCTTTTTATCCATATCAGAACTTGCTGATGAATTTTGAGTTGTGCTTGAATTATCATTTCCACTATTAGTGTTGCACGCAGCAAGTGTACCACTTAAAAGTAATGTAGATAAACCTAAAATTATTTTCTTTCTTTTCATAATTTAAGCCTCCTATTTATACCAAATTTGAATTCCATAAACTTGAACTGCATAAGTAGGATCATAGAAATAATAAGTTCCAGCTTTTAGTTCATATTTATATTTAGAAATAGTTGTTGTATAAGCATATGATGTACCAACTAAAGCGTTATTTGCATCATAGAATCCAGCAGCAGTTACTGGCTTAGCATCACCTGATGAACGACCGATAATAGCTACTGTAGCGTCCTTGTCTAATGTGAACTTGATGTAGTTAGCAGAATCTGCTTTACCAGCACCATTAGTTTGGATACGCTTAGTAAATGACATAGTGCCATATGTCTTAGCTGAAGATTCACTCTTGATTTGACACTTATTACCACCAGAAATTATACTGTCAATTTCTGTTTCAGCAGTTAATGTAGCAGGTAAATCAGCACTCATGTCAGAAGCATTGAATGTATAATCTGGCTCTGCAATAGCATTAACATGTACTGTTGTAGTGCATTTCGCAATATTATTACCATGCTTATAAGATAAAGTTACAGTTTGATCTCCGGCAATACCAGCATTAAATCCTGTTACAGTAACCTTAGAAATATCAACACTTGATGTAAGATCGTCATAATTATCATCTCTGAAAGTACCTTCTACAACCCAGTCAGATGTATCTAAACTAGTCATAGTTCCATCAGGACCAACTGTATCTTGTTCAACAGTTGTAGAACCTGATACAAATTTAATAGCTGCTAGAGTAGCATCTACAGTTACTAATACAAATGTATCGCAGCTCTTTGTCTCTTCTTTACCATCTTTAGTATATTTTTCTTTATAGTTAACCTTAAATTGATATACACCCATCTTAGTCATATCAATTAAAGAATCATCTGTTGTACACTGGCTAGTTACATCTTTATTTGTTCCATCAGAATAGTAAGCTGTAACCTTTAATCCTTCGCTTGAGAAGGCAGCATTTGCTTTATATGCGACAGTTGTAATTGAAGCTTCAATACCTAGAACGTGAGGTGTAGCTTCTTCTGCAATTGATTTAACAGTTACAGTATAAGAATCTGTAACTCTTACCTTATTTGCATCTGTATATACTACGTGAATTTCATATTCTCCGCATTTACTAGAATCAAAACTAGAACTATCTACTACATATTCACTTGTTTCAAGTACTCTTTGAGAGTAGTTAGAATATACTAAAGTAACGACTAATCCGTCACTTGAGAACTTTTCTCCTAAATTAAATACTGTAGTAGCTTTAAATTTGTTTACTGAAAGTTCGCTAGGAGCATACACCTTGCTTTGTTCTGGTTCAGTAGTTGTACTTTGATCATCTTGCGTATTTTCTCTTCTGCAACTAGTAAGGCCTAATGTACCTATAATTGTAGCCATCGCAAGAGGAAGTAATACTTTTTTTATTTTCATATTAATCTCCTTTACATATAAATTGACTAGAGTTTTACCCCTAGTCAACTATATTTAAAATTTTATTAGCTTAAAATTGTCTTAATTTGAGTGATAGTAAGTTTTGCATCACTTGTTTTCTTATTTGCGCTAATTGCATAAATTCTAAGTTTTACGAAGCTTGTTTCACTTTCTAAAGTAAATTCTTCACTTTGGAATAAACATTTAACACCATTAACTCCACATCCAGTAATTGTTAGTTCGATATTTTTAACTTCGGTTCCACTAGCATCATAAGCAACAACCTTATAAACTTGAAGTCCAGTTGCTGAAGATGAAGCTGTTGTACCGGCTACAATAGAAATCTTAGCTGTCTTTGATGATGTAAATTCTTTTGATTCAATGTATTGATTTTGAGCTGAACCAATAAGATACATAACTTTTTTATCACCACTTCCAAGAGCATCACTAGCATTGTATCCAGCCGCCTTAATTGTAGATTCAGAGTTATTATATGTCCACTCTTCACCACCATAAGTCCAATCAATAGTAGTTGTAGTTTGACCAGCTGCAGTAGTGATTTTCTTTGAACCTAATACTTTTTCACCATATACTAACTTAACAGTATAAGTACCAGCATTTTTAATTAAAGTATCAGTAGTAACTTCATCACCATCAGCATTGTAGTACTTTTCAACTGCTGTAGTTACTGCTTTATAAGTAGTTAATACACCAGTAGTTGAATTGTAAGCTAAATCATATACATGAATTGTAGAAGCCTTAAATTCAGAATCTGCAGTTGTATCATAAGAATCTTGACCTAATTCCCATTCTACAAATGTCTTAACAATTGATTCACTCTTTGGCGCGAATTCACCATTCTTATAATCAACCTTACCGTTAACCTCGGCTAAAACCTTAGTGATATCTTTATAATTAGCAGCTTCTTCTTCAGTTAAGAACTTAACACCAGTTACAGCTTCACTAATTGATCCTTCACCAGTATTACCATATTCATAGAAGTTTGCATCTGCTGGAGATTGACCGTTCATTGCATCATATCTTGGTTTATCGCTTTCTTTATAACCACCTTTAGAATAATGTTTAGTAAATGAAGATTCAATTACAGCTACACCACCCTTAGCACCCCAAGGACGAGCTACAGAAATTGATTCATCAGGAACATTTTGATCAGCTTCAAATGTTGAATTAACAACAACATAGTTATAAGTTAACTTATCAGCACTAACTTCTGACTTAGGAGCAAATACATAACCTGTATTCTTGCTTACTGTACCATCAGCACTTACACGAGCTACAGTATGGAATGTACATTCATCAAAGTAAGCAGTTACATCACCTTGACCAAATACATAGTCAACAGCACCCTTAATAGTACATTGATAGTAATATTGACGACCTTTATTTGCATATAATGTATCTTGAACTGATGAGAATGTTACATTCTTAACAGTTGTCTTATCAGCATCTGATTGGAATGCAAATGCTTGCTTATCAGCTAGACTTGAATTAACATAATCAAAGTCATTAGTAACACTAATATTGCTTAAATTGAATCCTACAGCTTTTTCAGTTGCAATAAGTGTAGCACAAGTCATGCCATATGTACCGTTACCTGATAATGTTTCAGTACCTTCAGCAGCATTCCAAACAAGTGTTGTAGTACCTTGTCCTTCACCAACGATTGTTACATTAGGAATAGATACAGTAACCTTTTCTCTATAAGTACCAGCCTTAACTTCAATAACCTTAACTGCATCATCACTTAATCCTAGGTTAGTTAAGTAATTAACAGCCTTTTCAATTGTATTGAATGTGTAGTATCCCTTATAGCTTGATGTAGCTTCTGTGCTTTCTACTGCAGTCCACTTTTGAGATTCAGTTTGAGTGGCGTCTACTACTGTCTTAACATAAGCTTCGCTAGCTTCATCAGCACCCACAACTTCAAATTTATAAGTTGCGTCAAATCCATTTGCAGTAACAGTTACTGTATAAGTACCAACAGCACTTAATACGTCACCGTCTTTCACAGTAGTTTCACCATTTACAACAGAAACAGTGCAATTCTTTAAAGCTACATAATCTTTTGTACCATTAGTTTTAGTTGAATATACGTAAACCTTAGATAAATCTAATTTGTTACCAGCAACATAAACTAAAGAAGTATCTCCGCTTTCAACAACAGTAGATTCATACTTTACTACTTGAATTGTATAAGAAGCTGATTTTTCTCCTTCAGTAACAACTACTGTATAGTCACCAGTTGCAACACCAGTAAACTTACCATCAGTTAAAGTGACTTCTTCATTTTTACTATTTAAAATCTTAACAGTAGATGGAGTTTGAGAAATCTTTAATGCACCATCAGAGTAAATAGAAATTACTGAAATACCCTCAGTTGTGAATGTGTCAGCTTCAAAGTATTCTTTCTTTACAGATGTAGTTGAAAGTTGAAGACTAGCAACAGTAGCACCTTCACTTGGAGTATTTGAAGAAGCTGATTTTAATTTAACAACTTGACTTGCATCTTCTTCCCAAGCATCATCTAATTTTAAAGTAGAACTTTCGCCTAAGCACCAAGCACTTGTTACATCTGCTTTAGCTACTTGAGTATAATCTTCTTTTACTGTAGCTCCGCCTTTATCAACATAATAAATATTAGTTAAAGTTAAAGTAGTAGCCTTTGAGTTACCAACAAGAACATCAGCTGTACCAGGATGAGTACCTAGAATTAAAATATTATTAGCTACAATACTAGCACTTGTTGCACCACCACCAGTTAAGAAACCACATGATGTAGTACTTTGTGCTATTGCTCCACGGAAGATAATATTTTCAGCATTAATATTACCTCCTCTGTTTCTACCTACTAATTGAGAACCATTTTGGCTTGTGCTAGTAGTCATATCAATGTCTAAGTTTTTAGCATTTACAGTTGTATCTTTTAAAATATCACCAATTATACCGCCACCATAAGAAAAACATGTTACTGAAGAATAGTTCTTTACAGTAATGTCTTCTAGATTAATTGTTACATTAGTACCAGTTTCAACTCTACCAATTGCCATACCAGCGTAGTTGTTATCGCTTGTTACTGTACATAAATTAAATTCAACACTCTTAATAGTAACATTAGAATCTTCTACATTAGTTTCACCTGCAATGAATGCACAAGTTTCTGATGCACTTGATACAGAACAGTTGAAGAACTTAAGATTTTTAACAGTACCTTCTCCAACAAGATTTTTAAATAATAAACCTAATTTGCTAGAACCTGCTACATAATTAGCATTCTTAATTGTATAACCTTGACCATCAAAAGTACCTTTGAAGTTAGCAGCTGCATCAGGAATTGATTTACCTTCTAAATCTAGATCACAAGTTAACTTATATGAATAAGAGTTATATCCTGTTGAGTCATTGTATTGTCTCATTGCAAGGAAATCTTCAACACTTGAGATTTGCTTAACAATTTCATTTACAACACTAACTGTGAAGTTCTTTGTGTATTTTTTACCATCATGTTTAACAATAACAATAACATTATATTCACCTAATGTACTTAAGTTACCATTATCATCTATTGTAACTGATGAAGTATCTACTATTACATTTGTGTTATCAATTTCAAGAGTTGCTCCTGTAGAATCTGTTACAACTAAACCTTCATATGAGAATGTTTGTCCAATAACATATTCTAGAGTAACCTTATCAGTATTAATTGAAATTGAATATTCTACAGCAGGAGTTGTTGAACTGCTAGTTGAACTTTCAGTTGTTGAATCTCCACCAGTTGTACTATCTGTTGTAGAAGTCTCTGTAGTACTTTCAGTAGTACTTGGAGTAGTACTTTCAGTTGAGTCTCCTTGAGTTTCACTACCCTTTGTTTCTTCAGTAGGTTTTGAAGAAGTGTCATCACTTGGGGTTTTATTAGTACATGAAGTAACTGCAAGTGAAGCAAGAGCTACTGCAGATAATGTACCTAAAATTTTTACATGTTTTTTCATATCTTTTTCTCCTTTAGTTCTATGAATTTACTCTATTCATAAATCTAAACTAATTATACGCCTACTGAAAGCGCTTTACAAGTCTTTTTGTGAAAATTTTTCCAAAGAAAAAGAATGCCCTAAATTTAAGACATTCTTCTTCATTTTATTTATTATGTTTTTTATATAATTCTAGCGTGTTTTCCATTAAACAAGCTATAGTCATAGGTCCTACACCACCAGGAACCTTTGTAAGATAGGAAACATAACCATTTAGAGAATCGAAATCACAGTCACCACAAAGTTTACCAGTTTGAGGATCTCTATTAACTCCTACATCAATTACACAAGCTGAATGCTTAACATATTCTTTAGTAATGAATTTAGGTTTACCTAAAGCTACAACTAAAATATCAGCTCTTTTTGTAATATTTTTCAAATTACGAGTTTTAGAGTGGCATATAGTTACCGTTGCATTCTTATCTAGTAATAATTTAGCACTAGGAAGTCCTACTATTTGGCTTCTTCCTATTACACAAACATTCTTTCCAGCTATATCTATATGAGCATATTCGATTAACTTAATTATACCTTTTGGTGTACAAGGATAAATACAATCTTTCTTTTGATATAAATAAGCTACATTTAAAGAATTAAATCCATCTACATCCTTAGATACATCTATAGCCTCAATCACATTAGTCTCATTGATGTGGCTAGGAAGTGGAAGTTGAACAAGAATACCATCAACTGTATCATCATTATTTAATTCTTTAACTTTTGCAATAACTTCTTCTTCTGAAACTTCTTTAGCAAAAAGAATTGTATCATTAATAATTCCAACCTCTGTGCAAGCCTTAGACTTACCTTTAACATAAGACTGACTTGCAGGATCTTCTCCTACAAGAATAACAGATAATTTAGGTTTTCTATAATTATTAGATTCAAATTCTTCTATTTCTTTTTTTATGTTTAATTTAACTTCTTTAGCTAAATCTTTACCACTTATAATTTTAGTCATAATACTCCTTTTAAAGTATTAGAGTATATCTTTAAGCATTATTCTTTACTAATTCAAATAAGAATTTAGCTACCTCTTTTGGTCCTTCATGTTCCATACCACCAACTGCAAGACGAGTATGAATTTCTCCTACTGGAATTTGATTTTTAAATAATACATCAAAATACTTATCTAGTAACGGATTGCATAAATCTTGTAATTGAGTTGGTCCAAATGGATTTGCAAAATAACTTGTAACTAAACCTTTTTCACTAGTTGTACCCTTAGCTACTCTAGCACCTTGTTTAAATACATTAATAGCTTCTAACTTATTATCAAATTTAACCATAATATTTGAATCAGTTGAATAATTATTTGCATAGAAGAACATATCAACAGGATATCCCTTCATGATTTGGCTGTAGGTCGCTACAGGCATAACAAGACGAGCATTAGTTTGGTTAGGGTTCATAAAAATAGATCTATCCATTTCTTTATATGCATAACCATTCTCTAAGTCATCTAAACGTACGAAAGCACCTGTTTCAGTACCATAAGCATAAACTTTACCATCTACAATCTTAAATGTACCCATATCATCAAAGATAGTCTTAGTAGATACAATATCACATCCACCATAAGCTTTTAATGCTTCAAGAGATTCACTCTTACCAGCACCACTATCACCCATAAGTACAAGCATCTTTTGAACACCTGATTTAAGTTTGATTAAAACACCAGCACCGTGTATTGGCAAGTATCCTTCCTTAATCATCTTTACATTATGACAAGTAAGTAACATCTTCTTCATATATCCAAAATAGTCAATTTCTTTACCGTGTGGACATAAACCAATGTAGATGTCTTCATCTTTATCATAACCAAAGCGAGGCTCTCCTTCTGCTTCAGCACCAAAGAAAACAATAATATCAGGTTTCTTCTTCGCACAATCTTCAATATGAACAAATTCAAATAGATTAGATAAAGCAATACCATGATCCATGTAATCTTTATGATAATATACATAAGTTAAGCTAGAACCTACCATTGTAGGATAGCAGAACCAATCTTCTTTATTGAAATCTTTAATATCATCAATAGGATTGTTATCTGCAAATGGGAATACACCTTTTCTTGTATTCTTATCAGAGTAATAGATAAATGGTGGTCTAATTACGACATGATTAATAAATGATAAATCATTTAATACTTCATACTTAGAACCCTTCTTAGCCCATTTGTTAGTGCAAATAGATAAACTTGCATTAACTCCAGCAGTAAGTTCACGGTAAATATAGAAATCTACACCTTGAAGTTTTTGAGCTATTTGTCTATATGTCTTTAAAATTAATTGGTTAAAGTTTTCAATTTCACCAACAAAGTTTACTGATTCAATAGTAGCCTTAGCTTCTTTAGATTTAACTATAGAATAACGTTCAAGTCTTCTCCAATAGTTATAGAAATCTTCTACTAAATCATATAATTTTTCCTTTTGTTCAAGAATAGTTCTAAAAGTATCATTTACCTTAGAAATATCTTCAATTTCAAAGCTTAAAAGTAACTTAAATATAATAGTTAAAGTTTCAACTGGATTATTTATATTATTAATTAATTCTAATAAATTAGAGTTTTCAGTTTCATGAATGTGTTTTAAATAGTTTGTAAATACTGCTTTAAACGCATCACTAGATAACACTTCTGTTTCATTCTTAACATAAGAATTACTAAAATTAAATATTATGCTTCTTTGTGTTATTTCAAAATTCTTTTCCATACTTTTCTCCTAGAATAAACCTACAATCTTATCATCTACAATATCCATCTTACATCCAGCTGGCTCTTTAGGAAGTCCAGGAAGAGTCATAATGTCACCTGTAAGGCAAACAAGGAAGTTTGCGCCACGGCTTGGTCTAACCTCTTTAATAGTAATGTTAAAATCAGTAGGACGACCTAATAATTTAGGATTATCAGATAGCGAATATTGTGTCTTAGCCATACAAATAGCCAGTTTATCAAGACCAAGTTTCTTCATACGTGCAATTTGATTCTTAGCTTCTTGGCTATATTCAACATCAACTGCGCCATACATTTTGCAGGCTATAGTCTTAATCTTATTCTTAATTGTGTCATTAACATCATATAGATATTTAAAATCATTTTCTTTTGAGCATGCTTCAAGGACTTTACCTGCTAAATCTAAAGCACCATCTCCGCCTTTAGCCCAAACCTCTGATAAAGAGATTTCATGATTATTTTCTTTTGCCCAATTAAGTAATAATTCAATTTCACTATCAGTATCGCTTGTAAATTTATTGATAGCGACTACATATGGTAAATTAAATTCTTTTATATTTTCAATATGTTTTTCCAAATTAGAAATACCACTTCTTAAAGCCTCTAGATTTTCTTTAGCTAGATCTTCTTTTAAAACACCACCATGCATCTTTAAAGCACGGATAGTTGCTACTACAACAACACAACTAGGTTTTAGATTAGCCTCTCTGCACTTGATGTCAAAGAACTTCTCAGCACCAAGGTCAGCACCAAATCCTGCTTCTGTAATAGCGTAGTCAGCTAGTGTTAAAGCTGTCTTAGTAGCTATAACTGAATTACATCCATGAGCTATATTTGCAAAAGGTCCGCCATGAATTAACGCTGGAGTACCAATTAAAGTTTGTACTAGGTTTGGCTTTATTGCATCTTTTAAAATCATTAGAAGACAACCAGTAATCTTTAAGTCATCAATTGTAACTATTTCCTTATCATAAGTATAAGCTACAATCATTCTGCCAAGTCTTACTCTTAAATCTTCTACACTTTCAGCTAAGCATAAAGCAGCCATAATTTCAGAAGCTACAGAAATATCAAAATGGTCTTCTCTTGGTACACCATTAGTAGGTCCACCAAGACCAATAATAGTATGTCTTAAGGCTCTATCGTTCATATCAAGACAACGATGCCATAAAACTCTAGTAGGATCTATTCTTAAAGGATTACCTTGATAAATAGAGTTATCAATAAAAGCAGCTACAGTGTTATTAGCACAAGTAATTGCATGGAAGTCACCTGTAAAATGTAAATTAATATCTTCCATAGGAACTACTTGTGAATATCCTCCACCACAAGCTCCGCCTTTAACACCAAGTACTGGTCCAAAGCTTGGCTCTCTTAAAGCTACACATACACTTTTGTTTAACTTTGTGAATGCGTCCGCAAGTCCAATAGTAGTAGTTGATTTTCCTTCTCCTGCACTAGTTGGATTAATTGCAGTAACTAAGATTAATTTACCTTTAGGATTTTTTGAATACTTTAAATCAATTTTAGCCTTATATTTACCATATAATTCTAAATCATCCTCATTAAGTCCAAGTTTTGATGCAATCTCTTTAATGTTTTTCATTTGGCAAGATTGAGCAATTTCTAAATCTGTCATATTTTGTGTCCTTTCTCTTATTAAATTTTTGTACAAAAAAATTATATCATAAATTTTTATTACTTGTTAGAAAATATTAACTAAAAATGTTTTCATTACACTTTTTAAAACACTTCTCTTTAAAATTTAGAAAAATGGCTATATCAAAAAGATATAACCATTAAATTTAAATACATTCTTTAATAATATGAACTGCTCTTATAACTTCATTAACTGAAATAGATGAAATAGTTAAACGAATAGCTCCTTTAATAGGTAAGATATATAATCCTTTTTCTTTTAACTTTTCAGCTAAAGCCTTAGGATCGTCACAAGGAATAGTTACAAAGAAACCACAATCAAAAGGAACATGCTTAAGTCCTACCTTTTTAGCTTCATCTATAAATGTATTAGCTCTAGTAATTAATAATTTTCTAGCATAATCTATTTCTTTTGAAAAATCATCATAATAATCTGTTAATACTTTAGTAATAATATTTTGTCCTAGTAGTGAAGTACCACTCCATTTACCTCTTGCACTAAAGTCATTAGCCTCATGGAATTGATCTCTATCTTCTTCAGTTTGAGCAACGCAGATTTGAGCACCAATTCTAAGTCCATATAAACCTAAAGTCTTAGAACCTGAGAAACACATAATTGTAAGTACTGATTTGTTAAACTTTTCAAATAATCTAATATTATTTCTAGATACATCAAATCCTCTCTTATCATAATCAATATATGCCATATCATATACTAAGATAAAAGGAGTTGAATCTCTTGAAATATCATTTATAACTTGAACAACACCGATCCAATCAGTATAGCTCATTGAATATCCAGTAGGATTTTCACAAGGATCATTGATTACAACTAAAACTCTTCCTTGTTCTTTCTTTAATTTAAGACATTTATCCTTAAAGGCTTCTAAATTAAATGTACCTTCATTATTAAATAAATCAAAAGTCTCATATCCAAGTCCTGCTTCTTCAGCTAGTTGTGTATAATTAGCCCACATATAAGATGGAAGTAATACCTTTTGTCCCTTTTCTAGATAGTTTTCAAAAGATAAACATAAAGCACCTGTACCACCTGGAGTTGCAATACAGTCTAGATAGCAGTTTTCTTTAAATTCATCATAATATTGTCTAAATACCCAATTATATACAGCTTCATGGAATTCTTTACTACCACATGTTGATGGGTATGCATACTTTTCAGTATTGCTTAAAGCATTAGATGCTTTTTCTACTGTATTAAAAGTAAAGAATTTATTATTTTCATCATAAAGCATACCAATAGTAGAATCTATTACGCTAGGATTTTCTGCCTTAGCTTTTCTTGCGATAACACCTAATAATAAAGCATTACCTGGGTTCTTTTTATTTTTAGAATTATTTGATATAGTTGACATATTTTTTCGCCTCTTCTATCAAAAATTATACATTTTTATTATAAATATTACAATATAAAAAAGAAGGCCCGAAGGCCTTGAGTATAATTATTCAATTGCAATTGTTTGTTTAGTTTCTACTTTAGTTGCTTTACCAACAATTACTCTTAATACACCATTATCAAGTTTAGCTTTAATATTAGCACCATCACCATCTGCTAAATAATAGCTTCTTGAATATTGAGCATTAAAATTCTCTTTTCTAATATATTCTTTATCATCTTCCTTTTCTTCTTCAGCCTTAACAGCTACAGTTAAAGTCTTGTTTTCAAAAGATATATTAATATTTTCTTTCTTAACACCAGGAACATCACAAGTTAACATATATGCTTTATCATTTTCGCATAAGTCGCTAGCCATAAAGTTCTTACTTGCATAGCTATTTAAAACATCCTTAATACCATCAAATAAATCAAATCCATCATTGAATCCATTTTTAATAAACATCATAATATCAACTCCTTAGTAATTATTATTCAATTGTAATGTTAGAAACTTTCTTTTCTTTAAATGGAACATTAATCTCAAGAACACCATTATTGTATTTAGCTGTAATCTTAGATTCATCAACATTCTTTAAGTAAATAGTTCTAGGACTGAATCCTTTAATTCTTTCACTTAAAATATACTTAACATCTTCCTTAGTTTCTTCTTCCTTCTTCTCATTTACTGAGACAGTAAGTTTAGATTCTGCAAAAGAGATATTTACATCTTCTTTGTTTACACCAGGTACTGTTGCATATACTGTGTATGAATCCTTATTCTTTACAACATCAACTAAAATAGGATTCTTAATTTCTTTATAAGCATTTTCAAATGCCTTTCCCATTTCACTAAATAATTCATTTATATCATTATACATATTTATCACCGTTTCCTTTTGCTAATATTTAGGTTGTTGGCACTCTCTATGAGGGACTGCCACCACCTTACGACTATATGATACAACTATTTGTTGGCACTGTCAACACTAAAGTGCTAATTTGTTTAAAAATATTTTTAGAACACAAAAACAAATAAAAAAACTTGCACATAATAATATGTACAAGTCTCACAAGTTATTTACCTAAACAGAACCTTGAGAATAATTCTGTAATTAAAGTATCAGAATTAGTATCTCCTATAATTTCACCTAAAGAATACCAAGCATCTTTTACATCAAGTTCTATCATATCTATATCAATATGATTATTACAACCATCTAAGGCTTGATTTAAACTCTTTAAAGCTTCTCTCATCTTAGCTACATGTCTAGCATTATTTAAATAAGATGAATCATTAACATTAAATTCATTTATCTTAGTTATTTCAATTAACTTTCGTTCAAGTTTTTCAATTCCTTCACCTGTTTTAGCTGAGATAGAAATAGAATCATCTAGTTTTGATGTATTAGAATTAATATCAGATTTATTATAAATAATAATTCTCTTCTTATCTTTAGTAAGTTCTAATAATTCTTTATCTGTATCGCTTAATTCACTAGAACCATCTAATATTAATAATACTAGTTCAGCTTCTTCTAAAGCTTTACGCGACTTTTCAATACCAATTTTTTCGACAACGTCATCACTTTCTCTAATACCAGCAGTATCAATTAATTTTAATGTTACAGAACCAATATTAAGTGTTCCTTCAACAATATCTCTTGTTGTACCTGCTATATCAGTTACAATAGCTTTATCTTCTTCAAGTAATCTATTTAATAAACTAGATTTACCTACATTAGGTTTACCTATAATAGCTGTTTTAACACCATGGATAGCACTGATTGCAATCTTAGAGTTATCAAGTACTAAATTACATTCTTTAATTAGATCTAGAAGCATTGGGATAGCAATCTCATCAGTCATTACTATTGCATCATCATATTCAGGATAATCAATATTAACTTCTATCTTAGATAGTAAATCAACAAGATTAGAACGCATCTTAACTACTAATTTATTAGTTGACTTTCTAAGAGAATGAACAGAAGCCTTTAAAGCAAGTTCATTAGATGATGTAATAATATCCATGATAGCTTCGGATTGTGTTAAATCTATTCTACCATTTAAGAAAGCACGTCGTGAGAATTCACCAGGTTCAGCCATCTTAAAACCATTCGCAAGTAATGTTTCAAGCACTCTATTAGTATTATAGATACCACCGTGGCAATTAATTTCACAAGAATTTTCTCCTGTAAAAGAATGAGGGGCCTTAAATACTGAAACCATTACTTCATCTATAATATCACCATTGTCTAATATGTAACCATAATTAATTGTATTAGCTTTTGCTTTAGTTAAATCTTTACCTTTAAAAATATTATTAACTAATTCTATAGAATCATCTCCACTACATCTAATAATTGATATAGCACCTACCCCATATGGAGTTGCAATTGCACAAATTGATTCGTTTGTCATTTTATCACCTAACTTTATCTAAAAAACTCTACTTATTATACATCAATTAAAATTAAAAAATCTAGTAGATTATTTTCTACTAGATCTTCTAATTAGTTATTATGTTTTCTCTTTACAAATCTAATACCAAAGTATGTAACTACTCCAAGTGTTATTACTACTGTAATAGATATAAATATGATTGAAGGATTAAAATTAGATTTACTTGTATCAATATCAGGAAGAGTATCAGGATTAGAAATAGATACATTTAATGTAACTTCTCCTTCATATTCATGTCCATCAACTAAAGCAGTATAACTTACCTCATAGTCACCTTCTTCGCCCTCATTACCGGTATATTCATTATTTGTTATTTTAACACCTGTAGGATCTTTTACAAAGATATTGTTTATAATAAGCAAATCTTTAATATGTTCTGCAAACTCATCATCAGTATAAGTTGAATTAGGATTTAAATAGATAACAAATTTAGGGACAAAGATTTCAGGTTTAGTATCATCTATAATAGTAATTGTAATATTAAATGAATCTTCAATTTGAAGACCATTAACAGTACTATAAAGTTCCCATCTTGCCGTATATGTACCAGCTACTTTACATATATCTTGGAAATTATTTATCTTATCTTTATTTCCATCACCTGTTATATCCGCGTCGTCAAACACAAATCTCTTCTTAGTACCAGATACAAATGTAAAGGTAAAATCATCTACCATTTCACTAGGTAAGTTTTCAGTTTTGTTAAAATCCATATTTGCAATATTATCTGACATATTATAAGTGTAAGATGCACTAGTAGCCCCATCAGTTTTATATTTGATACTTCCAAGTTGAATTACATGAGCAATAAATTTAACAATTTCTTCTTTTGATCCATTACTTACTTTAAATTTAATTTCATGAGTTCCACCAACTTTATAATTAGAAGTATAATCATCGCTTAAAAGTGTTACGGTATAATTATTTGAAACTTTAATAGAGTCTCTTAAAACATTAACATCAACTAATAGATTTGAACTAGTAGAGAAATGATTTTCAGTTATTCCATTATTTCTTTGTTCACTATATGAAGTGCACTTCTCATCATAAAAATAAGGAGTATAGTAATTCAATAGATTAGTTGAATCATTAACATATACTTTATCAGCATAATAGCCTTCTGTTGTATTATATGTTTCCTCTCCACCTGAAATTACAAATGTAATATATTTATTTTCTTTCAAAATACCATCAAATGTAATTTTAAATCTAACTACTGAATCACTAGCTAAATCAAAATAACCTACATCATAATTTGCAAAATCACCATCTCTATTATTTTCATCAGCATTTAATACATATAATTTTTGACCATTAGGTTTAACTCCATCAATAGTCAAATAATATGTCAATCCTTCTGTATAGGTAAATTCAAGCCAATAATCAAAATATAAATAATTATTGTTACTATTAACCTTTACATATTTAGTATCTACCTTGTTAGCACCCATACCTAAAGGCTCTACCGTATCGCAATCTCCGGCACGATGATTTTCATAAGGAAATTGGCTGTTGTCATTCCACGAAGCCTTTTCACTACTATCGATTTCTTTTGCATTTGAATAAGAAATAGGCAGAATAAATAATAAACACAATAAACTAAAAATTGAAATAAAAATTTTTTTCATTATATCACCTCACTATATAAATATCTTAATGAAGTGAATTTTACTTGCTAAAAAGGAATTTTAATATATTTTTTAAAACGAGAACTATTTAATTTATTTAGTAAAGTTTATTTATTAAATTTTAGTAAATTATTCCTATATAGTTTAAATAAAATAAAAAACGCCTCTTTCGAGACGTATTATTTCAAGTTGGCAGGACTAGCTGGACTCGGACCAGCGGTGAAGGAGTCAAAGTCCTTTGCCTTACCACTTGGCTATAGTCCTATTTACTTGCTTAATTATTATACTTATATTGAATAATAAAAGCAAGTACTTTTTTTAAATTCTTGTCAGGAAATGTCTAAAGAAGCACTAACCTACATAAATTTTAGTTATTTTATTATATTTTTGCTTAACTTCTTCACTTGGCTCTTCATATTCTGATTGCATACGAAGAATAACATCTTCAGGAACCCACTTATCTTTGATTCTTTTTTTATTATTTGCTAAATTAAAATTAATATCACGAGTAATAAACATAACAAGCTCATAATAATCAAACTTATGTAATCGATTATAATAATGCATTCTTCTTTTATTATCTAAGAATGTAGAATCCATAATAAATGTAAAATCATTAATGTTATTTTCTACTAATTCATCATACTTCTTATTTGCATCATCAATCATAGTATTATAGATATCATACATATCTTTAGGGAAGTGAAGATAAGTTCCATACATTGCTCTTCTTGTTTCATCAGAATCAAAATGATAATCATTTTCACCTGTGAAGTTTTCATTAATCCATGTAGATTTACCGCTTCCAGGTAAACCTGCTAAAACTATACATTTTTTCATTAGATTAACTTCTTTCTTAATTTAGATGATACTAAATCTACAAGTAATACTAGAATTATGACACCATATAATACAGCCGCTAGTTGTGGCCAGTGTGAATTAGATGAGTGAACGGAGATTGAATAACCTACACCACCAGCACCTACTAGACCTAATAGAGAAGCTGTTCTTATATTTAAATCAAAACGATATAAGATAACATTTAAGAAGTTTGGAATGATTTGGGGTGTTACACCTAGATGAATTCTAGACATAGCTGTAGCTCCACAAGCATTCAAAGCCTCAAGTGGACCTTCTTCTACAACATCTAGTTGTTCAGCATACATCTTACCTATCATACCAATAGAGTGTATTGATAGAACCATTACACCTGTAAATGAACCAAAACCAAAAACTTTAATAAAGATAAATCCCATTAGAATTTCAGGGAATGTTCTAATTAAAATTAAGAATAATTCAGAGATTATTGCAAATTTTCCAACCATTCTACGTGATGCAAGGAATCCAAATGGAATAGATAATATAGCTGAAAATAATGTACCTATAAAGGCTATTGCAAATGTTTGAATAACTTCATAGATTACTGATTTATTAAATGAGAAACTACCATATCCAAAGAAATATGACCAGTCAGGATGAGCAAATCCCTCAAGCATCTTACCAAACTTCTCCCAGTTAGGTCTTCTAAATGAACCAAAGAAGTCAATATCAAGAGAGAACCATAATAAGACAGCTACTAAAATACCAATAAATACTAGATTATATATCCATTTACGAGGTTTAGCTTTATAAGCTTCATCTACTGATGTAAAGTGATAATTAATCTTATAAAATAATTTCTTATAAAAAGGAAGTTTCTTATAATCTTCAATTTCTAACTGTTTCATTATTGAACCTTCCTTCTTAAATATGAACTAAGTAATTGCAAAGCTACAACAACAATAAATAATGGAATTAAAATAGCTCCTACTTTATCATAGTTTGTTGAATCAATTGCATCTGATAATAATTGACCAATACCACCAGCACCAACGAATCCTAAGACAACAGAGGCACGAACATTGATTTCAAACACATAAATAATATTTGAAATTAATGTAGGTTTAACTTGAGGAGCAATAGCTAAATTATAAGCTTGCATACGAGTAGCACCTGTAGATTTAGCTGCTTCAAAAGGATTCATATCACACGTTTCAATTTGTTCATACATTAATTTAAATATAACACCTGCAGTAAAGAAAGCCATAGCTACTACACCGGCTGTTTCAGAAAAACCAAAGAATACAGTCGCTATAACAGCTAGTACATACGTAGGAATTGATCTAAAAATATTTAATATAATTCTTACTGGTAAGTATACTTTTTTAGATGTAAAGATATTAGATGAGGCAAGAATATAGAATGGTATTGAAATAACTGTACCAAAGAATGTTGCAAGTCCAACCATTTCAATAGTAGACCAAATCTTTGGTATAGCCGTATTAAAAATATATTCTCTGTATCCTTCATTTGTCTTTAGTGACCACTCAGATGGAACAAATAACTGGGAAAATATCTTTTGAAATTGATTAAATCTAACGTTCGTTGGAAATTCAATGAAAAGAAAACAAACTATAAGTATTGCAAGTAAGATTACAGAATAAAAAGGAATCATATTTCTCTTTTTATGTAATACCTTACTTTCTCCACTTGCTAAAGTTACAGTAACGTCTTTGTAAAATAATTTATCAATTAAATTATTCTTCACAAACATCACCTAACTTTTCATTAGACTTAATAGCTCTTCCATAAATTTTAAGAATAACATCATCAGTTACTTCACTAGGTTTACCATCGAATACGATTTCACCTTTATTAATACCAATGATTCTAGTTGAATATTTAAGCGCTAAGTCAACATGGTGCATGTTAGCTACAATAGTTATCTTCTCTTCTTCATTGATTCTCTTAAAGTCATTCATTACCGAAATGGTTGTAATAGGGTCAAGAGAAGCTACTGGCTCATCAGCTAAAATAATCTTAGGTTCTTGAGTTAAAGCTCTTGCAAGAGCTACTCTTTGCATTTGACCACCTGATAATTCATCGGCACGAGTGTAAGCTTTGTCAAGAATCCCAAGTTTATTTAATGATTCTAAAGCTAGTTGTTTTTCTTCTTTAGTATAAATAGAAAAGAAAGTATCAAAGAAAGAGTGGTAACCCGCTCTTCCTCCTAATACATTCTTATAAACACTTGATCTTTTAACTAGATTAAATGATTGGAAAATCATTCCAATATTTCTTCTAAGTTCTCTAAGTTCTTTACCCTTAGCCGCTGAAATATCATGACCGTCAATCAAAACTTGTCCTTCAGTTATATCGTGCATTTTATTAATACAACGTAAAAGTGTTGATTTACCAGCACCTGAAAGACCAATAATTGAAACAAAATCACCATCATTTATTTTTAAATTAATATTCTTTAATGCATGGTAACCATTTGTTTCATATACTTTTTCTACATTTTGAAACTCAATCATGATTTTCTCCTTAAGTTAATTAGATTAATTTATTAGTAACGCAGAATTGATAGAATTCTCTTTCACCATCAAAGTCTGAGTCTTTAGCATCTTGATATCCTGTATGGCTGTATAGGTTATAAAGATAATAAGCACCAGTTCCTTCTTCAGTTGAAGATCCTTGCTTTACAACTGTTTTAAATGCAGTCTTAATAGCTTCTTTTGCTTCATCAGATAAAGCTGAACGAACTGAAATAGTGTCATTGTAAATACCATCAGTAATTGCAATACATTTAGAATTTGTAAATACTTCCTTATTATTATACCAAGTTGATGTTGACTTGTTGTAACCGTTAGAATATCTTACATCCATAAATCCCCAGTAACCAGCAACGTCACCGCTTTCCATAGCTTCTAGAGCTGCATCATAACCTGATACTTGTAAACCTTTGATTTGTTTAGTGCTATCAGTGATAGAATCAACCATAGTCATACCATACTTATTTAAATAAGCAAGAGGACGAAGGTAACCAGCACCACTTGTAGTACCTTGACGAGCAATAGTTAAACCAGCTAAATCAAGAACATCAATCTTACCATCACCGTTTACATCCTTGTAATATTCATTCTTTACAATTAATGTAGAACAATAATAGTTAACATCTTTTGTAGCTTGTTGACCTAGATATTCATATCCTTCAATTTCGCCATTCATAGCCTTCTTTTGATCTTCTTCAGTTTCATAATCAATTTGTACTTGATATCCTTTTCTTACTGAAGTAAGTAATACTTCAACTTCACCTTTATGCTTTAAAGTAGCTTCTGCATAACCTGAAGCAGTAAGGAAACCTACATCTACTTGACCTGATAACATAGCTTCTGTAGTAGCTGCATATGTAGTACCAGTTGTAATCTTAAATTCATACTTATCGCTTGTAGCGTTTAGTAATGGTTCTAGATTGCTTGCAAGAGTAGCTAGAGTACCTGGGTCACGAGATGGAACGAATTGAACATTAAGAACAGTTTTACCACTGCTCTCTCCACAAGAAGTAACTGCAGATAGTGCAAGTGCACTAGCACCTAAAATAGATAACATTTTGATTTTTTTCATTTTAATTTCCTCCGACAAATGAAATGGCCAAAAGATATTCTTTTACCTTATATAATTATAATATCTTATTAAACTCTAAGTGTAAAAAATCTTGGTGGAAACGTTTTAGTATATTTTTTATCCTATTTTTTAAAAAATAATCAATAAAAAAATAAGGCTATTTCTAACCTTACTTTCTTTCTTCTAATGTATTTAAAAAATCTTTAAAGTAATCAGGAAGTTCACTTGTAAATTCCATGTACTCACCTGTTGAAGGATGTTTAAATCCAATTGTTTTAGCATGTAAGAATTGTCCTTGATCTCCAATTATGTGTCTAGGACCATAAACTGGATCTCCAACAAGTGGATGATTAATATACTTCATATGAACTCTAATTTGGTGTGTTCTACCAGTTTCAAGTTTAAATTCACATAAAGTATAACCTAGATAACGTTTTAAAACACGGAAATGTGTAATAGCTTCTTTACCGTCTTTATCAATAGCCATTTTCTTTCTATCATCTTTACTTCTTGCAATAGGAGCTATAATCTTACCTGAATCTTCACCAATTAAACCGTAAACTAAACCTACATAGATTCTATTACATGTATGTTCCTTTAATTGACTTGATAGAGATTCCATTGCTTTATCATTTTTAGCTATCATTAATAGTCCTGATGTATCTTTATCAATTCTGTGAACAATACCAGGTCTTTCAACTCCATTGATTGATGAAGTTAAATTCATTTGAGCTAATAATCCATTTACTAAAGTATGTTCTAAATTACCATTAGCTGGGTGTACTACCATACCTGATGGCTTATTTACAACAGCTACATCATCATCTTCATATACAATTTCAAGATTTAAATCTTCTTTTTCAAGTTCTAACTTCTTAGTCTCTTTTTCAAGAATTTCAATCTCATCATTTAATTCTACTTTGTAGTTAGACTTAACAGGTTTACCATTAACAAGAATATAACCTTCTTTAATTAATTCTGCTATTTGAGTTCTAGATTTATCAATAAACTCAACAAGGACCTTATCAATTCTAATGTTTTGATTAGTTTCATCAATAACAATTTTATTCATTTATCTTTTCCTCCTTATTTTGTTTATTACGAATATTTTCTAAAATAAGCATATCAATTAAAATCATGAATACACCAACAACTAGAAATGCATCTGCTAGATTAAATGTAGAACCAAATACTAAATTAAAGTTACCACAATATAGTTCAATAAAATCAACTACACCTTCTCTTACCTTAATTAAAGTTAAGAATCTATCAATTAAGTTACCTACAGTACCTCCAAATACAAGGGCCATAGCTATGCTTAATACTTTTCTATTCTTATAATCATGGAATCTATATATTCCAAAACCTAAAATGACACTAGCTATTAAAGACACTATACATAAAAGTCCTGTAGAGTTACTCATAGAGCTAAATGCAGCTCCTGTATTATAAACAAATCTAAACTTTAAGAAATTAGGAATAACTGTAATAAGCTGTAATTCTTTCATTGTCTTCATTACTATAATCTTAGATACAAAATCAATGATTATAGTACTAATTGCAATAATTATAGATATAATTAACCCTTTTTTCATTAATCTTCCTCACAGTTAATAGTAACTTTTACTTCTTTCATTTGTCTATAATCAATACCTGCAGAATCAAACATCTTTCTTGAAGCTATGCTAGATTCAGCGTCATGATATTTATCTGACATGTAAACTATATGCTTAATACCTGATTGAATAATCAGTTTAGCACATTCATTACAAGGAAAAAGTGATACATAAAGGGTTGCGCCATCTAGAGGTTCACTAGAATTTAAGATAGCATTAGGTTCAGCATGAACTACATAAGGATATTTAGTATCTAAGAATTTTTTATCTTTAGCATTATCCCAAGGATAAATGGAATCCTCACAACCGTAAGGAAAACCATTATATCCGATTCCAACTATTCTATTTTTTTTATTAACTATACAAGCTCCAACTTTCGTATTAGGATCTTTTGATCTATATGATGAAAGCAAAGCTACACCCATAAAATATTCGTCCCAACTGATATGTGACATATTATACCAACCTATTATGGATTTAATCTATCTGGACCACGGAAGATGAACTCAGCTTCCTTAATACCAACGTTAAAGATTAACATAGTCATTCTGTCAACACCGATGGCAAATCCTCCATGAGGTGGAACACCATACTTGAAAAATTCTAGATAGAATTCAATATCCTTACCTAGACCCTTTTCAGCTGCTTGAGCCTTTAGAATATCATATCTATGTTCTCTTTGAGCACCTGTTGTGATTTCACAACCCTTCCAAATAAGGTCATAACCACATGGTACACCTTTTTCGTCTCTCATATGATAGAAGGCTCTGTTTTCTTTAGAATAACCAGTTACAAATAAGAATTCATGACCATACTTATCTTGAGCGAATTGCTTACACATTCTTTCACCTTCAGTAGTAAGATCACCTTTTTCACTTTCATCAACCTTATAACCATAACGAGCTTCAAGTTCATCATATAAGTCATGTAAGTCAATTCTTGGGAAAGGCTTAGTAGGTACTACTACATCAATACCAAATACTTCATTAATTTCTTTACCATATTGCTTAGAAACCTTTTCTAAAGCATAAGTAACAAGATTTTCTTCCATTTCCATAACATCTTCATATGATTCAATATATGAGAATTCAAGGTCAAATGATGTAAATTCTGTAGAGTGCTTTCTAGATGCAAACTTCTCAGCTCTGAATACTGGACCTGTTTCATAAATTCTTTCTAGTCCAGCTGACATAGCCATTTGCTTATAGAATTGTGGAGATTGAGCAAGAAAGGCATTAGTGTTGAAGTATTCAACCTTAAATACACCAGCACCTGATTCAGATTCAGCACCTATAAGCTTTGGAGTGTGAATTTCAGTAAATTCATTATTATTTAAGAATTCTCTCATTGCATTAACAAAACAAGATTGAACCTTAAACATTAATGTATTCTTATCAGTTCTTAAATCTACCCATCTATAATCAAGTCTTAAGTCAATGTTAGTCTCTTCACCCTTAGGAGCCACAATAGGGTTTGGTGCAGCTACACTATCAATCTTAATAGTATCAGGATACATTTCCATACCATTTAACTTAACGTATTCACTTGATACAATTAAACCTTCAGCTTCAATTACTGAATCATTAGTAATTTGAGCAAGAGTTTCTTCAAGTTCAGGATGTTTAGCTTTTTCAATAGTTAATTGAAGTTTACCAGAAACATCTCTAAGTACGATAAAACACATACTTTTCTTATTACGAATGTTTTCAACGAAACCAGCAACGTGGTTAACTTCGCCTAATTTAATATTTTTTAATAATACTCTTTTCATATATTAGTCCTCTTTCTTTGAGCATTTTTGACATTTACTCTTATTTAAATATTCAATTAAATAAGAACTTAAATCATCTAAATCAATAGTTTCTTGTACATCAGTTTGATTATTCTTTACATTAATTACGCCTTTAGCAAGTTCATCAGAACCAAGTATTAGTGTAAAGATAGCATTATTCTTATCAGCCTTCTTAAATTGACTCTTTAAAGATGATGCTTGATAATCCATATCACACATTAAACCTTGATATCTTAATATATTCATAATCTCTAAAGTCTTAGCTCTAGCTTCTTCTCCTAAAGCTATAAAATATGCATGAATAGATTTATTTACCAAAGGAAGTCTATCTTCACTCTTTAAAGCTAGAATTAATCTTTCCATACCAAATGCAAGTCCTACAGCACTAGTTTCAGGTCCTTCAAGTTCTTTAACAAGGTTATTATATCTACCACCAGCACAAATAGTATTTGCAGCACCAAAGTCTTTAATATTAGCTACTATTTCAAATACTGTATAAGTATAATAATCAAGACCTCTAACTAAAGTAGGATCAATTTCATAGTCAATATTCATGTTCTTTAAAGCATCAATTACTTTACTAAAGTGTTCTTTAGATTCTTCTGATAAATAATCAGTAATAAGTGGAGCCGCTTTAAAGTAATCTTTACCTGAATCAACCTTACAATCAAGAATTCTAAGTGGATTCTTTACAAGTCTATTCTTACAATCTTCGCATAAATCATCTTGATATTTACTAAAGTAATCTACTAAGACATCTTTATATCTTTTTCTAGATTCTTCATCTCCTAGTGTATTAATCTTTACTTTAACACCAGTAAGTCCAAGGCCTTTAATTGCAGTGCATGCAAGTGCAATTACTTCAGCGTCAAGTAATGGATCATTAGAGCCATAAGCTTCAACACCAAATTGGTGGAATTGTCTTTGTCTTCCTTGGCTTGGTCTTTCATATCTAAAGATAGGTCCCATATAATAAAGTTTAGTAACACCATTATCTACATAAAGCTTATTTTCAATATAAGCTCTAGCAGCTCCAGCTGTACCTTCAGGACGAAGTGTTAAGTCTCTATCCCCTCTATCTTTAAAATCATAAGTTTCCTTTGTAACCATGTCAGATGAATCACTTTGATTTCTATGGAATAGATTTGCAGATTCAAATATTGGAGTACGTATTTCTTTATAATTATATAATGAACATACTTTTCTTAAATAAGTTTCAATCTTTTGCCAGTATTCAACCTCTCCAGGTAAAATATCTTGACAACCTCTAGGTCTTGTAATCATAATATCCTCCTATAAATAAAAAAACATCCTCATACAAAGGACGTTAAGAACGTGGTGCCACCTTATTTTCTAACAAAATTAGCTCTAGCCGTTAACGCCTGGTACGAATTATCTTTTAAATAATTATTCAAAAGTGTCTTTCTCAAATGTTTTATAGATTCTTACACCAACAATCCTCGCTTGAATAAAACTGACTTTGATACTCTTCTTTATCATCATTTTAATACGATAAATATTTTACCAAATTAATATATCTTTGTAAAGATTTGAGGAATGTAATTCAAAGTAAAAGCCTCCTTTTATTTCGGTTACAAAAAGTAACAATATAAAAAAGAAGGCTTATATTTAATAAATTTCTTCTAAATCATCAATAGAATTAATAACTTTAGATTGCTCAGTTGAAGTTGAATTAATATTTTTGTGTACCGTTTTTGATGATTTATTAGTTGATGATTCATTAATAGATTCTATTGTTTTTTTAATAAAAGCATAACTAAAAACATAATACTTTTGATAAGAGTTTCTACCTTGAGGAGATGTATAAAAAACTGAAATTTTAATAGCATAGTCCATAACAGGTTTGCAACAATAAATAGATGCTAGTTTATATTCAATATTTACATATCGTTTTAATGACATTTTATTTTGTCTAGCTAACTCTTTTGAATCAGTATGTTTTATTGCTTTAAAAGCTTTTATATAATCGTTATACACTTTTCTATTATATTCAATACTATTTACAATATTTTCAAATGTATATCTACAATTAGTTATGTACTGTATACAACCATTTTGGAAACTGTAATTATCAAATTGTCTTTTAGTATTTAAATGATAACTTACATATTTAAATTTTTTATCAATTTTCCTAAACCCAATATTTTTATTTAATTCTTGAATTTCTTTATAATATGGGCTTGTGCCCATAACTGTTAAGGTACGTTCAATATTTAATTCCCTTATAACTACTATTAAAAGTGTTATGAATGCTATTAAATATATGATAATAACTGTAATAATTAATGCCTTTGACAAAACCATATTATTCACTAACTCCTATTAAAGCTAGTCTAGAGTCATCTTGCATTACAAATAAATTCATATTTGGATCACTGTTATTAGAATAATAATTTATTACAAAATCCATAACCTCATTTACCTTTGACTTAACTGATTTAAGACCAAAACTGCTTGCAACGAACCTTTTTAAATCTTCAATTTGCATTGGTCCATGGTTTGATATTATCTCTTTTATAGCAACTACGATTTCTTCTTTTGCAATATCATCTATATCTCTAGCTTCTTCATCAAAAACTCGATAATAATCAAGTGTTAGATTAGAATCACTTTTCCAAATAAATATCTTCTCATCATTTTGAGTTTTTTTAGCACCAATATATCTTAATGCATAATTTACTGCTTCCTTTATATCTGAACCTGCCCTAGAACATAATGTAGCATTAGCCACTCTATTGCATAAAGTATCATATGAAATAGGTGCTTCAAGTTTTAATATTTCAGGTACTATAGCCTTTACCGAATCAATATATTCTCTACTCTTATGATCATTTGTAACTTTAAATTTCCTATTGAATTTTGTATATTTATTTGCATATGAGATGGGCTTAATTTCTTCTTTCTCATATTCAATTTTCAAATTATCATTATATACTTCAGTATTTGGATTACATTTATTATTTAGGAGATCATTTATTTTATTTGTAATAGTATTAATTACAAGTTTAGAATCATCTAAATAATCAAAAGACCAAACTCTAATTAGATTCCAACCAAGCAAATTAAGTACTTTAGGCTGTACAATATTTCTATCTCTAGCTGTTAAAGCAGCTTCATAAGAATAACTATCACAGACAACGCCTAAAATATATTGATTTTCATTATTTGGATCAATAATACCTATATCAACTCTAAATGAGGATTTACCAACATCTGTAACTGTTTTATAACCTAATTTATTTAAATCACTTGCTATTTTTTTCTCAATACCAACATGTAAGTCATAATTAGAATTATTATTAAAGGCTAATGCACTTCCACCATTTTGTGCATATTTTAAAAACATATATAACTCTTCAGCACCAACAGAATTAGAGTTCATCTTTGCAAGGATTGATGGTTCAAATGATGTATAAATAATCATTTCATATCTTGCTCTACTAAAGGCTACATTTAATCTCTTTTCTCCACCTGATTTATTAATAGGACCAAATTGATATGACATTTTTCCTGTTTTATCAGGTCCATAACATACAGAGAATAAAATTACGTCTCTTTCGTCCCCTTGAATATTTTCCAAATTCTTAACAATAATTGGTTCTAATGGATGATTAGTATCATTTAACATTTCTTGATACTTAATTTCTAAATCCTTATTTTTATTCCAGAATTCATCTAATTTATCTTCTATTAATTCTTGTTGACTTTGTGAGAATGTCACTACACCAATACTAAATTTAGCTTGTTCTTCTGATTTTAATCTTATTTCAATTTCCTTAATAATTGCATCTGCTTCAATCTCATTAATATTTTTACCCTTTTTATCATAAACACCATGAACATTTAGAAGACTAACTTTATTTGTCATATCATTAGGAGATGGAAAGGTAATAAGAGAATTATTATAGAATCTTGCATTTGAGAATCTGATTAAAGATTCATGTTTACTTCTATAATGCCAATCTAATTGTCTTGAAGGCATACCAATAACATTACAATCATCTAAAATACTATCTTGATCATCAATATCAATGTAGGTTTCATCTGAGCCTTTTGATTGGAAGAATGATGTAGGAGGCATTTGCATAGAGTCTCCAACTACAATTAAACTCTTACCTCTTGATATAGCTCCTACTGCTTCACTTGTTGGCATTTGGGATGCTTCGTCAAAGATTACAATATCAAATTTAGGCATCTTGTGATCTAGGAACTGAGCACATGAAATAGGTGACATTAAACATATAGGGAAATATTTCGTTAGGATATTTGGGATTTCCGAAAATAACTGTCTTAAAGATTTACCTTTACATTTATTTGCAATTGCAGTTCTTAATATTCCTATTTCTGAAGAAGCAGCAGACTTTTCCATCATTACTGGTGTTTTACTAGTAATTCTTGATGCAGTTTCCTTAACCGTTTCACTTGCAAAAATATTAATTAATTCTTTATATTTATCAATAGAATGTTTTAATTCAATTGCGTTAAACGAACTAGAACTATCATTGATTATAGCCTGTTTCATAATATGAGCATAAACTGATTTTTCAAATATCTTAGCAAGTATATTCTTTGAAGAGTCATAACTATCGCCTTCAATATAATTGATTATAAATTGTAAATTATTTTCCTCAAGTTTTTCATATACATTAAGTAAATAACTCCAGTTTCTAAGATAATCTAGCTTCATATCCCACTTATCAATCATTTTAATAATATCTGAATGAGTAATAAAATATCTATCACATAGAGAATAATCAAATTTTAAATCATTTTCAAAAATATCTTCAATTTGATTTAATTTATTATATGAAGCTATAAATTCATCTGAGTATTTTAATGAGAATGAATTATATCTAGCAACAATTTGATTTAAAAGTTTTTCTCCTAATTCTTTATGATTAGTAAAGAAATTTTGTGATATTGTAAACTTTTTATTCATTGTATTAAAATCATAATCTTCAACTTTATAAGAATATTGAGGACCAAATACAATCTCATATTTACTCATTAAATTTTTCAATGAATTAATATTTAAATTTATTTCTTTTAACTCATCTAATAAGATTTGTAAGTTTTTAAATTTTACATTCTTTGGATTTTTAGCGAATGGTTCAAATAGCTTCACACATTTTTTCTTATGTAGAACTTTTGTAAAGAATCCTGCATTTAAAGCTTTTTCCATCTTTAATGAAGCTTCATCTAAATCAAGTGATAAAATAGATTTAGAATAATCTTCATATAACTTTTCTAAACTATTTTGCAGCTTCGTTCCAAGAGATAAAATATTAATTATCTCATTGTTCTTATATAAATTTTCATTTAAAACTGAGGGGATTATATCTTTTATATTATTATCATTTAATAACAAATTAATATGATTAATTGTATTTCTTGATAAACTAATTTCAAAATCATTTTCTTCAGCAAATTTATCTAATATAAAAGTAAAGTCATGTAAAGCTTCTTTATATTTAGGAGCTAATTCTTTGAATTTATTTTTAGTAACATTAGGGATATACTGTTTATCACGATATAAAATGAAAGGATTATTAACATATCCATTATTTTCGATTATTTGATTTTCAAATTCATTTATTAGATGAATATCTTCAATGAATTTATCATTGTTAAGACTTCTTGCAAAACTATCATCAACAGTTACAGTATCAACCTTATCAAAATCGTCACTTCTTACTAGAGCATCATAGAATGACATGAAATAATCGTTCTTTTTATGTAAAACATTTATAATCTTATTTAAATCGTTTCTTGTTAACTTAATATCTTCTGAAGTTTTATAATATTTATCAGTATCCGAAATTATTTTGTTTAATTCAATTCTCTTTTTAAATTGTTCCATTACATTTGCTTTATCAGTTTTTATTGAATGAGCTTCTAAAGCAAAATTATTTAATTTTAGTTTTTCTAATCTTTTTTGTACAACCTCTAAAGCTGCCATTTTTTCAGCTACAAAAAGTACTGTTTTACCGTGATAGATCGCATTAACAATCATATTAGTAATCGTTTGAGATTTACCTGTACCAGGAGGTCCTTGAAGAATAAAACTCTTACCTTCTCCGCTATCCTTAATAGCCCTTATTTGGCTTGAGTCTGCGTCAAGTGGTATAGCTAAATCATATGGATTAGTTTCATTATCATCGATATCATCACTTAATCTATCTTCATCTGTAATAACATATGATTTATTTAGAATAGATTTAATAACTTTATTTTGTGAAAGTTCTTCTCTATGATATTTCACATCTTGCCACATAACTACTTTTGAAAATTTAAAAATATTTATGGCAGCAGTTTTTATAACTCTTGCTCTAGATAATTTTTTAAGTTTATCAGAAACAGTATTTAAAATAGTATCAGCTGAGATATTAGATTCAACCGAAAACAAATCCCTAGTTAAAAGATCATCAAAATTCATCTCAAACTCTTGATGGAAGAATTCAAAGATAGAGATATTAAGGAATGGTGCTTCATCACGACCTACAACAGAGTAATTATCTTTACTATGTCTTTTTAAATCAATAGGAATTAATATAATAGGTGCATATTTGGGTTTTATTGATTTTTCAGTTTCAAACCATTCAATAAAACCGATAGCCATATATAAAACATTTGAACCACTTTCCTCAAATGCTTTTTTTCTCTCTCTTGCAAATAATTTTAAAGAATTATTGATAGAAGCTTTCCGCTTCATTATAAGTAATCTTCTAGCGTTTACAGCCTGGCTTAAAGCCTCATATTGGCCTTCAGTTAAGTCTGGTAAATTTAACTTTCCTGGTTCTCCATCTAAAGTAGAATCGACTACATTATACTGATATTTTTTCTCTTTAAATTCGTCATATAAGAAGTTAATACTTAAATTACTATTGTTCTCAAATGTAAGGATCTGCAAACCATTTCTATCGACTTTAAAATCTATAAGTTCATTTCTCTTAGACAAATCTAAAAGTTTCTTTTCCCATAAATCAAACTTATTTACTTCAGCATCACTTAACGTTAATTTGTTACTAGCTGTTTTAAAATCTTTCTTTTTTAGTCTTATAGAATTTTCTTTTTGAACATCTAAATCAATAGTAATCTTTTCAACATCATCAAATTTGATTGCAAGTGGTAATAGTCCATTAGATCTTGAAATTGCTATATCAATAACCTGGAAATATGGATCATTAACATGTGACCATGTAGTTTCTCTTGCTGCAGAACAAGCTTGTTCAAATGAAAAAGTTTGACCTGCAGTATAGGCTGTACACTCAACAAATATAACCTTTCCTTCATTGTCGCATAAGTCTAGTATTTTACTTGCATCATCATATGGTGATGAGAATAAATGTTCTTCCTCAAGGAAAACACAAATATAAGCATGACCTGTAATTAAAACAATACCTGAATATAAACCCATTGATTCAAGACATGAAGCAAATAGAACGGCTAAATCAATACAGGTACCTTGTTTTCCTTTTAGAACATCATGGGGAATTCTAATCTTTTGACCAACTTGTTCATAGCTAGCTACACAAGTAATATAGGCAATACCTTCATTTCTTAAAGTGTCATATAAAGCTTTAACTTGATTATAAACTTTATTTCTATCTCTAGATTGATAATCATCTAATGCAGATGTACCTGTTTCATCTTGCAGGGTTTGAGCTGTTAATCTAACAATATTTTTGACAGAATCCTCATTAGGCATAACAAATAGTGCTGTTGAACCTGGAATTAATCCCTCTGCTAATGTATCATAAGAATAATAAATCATTTCATTTGTTACTTTTGTAATAACATTTTCACCATCATATAAAGTGAATTCTAAATTTCCTATTTGCTTTTCAATTAGTTCAAGTAATTTGTCAATTTGAGGTGTAAAAACAAAATCATTGATAATTATAGGTTGTTTAGGATTTAAATGCGGAATATTAATATCTGAAAATGTTACATAATTAGGGACAGATGTTATTTTTAAGACTAAATTAGTTAATGGTACATTACTATTATTAGTCAAAACAATATTGTATAAGAATTTATAACTAGCTTGAGATAAAGCAAATGAATATTGACCGGATGTCTTTACTTCAATATTCACATTGTAATTTAAATCTTTACCTATTTCCTTGATTATAGTTAATGACTCAATATTTACCTCATTAATAAGTTCATGATTAATTATAATTTCTAAAGTTTTATTATCAATTTTCTTATCTTTTAAATTATTAAATATTTCTTCCCTAATTTTACTTTCTTTTTCTTCAAGGTAACTATTAGGAGCTAAAACACTAGCAAATTCCGAATCACATAGTATATCTAATTGTTCAATTGAAATAGAATTAATTTCTCCTAATGATATTAATAATAAAACTAAGTCAAGGTCACTTACATGCATTTCTAATTGATTATTCTTTAGTAATTCTACTATTTTATGAGTTTCTATATCTTTTCCTAAAGCATTTAAAATTTGATTTCTCAAATCAATAATTTTCATATTATTCCCCCTAAAAAATAACGTATATCATAGATTATACAACGTTTACGGATATAAGACTATAAAAATTAATGATTTTCTCTCAATAATAATATTCTATTAATTTTCTTATTGTAATTATAACGAAATTTAATTACATAATAAAAGAGGCTCTAAAGCCTCCTTAATTATTGTTCAATTGATTCAACATGGTTTACATAATCTAAGCATGAAATCATATCTAGAACATCTTTTTTCTTTAAATAATTCTTTTTATCTTTTCCATAAGAATAAAGAGTAAGCGAATATACTGAAAGTCCTGTATTAGCATATGCACTATCATATACTATAGATTTAATTTGAATATTATTTTCTCTTAGTATATCAAGTAATTTCTTTAAATCAGGACGAGAATACAATTCAATATGTAAATCAAATATTCTACTATCTGCTTGCATCTTACCTTCGACCTTAGGCATTACCATAACAGCTATAATTGTAGCTATAGTAGCTATTATACCTAAAGTATAGAAACCAGCTCCATATGCAAGTCCTGTACATGCACATGTCCATAAGGCAGCAGCTGTAGTAAGACCTCTTACTTGGTTTCTTGTAGTGGTGATTATAGAACCAGCACCAATAAAACCAATACCTGTAATAACAGCAGCTCCTATTCTTGATTCATCTGCATTTCCTCTTAAGAATTCATTTGTAAGCATTGCAACACAGGCACCTAAAGAAACTAAAATGTAAGTTCTAAGTCCAGCAGCGTGGCTCTTCATAGCTCTCTCCGCACCAATGATAGAACCCAGTAATAAAGCAAGACAAACTCTAAGTAGTACTGACCACCATGTTAATTGTCCAAACTCATATCCTGTAATCTTAGTTAAAAATTGAACAATAGGGTCAAACTTTGCAACATATTCAAAATTTGCACCAGCTTGTGTTAAAAACATATATCTTCCTCCTTTCTTTTGATAGATTTCTATTATTATATCACTTAACAACATTAAAAATAAGATGCATTTTTATTTCGCCTAGTAAAAAATCATTAAAAAATAGTGATTATCATTGTAATTTTAATAATCACTAAATTTCTATAATTATATTTCTACTATTTCTATCTTAGTATCATGTTTAAGTGTCTTAGAGTCATAGTTTATACCTATAAGCATTACTTTACCACAATAACTACCTAAAGCATCAAAGTATTCTTTACTCTTTATTTGTTCTATAGCCATCTTTGCACTATCATCAGCCTTAAGTTCAACAATAAATGGAATATGGTTACTATCTTTAGGCTTAAATACTAAATCAGCTCTTCCTTTAGTAGTATTTGCTTCTTTAATAATCTCATAATACTTTTTTGCATGATAATAAGATATATAAACAATTATACCAAGTACATCTTCTTTATTCTTATTAAAGATTGTAGCTAGTTCATTATGATTATTATCTAGAGTCTCATTAATAAACTCAGTATCACCTGATAAAGTTTTTTCAAGTAATTTTTCTGAAGAAGATATAGGATCACAGATGTTTTTCCATTTAAGGTCATCCATAGCTATAATAAACTCTTCTTTAATCTCATGGTTAGGTATATAGCATTTTCCTTTTTGCTCATCATAAGCTAAGTATCCTAAATGAATTAATACAGTTAAAGCCGCGTCACTAGAATTAATCTTAGTTAAGTCATTATCAAACTTTCTAACATCAACTTTTATCTCTTCACCTGTAAGCATCCTAGTGATTAAATCTTTCAAAGCTCCGTTATCATAATTCATATAATTTCTTACTGAATCCCTAGCAGATGTGTTTACCCAATAATCAGTACACTCACCTTCTAGCATAGCTTCTACTACAGATTTAGGATTATAAATGTCAATGTTCTTTAAGTGATATCCATCATACCATGCTTTAACAAGATTAAAATCCATATTATATTTTAGGCAAAGATCCTTAACTTCGTTTTCTGTAAATCCTAAATATGATTCAAACCTTGAAGGTCGAACCATATTATATTCTTTAAACATGTTTAAAGCTGATTCGTTAGAATATCGTCTTATTGGAAGTATCCCTGTCATATATACTAAATCAATACAACTTGAGACATCACTTGATTTGAATAAACTTCTTAAAAAATCTGTATATTCATCGCATAGCTTAGTATTTTTTTCTTGTTCCCTATAAATAACATCCCATTCATCAATTAAAAAGATGAATCTTTCATTTAATTTTGAGTTTATTTTAAGAATAGCTTTACTAGTGGTATTATCTATTTTTCCAAGTACATTAGGAAAAGCCTCATTTATATCATATAGTAAAGTAGTTTCTAATTCTTTAATAAAATCACTTTTCTTCTTTATTCTTGTATAAATACTTGCCATATCTATCCATATAACATTATGTTTATTTAAGTGATTTAAGTATGACTCATCTTTAGATATATTTAATTTATCAAATATATCCTTTGAATCACACCCTTTAGAATAATAAGCATTAAGCATTGACAATATTAGTGTTTTGCCAAAACGACGTGGTCTAGTAAGACACATATATTTATAATATTCTTTATTAAATTTTCTATTAATAATACTTATCATCATTGATTTATCTATAAATATATCATCATTATAATATGAAAGAAATTTACTATTATCTCTATTTAGAAAATAAGACATACCCATCACCTTCTATCTTAAATATATTTTATCATATTTATTTTATTGTTGTCTACTTTTAACCAATTATAAAAAGACACAAAGTTTTATAACTCTATGTCTTCATATAATTTTTATTCTTCAGTTACTACTTCACTTGTTTCTTCCTCATCTTCTTCATGAGGTACAACAGCTACATTAGTAATAAATTGTCCTTCACGTAACTTAACAATTCTTACACCTTGACTATTTCTAGAACTTTGAGAAATATCAGATATGTGAACTCTAATTGTAATACCTTTATTAGTTGTAAGAATTAAATCTAAATTAGTATCTACAGCCTCTAAATCAATTAATTTACCATTCTTTTCAGTAACCTTTAAAGTGATAACACCTTTACCACCACGGCTTTGAAGACGGTAATCTAGAGCAGGTGTAAGCTTACCATAACCATTTTCAGATAATGCAAGAATTAAATCATTTTCACTCTTTATTACAGAGGCGCCAACGATTTCACAACCTTCTTCAATAGTCATACCCTTTACACCACTAGCACTTCTACCCATATCACGGATATCTTCTTCCTTGAAAGTGATAGATTTACCATTACTTTGAGCAAGTGTGATATAGTTATTACCTTCAGTTACAAGTACATCAAAGATTTCATCATCTTCTCTTAAATTAGTAGCCTTGATACCTGACTTCATGATATTTTGGAAGTTAGATAATTGACATCTCTTTACAAGACCTTTCTTAGTTACGAAGAATAGATATTTTTCACTATCCTTAATATCTTTAAGGTTTGTAACAGCTACAATATTCTCATTTTCCTTTAACTGCATGATATTAACAAGTGGAGTACCCTTGCTTGTCTTTGTTGATTCAGGAATGTTATAAGCTTTTAGTTTATATACTCTTCCTGTATTAGTAAAGAATAAGATGTAATCATGTGTATTAGTATATAAGAATAGTTTTACATGATCGTTATCCTTAACCTTAATTTGAGATACACCAACACCACCTCTGTTTTGAGTATGGTATTCATCAAGCTTCATACGCTTAGTATATCCTTTTTCAGTTATAGTAACCATAACTTCATCATTTGGAATTAAGTCTTCATTTTCAATTGACAATGCCATATGTAATTGAAGCTCAGACTTTCTCTTATCAGCGTATTTACTCTTAATTTCAAGGAATTCTTGTTTTAATAACTTTTCCTTATTTTCTACACTTGAAAGAATATCTCTAAGTCTTGAAGCATCTTTTTCAAGTTCTTCATATTCTTCTTGAGTCTTTTCTCTATTTAAACCTGATAATCTTCTTAATTGCATATCAAGAATAGCTGTAGCTTGTTTGTCAGATAAGTTAAATCTTTCGATTAATCTATCCTTTTCTTCACCATTTTCGCTTTCCTTGATAATCTTAATTACTTCTTCTATATTGTCAGATGCAATCATGAATCCTTCTAAGATATGCATTCTCTTTAAATCTTCATCTAAGTCAAATTCACATCTTCTTGTAATAACATCAATTTGATGGTTAACATATACTTCAAGACATCTCTTTAAGCTTAATACTTCAGGAGCACCATCAACAAGAGCTATTGTATTAATACCATAAGAAGATTGAAGTGGAGTATACTTGAATAAGTTGTTTAAAAGTACTTGAGGATTAACATCATTTCTAACTTCAATTACAATTCTCATACCCTTCATTGAAGATTCATCTCTTAAATCAGTGATACCATCTACAATGTGTTCTTTTGCAACTTGACCTATACGTTCAAGAATTTGGCTCTTTTTAAGACCATATGGGATTTCAGTTACAATAATTTCTGTATGTTGATGCTTATGCTTAGCTTCTACAATTTCACATCTAGATCTTACTACAATTGTACCGTTACCTGTGTTATAGGCTTTTCTAAGTCCATCAAGACCCATGATAATACCACCTGTAGGGAAATCAGGACCTTTGATATATTGCATTAATTCATCATTTGTAATATCAGGATTTTCCATTAACGCAATACATCCATCGATAACCTCACCTAGGTTATGTGGTGGAATGTTTGTAGCCATACCAACTGCAATACCTGTAGCACCGTTAACTAGTAAGTTAGGAATACGGGCTGGAAGTACTGATGGTTCTTCTTCAGTGCCGTCGTAGTTAGGAATAAAGTCTACAGTATTTTTTCTTAAATCTCTAAGCATTTCAGCTGAAATTCTAGACATTCTAGCTTCTGTATAACGGTAAGCAGCTGCACCATCACCATCGATTGAACCAAAGTTACCATGACCATCTACTAAAGGATATCTATATGAGAAATCTTGAGCCATACGTACTAATGCTTCATAAATAGATGAGTCACCATGTGGGTGATATTTACCCATTACGTCACCGACGATATGGGCTGACTTTTTATGAGCTACATTGTATGTAATCTTCAAAGAGTCCATACCATATAAAATACGTCTTTGAACTGGTTTTAAACCGTCTCTTGCATCTGGTAATGCTCTATCTACAATTACTGACATTGCATAATTTAAGAAGGATTGTTTTAATTTTCCTGATAGTTGAATTGATTCAATGTTACCATGATTAAATTCTTCATTAGGATCTGCTTCTCCTACTTGAAGAGAAGTTTCTTCAGTTTCTTCCAAAGATTCATCTTTTAATTCGTCTTTATTATCGTTTTCCATAAGAATCCTTTCTATGCATCAATTTCTGCAAATTGAGCGTTATCTTTTATAAATTCTTTTCTAGGTTCTACTTCGTCACCCATTAACATATTAAAGTATTTATCAGCTTCAGCTGCATCATCCATTGAAACTCTAGTTAAAGTTCTACGTTCAGGATCCATTGTAGTTTCCCATAATTGAATAGGGTCCATTTCACCTAAACCTTTGTAACGTTGAATAGCTGATCTGTCACCCATTTCTTTAATGTAGTTATCTTTTTCTTCATCAGAATATGCATATTCAACTCTTTTACCAGCTTGAATCTTATATAGAGGTGGTTTAGCGATGTAGATATACCCTGCATCAATTAAACCTGGCATAAAGCGGAAGAAATAAGTTAATAATAAGATACAAATATGATCACCATCAACGTCAGCGTCGGTCATAATTACAATCTTATGATATCTAGCCTTGGTAATATCAAATGTATCAATAATATTACCATTTTCATCATGAGCTTTAAATCCAGTACCAATACATGTAAGCATAGTTTGAATTTCGTTGTTTTGAACAGCTCTTTCATAACTTGCTTTTTCTACATTAAGTACCTTACCACGAAGAGGTAAAATAGCTTGATACATAGAGTTTCTACCTTGTTTTGCAGAACCACCGGCAGAATCACCCTCTACTAGATAAAGTTCACATTTATCAGCTTCTTTGCTTCTGCAATCAGCTAATTTTGATACAATACCGAATGAATCAAGAGGAGATTTTCTTCTTGTTGCTTGACGTGCTCTTTCAGCTGCTTGACGGGCATGTTGAGCAGTCATACACTTGTCAACAATTTCCTTTGCAATGGCTGGATTTTCTTGCATGAAGTCATATAAAGCCTCACCAAAGATTTTACTAGTGATTTGTCTTACTTCAGAGTTACCTAGTTTTGTCTTAGTTTGACCTTCAAATTCAGGGTTTGGATGCTTAATTGAAATAACGGCTGTTAAACCTTCTTTAAAGTCATCATTCTTTAATTCTTCATCATTGTCTTTAAGAATTTTCTTTTCTTTGGCATATTTATTAATTTCTCTTCTTAAAGCAGTTAGGAAACCATCAAGATGTGTACCACCTTCGATAGTGTGAATATTATTGGTAAACGTTAAAATATTAGAAGAATATGAACCATTATAATGTAAGGCAATTTCAACAGTAATATTAGTCTTATCATCTACTTGGTCAGCATAAATAACTGTATTTTGAGTATGAGGTAATACTGTTTTCTTTTCATCTAGGAAGTGAACATATTCAACGATACCACCATCATACTTATATGTATACTCAACCTTGTTTTGAGCATCTCTTAAATCTCTAATAGTAATACGTAATCCCTTATTTAAGAAAGCAAGTTGTTGAATACGGGCTCTAAGTGTTTCAAAATCATAAACAGTAGTTTCAGTAAAGATATCACTATCAGCCTTAAATGTTACATTACTACCTGTATCTTCAAGCGCACAAGTACCGATAATCTTTAAATCTTCTACGACTTTACCACGAGCAAACTTTTCTTCATAAATTTTACCGTTTCTTCTAACAGTAACAGTTAAACTTGTGGAAAGGGCGTTAACTACAGAAGCACCTACACCATGTAATCCACCAGATACCTTGTAGCTTGAACCATCGAATTTACCACCAGCGTGTAATACAGTAAAGATTGTTTCAACTGCAGGACGCTTAGTCTTTGGGTGTAAATCAACAGGCATACCTCTACCATTGTCAGTTACAGAGATAATATCTCCTGGCAATACATCTACTTCAATGTGAGTACAGAATCCAGCTAAAGCTTCATCAATAGAGTTATCTACAATTTCCCAAACTAAGTGATGTAAACCTCTACTAGAAGTTGAACCTATATACATACCTGGTCTTACACGAACTGGTTCAAGTCCTTCAAGTACCCTAATCGAAGAGGCACCATATTTATTTTCTTCATCAATATTTGCCATAATATTACTCCTTAAATTCTATTACATTTGCATTCTTTAATAATTCTTTTGGTATACTATCTAAAGAATTAGTCGTAATTAATGTTTGATCGCTTTTTAATACAAAATCAATAATATTTGCTTGACGAGTTTTATCAAGTTCAGAAAAGACATCATCAAGTAAAAGAAGCGGACTTTTACCTAAATAGTCTTTATATACCTCAACTAAAGCAAGTTTAATTGATAATGCAATATTTCTAATTTGACCTTCAGATGCAAAATTGATTGCTTCCATAGAGTTCAAATAAATTTTAAAATCATCTCTGTGATAACCTTTTGTTGTTGTTTTATATAATTTATCTTTATTTAAATTATTTAAATCATCAAGAGGATTGTTAATATCATATGATGGGATATATTTGAGTTTAATTTTTTCATTGCTCGCTATTTGAGAATGAATAGTTTCAAGTTTTGAGTTTAATAATTCAATAAATTTAATTCTAGATTTTGAAATTACAGAACTACTTGAAACAAAAGAATCAGTAAGTAAATTTAAAATACTATCTTTAGCCTCACTTTTTAAAGCTTCATTTCTTTGTTTTAAGAAATATTTAGCTTTGTTTAAAGAATCTAAGTATTTCTTATTTAAAAGTGAAATTTCAAGATTTAAAAATCTTCTTCTTCCTTCAGGAGATCCTGTTACAAGCTTTAAATCATTAGGAGAAAAATAAATACAATTTAATTTTCCTACAAAATCACTTGCTTTAACTATTTCCTTATTATTTATAAAATATTTCTTAGATTTATTTGAAAGTACAACTTCATAATTTAAGTCTTCACTTAGAAGTCTAACCTTTGCATACGGAGCTTCAAACTTTATTAAATATTCTAATTTATTGCATCTTTCACTTTTTAAACTAGAAACTAAATAAATAGCTTCTAAAACAGAAGTCTTACCTAAAGCATTACCACCTGTAAAAATAGTAAGATGATTATCAAAATCTAAATTTAAATTTTCAAATCTTCTAAAATTAGTTAAAGATAGTTTTTTAACCATACTAAATTATATTGTAAGTTTCGCCGTTAAGTTCAACCTTAGTGTTTCTATAAAGTTTTCTTCCTCTTCTATTATCTTGCTCACCATTAACTAAAACATTGTTTTCTAATAGATAAGTTTTAGCTTCTCCACCAGTTGAAATAAATCCTTCAATTTTTAGTAATTGACCTAATGTTATAAACTCTTTGTCATCTTTAATTTTTATTGTAATCATATAATATCACCACGCATAACATTATATCATAATTTATATGAAATATAAAGTTTTTTCGCATTTTATACAAAAATAATAAAAAAGTCATTTTAAGTAAGAAATGCCTTAGAATTAAAAATAAATAGGAATTTTGCAAGTATTACCTTTAAATTTAGATAAAAAATAAAAACACCCTCTTCGTTAAGGGTGTCTATATTATTAGTCTATTCTGATTGGTAAAATTACTTCTTTAAGAAGTGGATCAGACTCGCTATCTATAATTAAGGGTCTGATTTGACCAGCAAAATGAAGTGCTACTTCACTACCTTGAACACACTTTAGTGCGTCTAGTAGATATTGGCTTGAGAATCCCATTCTTACATTTTCAGTTACATCAATCTTAGTTGGAGTGATAATTTCTTTTGCATCACCAATTTGAGCATTTGTTGTTGAAATTTCAAGACTATTATCTTCAGTTAAAGTTAGTTTAATAATAGAATAATTAATTTCTTTATCACTAATCTTATCATGAGGAGATAGTAGAGAAACTCTATCAATTGTTTCAATTAATTCAGCTTTATTGAAATGAACTGAAGCTACAAAGCTTGGTGGAATAACTCTTGATGTATTTGGATATGTACCATCAAGTAATCTTGATTGGAATAATACATTTTTAAACTTAAATAGTATTTTCTTATCACTAAAATATAATGAAACTTTATCATTTAGATTATCAATTGCTTTATTTAATTCATCAAGTGATTTAGCAGGAATAGTTATTTCAAAATCATTATATTCTGAATCTAATTTTAATTTAGTTTGGCTTAATCTAAATGAGTCAGTAGCTATAACTGTAAGTTCATTAGATTGTAATTTTAAATTAACACCTGTAATAATTGGATTAGATTCACTCTTGCTTGTTGCAAATACTGTTTGTCTAATTAATTTTTGAATAACAGTAGAATCTAACTCTAAAGGATTTTCTAATGTTACAAAATCAATTTGAGGATAGTCCATATAATCCATTAAATGTAATTTATATTGACCTCTATCAGCTTCAATTAATAAAGTTTTATCTTCAATAGTTGAGAAACTAATAGTTTTAGAATTTACTTTTCTTATAATATCTAAAAAGAATTTACCAGGTACTACAATTTTACCTTTTTCTTCTATTTTAAGTGATGCATCACTAATTAATGTTTCAATAGATAAATCTACATTAGAACTTGTTAGATATAGGTCTGTATCTGTAGCTTCAATAAAAATACCAGTTAGAACTGGAAGTGGAGACTTAGCAGGAAGACCATGAGAGATCATATTTAGATTATCTAGTAAAACAGTTCTATCGATTGAAAATATCATTTTTAATTTTTCTCCTTCATATTAATTATTAATTATAAATAATAATCATAATAAGCAAATGTGGAAATGTGGAAAACTCACTTTTTTCCTTTACCTATCGCATTTTTATTATATCATATTATGTGGATAAATGGTAGGATAACTATTATTTTTCCCTATAATTATCCTAATTTTTTTAAGATAGTATTAATTGCAATATCTAGTTCACTATTTAAAACTTGTTGTTGGCTAATCTTTTCTACAGCTGTTATAACTGTTGTATAATCTCTTCCCCCAAGTAAGGATCCTATCTTTTTAAATGTAAGATTATATTTAGTCTTTAAGATATACATACATATATGACGAGGTGTTGTAAATTTAGCATTTCTCTTACTACTTAATATATCAGCTACATCTACTTGATAGAAGTCAGCTACTATACTAATTAATTTCTCAAAATCATCATTTTCATCATTTTTTTCTTGAGTTTTAATTAATGTTCGTAAAGCTTCTTTAGCACTATCTAGTGTAACATCTAAATCAAAGGCTACTGCATAACCTAAAACACGTCTTAAAGCTCCTTCTAGTTCTCTTATATTAGTTGTAAAATTACTAGCTATAAACTCTAAAACTTCATCAGGTACTACCTGAGGAGTAGTTTCAGAAACTTTTCTCTTTAATATTTGAACTCTTAAGGCTTGATCTGGTTTTTCTATATCTACTATTTGGCCCCATGAGAAACGAGAAGTCAAACGATCCATTATATTTAATTTATTATAAGGTTTATCAGATGCTATAACTATTAATTTAGATGCATTATACATCTTATTAAAAATATTAAAGAACTGTTCTTGAGTACGAGGAGCGTCAGATAGCATTTGGATATCGTCTACAAGAAGAGCATCTAGATTGTCATATTTCTCATAAAATAAATCAAATTTATTTGATCTTGCGGCTTTAGTATAATCATCAATAAATTCCTGAGTTTCTATATATAGAACTCTTTTATTTATATCATCATCAATCATTTGGTTACCTATAGCTTGCATTAGATGGGTTTTACCCAAACCTACTCCTCCAAAGATATAAAGAGGGTTTGCGAAGAAAGCACCTTCTTGAGCACATTGAAAGGCATTTTTTCTAGCTAATTTGTTAGAGTCTCCAGCTACAAAGCTTGAGAATGTATATTCAGGTCTTAAATTAGATTTAAAATAGTATGCTTTTTTCTCAGGGGATAGTTCTTGAGGTGTAGCTACCTCATCACTTGTTACAAATTTGAATCTTAAATTTTCATTTGTAAGTGTAGTTAATATACTATTTAAATGATTAATATATAACTTATTTAATTTTGTTTTAATTAAATTATTAGGACACAAGACATAGATTGAACCATTTTGTGTTTTAACAACTGTATTTACACTGTTAAATGTTTGGTCAAAAGTCTGATCATCAATCGTATGAGATATCTCATCTTTTGTTTGAGTCCATAATTGTTGGTAATCCATAAAATAAACTCCTTAATTTTGTAAAAAAATTATTCATTTTTAACATGATTTGATTATAACAATTTAAAATGTGAATAAAAAGAAAAAGTTTTCCATATAAAATGTGGATAACTTTTGTTTAATTTTTAAGTTATCAACGTCAAAATAGGGAAAATACATGTAAAAAATCCCTTACCTAAAGTAAAAAGAAGACTTATCCACATTTCCACATTTGACCTAGCACGTGCATAAGTTATCCACATTTTAGCCCTAGTTTTCCCTCTTTTTTTCCACATTTTTCCTCGTTCGATGTGGATAACTTGTGCGTTTTGTAAAGTATTTTGAGAGAAAATACATAAACCAAGGGGAAAATTTTTATCCACACTTTGAAATTTTAGAAAAAATTCTCAGTTAGAGAAATAAACTGATTTTTGGATTAATTTTCCACATTTATTTAATTATTTAGTTTTGAATGAAAATAAATGAATAAAATAGTATTTTTTGAAATTACCGCTATATGTAAAATTTATCTAGTATAAATCATATAAAAATAACCGAAAATAGACTGCTTCCTAAAGATTTGATATTTTATCGTTGACAAGGTATAACTTTTTTTATATAATTTCTTATGCATGGTTTCGTACGAAAGCGAGGTTATAATATGAAGAGAACATATCAACCAAATAAACATAAAAGAAAAGTAACTCATGGTTTCCTTACAAGAATGTCTACTAAGAGCGGTCGTAAAGTTGTTGCTGCTAGACGTCGTAAAGGTCGTTACCAATTAACTAAGTAATAAAAGTTAATAAAATATTTGATAATACTAGAACTACCAGATTCAAATAAAATTTTTAAATTAGGATTTTTTTGTATGGTAGTTCTTTTTATTTTAACTAGGAGATATTCATGAATAAACAATATCGCATCAAAAAAAGTGACGAGATTGAAAAGGTTATGAAAAAAGGCGTAAGGTCAAGTAGTAAGTATTTTGTCATTTATAAATTAGAAAATAACGAAACCAATCATTTTAGATTTGCGACAAGTGTTGGGAAGAAGATAGGTAATGCTGTTAATCGTAATTTAGTAAAAAGACGTATTAGAAGTGCAGTAGATAGTTTCAACTTATCTTTAAAGAATATGGATGTTTTCATCGTAGCTAAATCAACTGTTAATGATTTATCATATCAAGATTTAGTTAAACAAATTAGTTATTTGTTAAAAAAATTACATATTATAGAATGAGGTATTGAATGAAAAATACAATTGAAAGAAATTTAAACAAGATTATTTTAGTTTCTTTATTATTTGTTTTTGTTATTGCCTTATCAAGCTGTAGAACTAATGCTGCTAGCTGGTATGTTAAACCATACACAACTTGGGGCAACGAATTTAATTTTACAGGTAATGATGGTGGATTTGATTTTGGACAAGCCTTATTAGGATGGCCTGTATCACTTTTATCTTATCCTATTGCTTGGATGATGCATCTTATTGGTAGTGCACTTGGTGGATCTTACTTCTGGGGTATTGTATTTACAACTCTTATTGTAAGAACTATAGCTTGGCCTATTTACTCAAAGACTAACTCTATGAGTGTTAATATGCAAATTATTCAACCTGAAATGACAAAAATTCAACAAAAGTATGCTGGTAGAACTGATGCTGAATCTAGACAAAAAATGAGTCAAGAAATGCAAAAACTTTATAAAAAGTATCATGTTTCACCTCTTGGATGTATTGTTCCTATGTTAATACAATTCCCTCTTTTCATGGCTATGTATGAAACTGTAAGAAGAATCAATGTTTCTACAGTTACTACTTCAGCTAATGGTGTATTAACACAAGAAACTGCAGGTATTTTTGCTTTATCTAATACTAAATTATTTGGTGTTTTTGAAATCAATTCAGCTGTACTTTCTAGTGGTAGTTATGATGTACCACGTGCTACTGAAGCTAAAGATATTATCTTTGGTATTGTTATCGCTGTACTATTTGCTGGTGTTAACTTCTTAAGCCAACAACTTGCAAAGCGTAAACCAAAGTGGCAAAAGAATAGAGTTGAAGTAAAGACACAAGAACAAGAACAACAAGCTCGTACAATGAACATTATGAACGTTGTTATGATGCTTATGTTTGCATACTTCTGCTTATCTTCTACTGCTCTTGGTGTATATTGGCTTGTTGGTGGTATCTATCAATTATTCCAATCTGCTGTAGGTAGAAAGATGAACGAAAAGAGATACTACAAGTTAAAGAACGAATCTAATATTATTTCTAAAAAATAAAGGAGTCGAAAATGCAAAAAAGAATTCAAATTGAAGCTACTTCTAGCGATGAGGCTTTAGAATTAGCTGCCTTAAAATTCCATGTTTCTAAAGATTACATTTTTGTAAATGAATCTGAAGAAGGGAAATATGAAGCTTTACTTGATATTAGTTTAGCTTTAGAAGGTAAAAAATACCTTGAAAATATTTTACAAAACATTGGTGTTGACTATAACATCGAAGTTCGTACTCTAAATAATGAAACAGAAATTTATTATTTAGTAGACTCTAATCAAAACCCTTTACTTATTGGTTTAAAGGGAAGAACTCTTGAAGCTATTCAAACTCTACTTAAGAACTTAATTTCTTCTTTTACTAATGAACATATTCAAGTTACTTTAGATATTGGATCATATAGAGAAAATAGAAAACGTCAACTTGAAATTCTAGCTACTAAGGTTGCTAAAGAAGTTGCTCATACTAAGCAATGTGTTAAGTTAAAACCTATGTCAGCTTATGAAAGACTTATTATTCATCAAAAGTTATCTGACTGGAGAGATGTTTATACTGAGTCTGAAGGTGAAGGCGAGAATAGAGCTATTGTTGTTAAGCCAAATTTAGAAAAATAAAACTTAAAGAGACTATGGTTCCCGAATATAAATCGGGTCTCATAGCCTCTTTTTTTGTTGGTACTATAAAACTAGTAAAATTATTTTTTAGGGAAGAAAAGAATGCTTGCAAGTGCTATTGCGGCCTCAGTTTCTTCAGAAGTTTCTATTATCATTGCAGATGATATTACATATAAAAGATCAATATCAACATTAGAATTGAAAATATCTAATTTAATAAAACAAAATTCATGTCCACTAAAATTATCAAAATTTATTTGAGCTAGTAATTGTCTTTCTTCATTAATTCCTCTATTATAAACATCTACTTTTTTCTCACTTGGGACAAAGTCATAAATTGTCGCATTATCCTCGAATTTAACAGTAACAAGATTGTTAAAATTAGCGTTTAATATATACTTATCATTACTATCAAAAATTCTACGTGCACGTTTTGAAAGCATTAAATAATATTTATTAACTCTAAATTTCTTTTTCTCCCATTTAAATATAATAGGATTATCTTTGTCATAAGTTTTACCTATTACTTCAATTGCTTGAGAACCATTTCTTGTAGAATTAGTTAAATAAACTGTATTTATATTATTGTTTGAATTTTGTTCCTCTAAATTATTATTTGTATAACGCTTTATATTAAAATCACTTAAATAATATTTAAACACAGTTTGTATTTTCTTCCAATTTGTAAGGCAATCAAAAATCATATTCACATAAGAAGCTGCGCTAGCCATATCCTTACTTTCATAAAGAGTTTTATAAGCTACCCTTCTAAATTCTTCTTCATCTAAACTTCTAGTCTCATGATAGTTTAATTTATCAAAATTATCATGTATTTTATCGATAAATTTTCTTGTAATCATATATATCCCATCCTTTTAATTTATTTTACTATTATATTAATAATATAGCAAATTCAATATTAAATTTTATGCATGTTTCACGTGAAACCTCTTAAAGTTATTGTTAATTTTATTTAATATAATTATAATAAAGACATGAAAATATTTAAAAAAATCGCATTTTTTGTTCTTTTACCGACATTTTTATTTGTTCTTATTACTTCAATATATGAAAATGTTGTTATTAAACAAAAACTAGATAAATTCTTAGAAAATTCAATACTTGACGAAGTAAAATCTACAAGTAATAATAAGTTTTATTATCATAATGATACTGATTATTATTCAAGTGGTAAATATTTAAATCCTGGAAACTCTTGTGATATTATTTTAACTACTTCAGGAGCCCCTACATCTCCACTATTGCATGAATTTGTTACTTACACTATCGGAGGCCATGTTGCAATATGTGGTATGGCCTATGAGGATCAATTTTTCTGTTTTAGTAAGGATACAACTCTAGAGACTACTTTAGATGGAACTTATAATAAATCATATTTTATAAATTCAAATTCTTGGGATGATATAACATACTATCCTAATTATTATATTTTTAGAATAGAACTTACAAAAGAACAGGCTTATGCTATTTTTAATGAGGCTGTTTCTATGCTCGGAGATCCTTATAATTTCTTATTTGTAACTAATTATAAGAATGAATCATATTGTTCCGACTTTGTATCTAAAGCTTTCCGTGCCGCAAATATCAATCTAAATTATGATTTAGGAACCACTACAGTACTTGATTTAGCAGCTAGTCCATTAACTAAACTTGTTGGTTATAAATTATATAAGAATGGTATATCATATTATTACACTGAATAAGGCTATTTTTTAGCCTTTTTTCTTTAAAAATATTCTAAATTATGCTATAGTATTTAAAGAGGTGATACCTTGTCATATGTAGCTTTATATAGAGCTTATAGACCTCAAACATTTTTAGAAGTTGCAGGTCAAAAGCCTATCATTCAAACATTAAAAAATGCAATAAAACTAAATAAAGTAGCTCATGCTTATCTATTTGCAGGTCCTAGAGGAACTGGTAAGACAACAATGGCTAAAATAATGGCTAAAGCTTTGAACTGTGTTCACGGACCTACCGATAATCCTTGTAATGAATGTGAAATATGCAAAGGTATTACAAAAGGAACAATCCCTGATGTTATCGAAATAGACGCTGCCAGCAACAATGGTGTAGATGAGATTAGAGATTTAAGAGATAATGTAAAATATTTACCATCAATATGCAGAACTAAAGTTTATATTATTGATGAGGTACATATGTTATCTCAAGGTGCTTTTAATGCCTTGTTAAAGACACTTGAAGAGCCACCACTTCATGTTATATTTATTTTAGCTACTACAGAGCCTAATAAGATACCAGCTACAATATTATCACGTTGTCAGCGTTTTGATTTCCAAGCTGTAAGTGAATCTGATATTGTTCATAGACTTGAAGAGGTATGCAATAAAGAAAATCTTAATGTAGATAAAGATGCTCTAAGTTTAATAGCTTCTATATCAGAAGGTGGTATGAGAGATAGTTTATCCCTTTTAGACCAGGCTGTATCTTATTCAGTTAGTGGTCATATAACTGAAAATGATGTTCTTGAAATATCTGGTAATGTATCCGATTTAAATGTTTTAAAATTACTTGAAGCTATCTATAAAAATCAAGGTTCAGAAGCATTAGACATTCTAAATTCTATTTTAGAAGGTGGTAAAGAAATATCTAAGGTTATAGCTGATATTACCTTCTTCTTAAGAAATATTTTATTATATAAGATAAATAAGATTACTTCTAGCAAAGAGATTTATTCAAATAGTGAATATATAACCTTTGCTAATCAAATTGACAATTCAGTTATATTTAAATATTTAGATTTATTAAATGATACACTTAATAACATTAAATATACTAATCAAAAGAGAGCCTTCCTTGAGATATGTATAATTAAGATGAGTGATAAGAAGATACTTGATTATGAAGTTCTTCTTAAGAAAATAGATGCTTTAGAAAGACGTATAGTCAATATTGAATCTAATAAGGTTGAAAGAGTTGAAACAAAGAAAGAAATTAGTATTCCTACTTTTGAAGAAATAGATAGAACTGATATTAAATTCGACTCAAGTAAATGTATTGATATTAAAGATATTAATGAAACTATTAATAATGGAGATAAGAAGATTAAAAATGAGGTAACACTTGCTTTAAGTGGTTTAATTAATACTAATCCTCTTCTTACGGATATTAATGTTGCTTGTGCTAGCAAAGATAGTGTAATCTTCACCCTAGAAAGTGAAGGTATGTGTAATAGGATGATGATTGATCCAATGCATTCTAATATTTCTAATTATTATGATAATAAATTTAAGAATATATATTTCTTAAATAAAGCTATGTGGAATGAAATTTTATCAGACTGGTCTGCTAAATATAAAGCTGGAGATAAAAAGCCAGTACTTGACAATCATAATATTAGAATATTAAAATATGAAAAGAAAATAGATGAAAAGTCAGTTGATTTAATTGATGATTTATTTGACTCAAACTTGATTAAGGAGGAATTTTAATTATGAATCAAGCCGCAATGATGAAAATCAGAAAAATGCAAAAAGAAATGATGGAAGCTCAAAAGAAAATTGAAGAAACAGTATATACAGGTAAATCTGGTGGTGGAATGGTAACTGTTTCAATGACAGGAGCTCATGATGTAAAAGAGATTAAGATTGATCCTGAAAGCTTTGAATCAAAGGATGATATCGAAATGATTGAAGATGCAGTTAAGGCCGCTTTCAATGATTGTTTAAAGCAAATTGAAAAAGCTACATCAGATCTAATGGGTGGATTCAACCTAGGTGGATTTGGAGGAATGTTCTAGTCTTATGAACTATCCTAAACCTATTGAGGACTTAATTAGTGAATTTACACTATTACCAGGAATAGGTAGAAAAACTGCTGAAAGACTTGCACTACATGTCTTTTCTAATATGAGTAATGAAGATTGCCAAAGATTTGGGCAATCTTTTATCAATATTAAAAAGAATGTTTGTGTATGTCAAAAATGTGGTAATCTATCTACTGAACAGATTTGTTCTATATGTGCAGATCCAAAAAGAAACTCTAAAAAGGTAATGGTTGTAGAAACAGTTAAGGACCTATTTATAATAGAAAAATTAAATCAATATGATGGAGTATATCACGTTCTAAATGGTGCAATAGATTTTCAAAAGGGTATTGGCGTCGAAGATATTAGAATTAGAGAACTTATTGAGAGAGTAAAAAGTGAAAATATTGAGGAGTTAATACTTGCATGTAATGCTACTTTGCAAGGTGAGACAACAAGCAGGTATATTAAGACGCTTCTTGAAGGAGAAAACGTCCTAATTACACGTCTAGCCCATGGTCTTCCTGTGGGTGGAGATTTATCATATGCTGATGAAGTTACTGTTTTAAAAGCTTTAGAAGGAAGAATTAAATACTAATGAAGATACATTTTTATTCATTTCAAAACGGCCAGAAAATGGTATCCTATCTAGCTGATGCAAAAGAAATAAGTCCTAATACTTTTGAATTTGTTGACAAAACATATTCTAATACCAAATTTATAATCAAACTATTCTCATCTAATGAAATTGTTATTAATAGAATTGGTGAAGTTAATAGTCAAATGACTTTTATACTTAATAAGAAAACTATAGCTAATTACACATCAAAGGACTTATCTTTTCCCTTTGAAATATTTACTACAAATATTAAGGTAAACTCTAACAGTATTAGTATTGATTATGATTATTACTATGATAATATTTTAGATAGTAAGATTAAAATAGCACTTCTATTTAAGGATTATAGTCTAATTAATTAATAGATTATATAAAATTAGAATTAATTAGTTTATAGTGTAAACTTAAGTTTTATAGGTGTTTAAATTTTTGCATTTTGTTTTTTACAATTAGCATTAAGTATTTTATATTACAATTGAAGACTAAGACAAAGTATTAAACTTCAAACAAAAAGACTAGAGCTGGATCCCCTAGTCTTTTCTCATCTCTAAAGAAAACAAAGACAAAACATCGTCAACCGATGTTAGTAGAGTTAATTAATTGTTCTTACTAATGGTGATTAAAAATATAATCACAGCTAGAATAACTAAGTATTCCACACTGACCTCCGATGTTTTAGCTCTTCGTTTCCTCCAAACTAAAATAATTCATGATGTCCTCGTTCCTTTAAAAATTTATTCAGTTTTAGCTGACATATAAAATTGTACCACAATTTTTTGAATAATTTATTTTTTTCTAGTTTTCTAAAATAATAGTATTTAAACGTTGTATAATGTTATATTAATTAATACATTTTATAAAACAAAATTCAAAGCAGTATTAGATTAAAAAAGTATTTATTTTGAATGATGTAATTAATTCTTAAATTATTTAAATTTACTATTTACAAATCCCTAAAATTGTTTTATATTATTATTGAAGACAAAACATCCGATGTAAATGAAAAGACTAGAGCTGGACCTCTAGTCTTTTCTCATTTTTAAAGAAAAAGAAGACGAAATATTGCTTATTCGCTTTGATCAAATTAGAAAAGATAATGGTTCGTCGTTATAAAAGAATCCAAGCCTTAAACACACTATTATCATATTTTATGTTCTTTTCTAATATTGTCAATTTAGAAGCTGTAGGTAAAACTATTAGAAAGGCTAAATTACATTTAAAAAATCTTGTATTATTTTGGCTATATAGAATAAGTGATGGAATAAAAAAATTCATTACTTTTTTTAGTAATAATTTAATGGGGAAGTTATATCCTCCAAGGAAACATAGAGTTTGAAATTTGTTTACAGCCTGCAGAATAGAATTTTAGCAGGAAATGGCTCAAAAATTGACTGAATTTAAAAAATGGGGAAACACAAAGAGAATTTAATTATTTACAAAATATTAAAAATTATTATAATAAAAATTGAAGAACATCTGTTAAAACTTCAAACAAAAAAGCAAGGAGTCTACTCCTTGCTTTTTCTCATCTTTAAGAAACCAGAAAACCTGTTAAGGCTTAATGACTATTAATTATTGCCATCTTTATGATCATGCCTATAGATTATATATATAATCAAAAATAGGATAATCAAATACTCAATAGGAGTACCTCCTAAACATTAGTTCATAGTTCCTCCGAACTAAAATAATTCATAATATGCTCCTGCTCTTAAAAATTAGTCAGATGTTTCTGACATTTAAAGCATACCGAAATTTAATAATTAAGGTTGTACTGCTAAGATTATGACTTTCAAGTGTTTAAATTATTGCATTTTGTTCTTTACAAATAACATTAAATAGTTTATATTACAATTGAAGACTAAGACAAAGCATTTAACTTCAAACAAAAAGACTAGGGTTCCCGCCCTAGTCTTTTCTCATTATCAAAGGAAACTAAAGACAAAGCATTGCAATCTATTTTTTAGATTGATTGTTTAGAGTTACAGTGATTAAAAATATAATCACAGCTAGAATAACTAAGTATTCCACTCCGACCTCCTATGCTTTAGTTCTTCGTTTCCTCCAAACTAAAATAAGTCATAATGTCCTCGTTCCTTTAAAAATTTAGTCAGATATTTCTGACATTGATAATTATATCATAATAAATGTACTTACGCAGTTTTTTCTAGATTTCTAAAATTAGTAAATTTAGATATTATTAATGCAATCTAATTATTAAATTTTATAAAGGCTAATTGGCTATGTTTTCTACTATAAAATATCATATTGCATTAGTTGTTACACAAA
>CAVCUQ010000009.1:0-53739 GCA_963605425.1 uncultured Eubacteriales bacterium
TTTTACGCCGATGGTAGTACACGAGAGCGTGTGTGAGAGTAGGTAGTTGCCAAGCTATAATCTTTTTAATCTTATACATGGAGGTTTAGCTCAGCTGGGAGAGCATCTGCCTTACAAGCAGGGGGTCAGCGGTTCGAACCCGTTAACCTCCACCATTTATAGATTATACCTGCCGAAATAGCTCAATTGGTAGAGCAACTGACTTGTAATCAGTAGGTTGTGGGTTCAAGTCCTATTTTCGGCACCATTAATTGTCCCGTTAGCTCAGTGGTAGAGCACTTGACTTTTAATCAAGGGGTCAGCGGTTCAAGTCTGCTACGGGACACCATTAATTTAATATTTTATTTACATGCCGCGGTGGTGGAATAGGTAGACACGTGGGACTTAAAATCCCATGGGCGTTAAAACCCGTGTCGGTTCAAGTCCGACCCGCGGTACCACTTTAATGGTTCTTGTATTGGAATCTTCCTTGGGGCTATAGCTCAGCTGGGAGAGCGCCTGCTTTGCACGCAGGAGGTCAGCGGTTCGATCCCGCTTAGCTCCACCAATATTTAAACTATGAATTTAAAATATTAATATAGATTTATATAAAGTATAGCTAGATTAGACTCTTAACAATATGGCGGTGTGGCTCAGTTGGCTAGAGCGAGCGGTTCATACCCGCTAGGTCGGGGGTTCGAATCCCTCCGCCGCTACCATTAAGCTATGGACCCATAGCTCAGTTGGTCAGAGCTCCCGGCTCATAACCGGTCGGTCGCAGGTTCGAGTCCTGCTGGGTCCACCACTTATATAAATTATTAATTACAGCTGGAGAAATACCCAAGTGGCTGAAGGGATCGGTCTTGAAAACCGACAGGGGATGAAAGTCCCGCGGGGGTTCAAATCCCTCTTTCTCCGCCATTCATGGTTTTGTATAAACCATTTTATTTTAATCAAAAACTTAAATATCGCGGAGTGGAGCAGTCTGGTAGCTCGCCGGGCTCATAACCCGGAGGTCATTGGTTCAAATCCTTTCTCCGCAACCAAAGACGGTTCGGTGGTGTAGCGGTTAACATGTTTGCCTGTCACGCAGAAGATCACGGGTTCGATCCCCGTTCGAACCGCCATCTTGGTTCGGTAGCTCAGTAGGTAGAGCACAGGACTGAAAATCCTGGTGTCGCGGGTTCGACCCCCGCCTGGACCACCATTTAAGTTTGATAAGGTAGTGTAGAAATACACTATTTTTTTTATATTTTATTATTTAAAATTATAATTTTAAATAATAAAAGCGTTCTCATTTAAAAAATCTTTCTATCTTAATTCATTTTTGTTATACTTTTATTATGAGAGGTATTTAAAATTGAAATGGTTAGAAGATGAAATCAATAAAAGAGGAAAGATTCTAAATGGAGATATTTTAAAAGTTAATTCTTTTTTAAATCATCAATTAGATCCCGAATTATTAGATAAGTTAACATTATTATGGTATGATCACTTTAATAAGAAAGGAATCACTAAAATTGTTACAATTGAAGCTAGTGGTATAGCCCTTGCAACACTTGCGGCTTACAGATTTCACTGTCCTGCAGTTTATGCAAAGAAGGGATCTTGTTCTAATTTAGAAGATTCTTATACAACTAATATTCATTCTTATACAAAGAATATTGACGTAACTATATCTATCGAAAAAACATATTTAACAAAAGAAGATAGAGTTCTTATTCTTGATGATTTCCTAGCTACTGGATCAGCTATTGAAGGTTTAATTGAACTTTGTAATAAAGCTGGTGCTACAGTGGTTGGCGTTGGTATTGCAATTGAAAAAGGATATCAACATGGTGGAGACAAGTTAAGAGAAAAAGGATATGATGTAGATAGTCTTGAGATTATTGAATCAATGGATCCTGTAACTAATACAATCACATACAGAAAATAAAATAAGAGTTGTGGAATTCCACAACTCTTTTAACAATTTTAGATACCTTGAGCCATCATAGCTTCTGCAACCTTTTCAAATCCAGCTACATTAGCTCCTGTTAATAAATCGAACTTATTACCGCTTTCTACAGCCTTTGCATAAGCGTTCTTAAAGATATTTACCATAATATTATGAAGCTTTTCATCAACTTCTTCAAATGTCCATGAAAGTCTTAGAGAATTTTGAGACATTTCAAGTCCTGAAGTAGCTACACCACCAGCGTTAGCTGCTTTTGCAGGTCCAAATACAACTTTGTGATCAATGAAGTAATGTTCAGCTTCAAGAGTAGAAGGCATATTAGCTCCTTCACAAACACAAATACAACCATTCTTTACAAGAGTCTTTGCATCTTCTAAATCAAGTTCACCTTGAGTTGCACATGGAAGAGCTATATCACATTTGATACTCCAGATACCACGACATCCTTCAGTATATACAGAACCTTTAACGCGGTCTGCATATTCTTTAATACGACCTCTTTTTACAAGCTTAATGTCTTTAACAACATCTAGGTCTATACCATTAGGATCATATACATAACCATTAGAATCAGATAAGGCTACAACTTTAGCTCCTAGGGCAGTTGCTTTTTCACAAGCGAAGATTGCAACATTACCAGAACCTGAGATTACGACAGTCTTACCAGTAAAGTCTGTATTTAAAAGTGTCTTTAAAGCTTCACTTGTAAAATAACATAGACCATAACCTGTAGCTTCAGTTCTAACTAGAGAACCACCAAATTGTAATCCTTTACCAGTTAATACACCTGAGTACTCATCTCGAATTCTCTTATATTGACCGAATAAATAGCCAATTTCTCTTCCACCTACACCAATGTCACCAGCAGGTACATCAGTGTCAGGACCAATATGACGATAAAGTTCAGTCATAAATGATTGGCAGAAGTGCATGATTTCAGTATCTGATTTTCCCTTAGGATCGAAGTCAGAACCACCTTTACCACCACCCATAGGAAGACCTGTAAGTGAATTTTTAAGTACTTGTTCAAGACCTAAGAATTTAATAATAGATCTATTTACAGAAGGATGGAATCTAAGTCCTCCTTTATAAGGTCCGATTGCAGAATTAAATTGATATCTATAACCTTTATTTACTTCCCAATCTCCATTATCTCTTTGCCAAACTACTTTGAATTCAACACCTCTTTCAGGTTCAACGAATCTTTCAAGTAATTTAGTTTTTTCGTATTCAGGCTTTGTTGATACAAATCCTTCAATAGATTCAAGAATTTCAAGGGCTGCTTGTAAATATTCAGCTTCACCTTGGTTTTCCTTACATAGTTTGTCATAAACTCGTTTTGCGTAATCAGTTTTAAGCATAATATAAATCCTTTCTTTTAAAACATATCTTAATTCTATACAATTTAGCTTCTTTTAACAATAATTTTTGTATTAAATTTTAAATGAAATCGTTTTATATAAATAATTGACTTGATTTTAAATGTATTTTGAAAGAAAAATAGAAACATAAAATAAATTTATACTTTTTGCATAATTTATTAAAGTAGAGTATAATTATTAAATGGTGATTTATGATGAATTTTATTACAAACTCTAGCACTGAAACCATTGAATTAGGTAAGAAAATCGGTGCTTTACTTAAGCAAAATGATGTAATTTTATTAGATGGTGATTTATCTTGTGGTAAGACCACTTTTACTAAAGGTATAGGAGAAGCTCTTGGTGTAAAGAGAGTTATTAACTCACCTACATTTACAATTGTTAAAGTATATCAAGGTAAATATAAATTATATCATATGGATTTATATAGACTAGATGGACTAGGTAATGACTTTGATTTATATGAATATTTTGAATCAGATGGTATTTGTATTGTTGAATGGCCTTATCAAGTTAAGGATTTACTTCCTAGTGAATATCTAAAGATAACAATAAAACGTCTTGATGAGAATAAAAGAGAATTTAGTTTTGAATCAAGAGGCGAAAGATATAAAGAATTGTTAGGTGAAATAGAATGTATACATTAATTATTGATAGTGCAACTAAGGTTTTATATCATGCACTTGTAAAAGATGATAAAGTTATAAAAGAAATCTATACTCAAGGACAAAATGACCATGCTAAAAACATTGTGTCTTTAATAGATACTATGCTTAAGGAAGAAAATATAACTGTTGATGATTTAGGTAAAGTTGTATGTGGAATTGGACCAGGTTCATATACAGGAGTTAGAATGGCTGTAACTGTAGCTAAAATGCTTGGTGCTTTTAAAAATATCCCTATTTATGAAATATCTACTTTAAAACTTATTTCAACTGGAGAAAAAGGAAAAGTTCTAGCCATGATAGATGCAAGACGCGGTAATGCTTTCTCTGCTATCTATGAAGATGGAAAGCTTGTGTTAGATGAAGCTATGAGATCTAAAGAAGAAGTGCTAAAAGAAGAACATGATTCTTTAGTTACCGAAGACAATTATAAGGTTGACCCTCTAAAGGCTATTAGTCTTAGCATTTTACATGAAAATCCACATAGTTTAAATCCTAATTATTTAAGAGAAACTGAAGCTGAAAGAAACGCTAAGAATGAAAATTAGGAAAATGATGAAATCTGATATTAATCAGGTTTTAAAATTAGAAGAATTATATTTAGATTCTAGTTTAGGTTTAGATTATTACACTTTATCTTTAGAATCTCCTTATTCTTATTTTCTTGTAGCTACAATAGAAACGCGTGTTATAGGTTTCATTTCATCAACTGTTGATGAATATAGTGAAATCTTAAACTTTGTTGTAGATAAAGATTTTAGAGGACAGGGAATTGGAAACAAATTACTTAATATGGTAATAGATGAGGCTAAAGAGAAAAAGAGTAAATCTATTTATTTAGAAGTAAATGAAATAAATAATAATGCTATTGCTTTATATTTAAAGAATGGCTTTAAAAAGGATCATGTTAGAAAAAATTATTATAAAGATCATGATGCTTATGTTTTAATTAAGGAGCTTTAATATGTTAGTACTTGGAGTTGAATCAAGCTGCGATGAAACAGCTTGTGCTATTGTAAAAGATGGAAAAGAAGTTCTTGCAAATGTAGTATTATCTCAAATTGATATTCATACAAAGTTTGGTGGTGTAGTACCTGAGATTGCTTCACGCGAACACGTATACAATGTATCTATGTGTTTTATGGAGGCTTTTAAAAGAGCTAATTTAAAGCCTAGTGATATTGATTTAGTAACTGTTACTGAAGGACCAGGTTTAATTGGATCTCTTCTTGTTGGAGTAAACGCTGCTAAAACCTTTGCTTTAATGTTTAATAAACCACTTATTGGACTAAATCATTTAGCAGGTCATATCTATGCAAATGCAATTGAACATGAAATGAAATTCCCATGTATTGCCCTTTTAGTATCTGGTGGTAATACAGAACTTATTTATATGAAAGAACATTTCTCATTTGAATTAATTGGAGAAACACTTGATGATGCTGTAGGTGAGGCCTATGATAAGGTTGCCCGTGTTGTTGGAATAGGATACCCTGGTGGACCTATTGTTGATAAACTAGCTCATTTAGGAACTGACACTTACCATTTACCTAGAGTTACTCTTGGAAATGATAACTATAATTTCTCATTCTCTGGATTAAAGAGTGCAGTTATTAACTTAAATCATAATGCCGAACAAAGGGGAGAGAAAATAGATGTAAACAATCTATGTGCATCTTTTCAAGAAGCTGTAACTGATGTTTTATGCCAAAAGGCTTTAAGAGCTTGCAAGGAATATAATGTTAAACAATTAATTGTAGCTGGTGGTGTTTCTGCAAATAAAGGCTTAAAAGAAAAATTAAATAGAGAAAACACTAATAAAGATTTAGAGATTTGTATACCTAGTATTAAATATTGTACAGATAATGCGGTTATGATAGCTGCCGGTGGATATTACCGTTATATGAAGAATAATACTTTAGATGATTTAACTCTAAACGCTGACGCTTCACTAGAACTTGAAACTGTTTTCTCAAATAAATAGTATTGTTTTTCTCTTTTAATAAAGAGTCAAAAATGATATAATTAATATCAAATTTATAAGGAAGGAGATTAATAAGCATTATACTTATTAAACTTGATGTATGGAAGAAAATTCTAACTTTATTAAAACTATTATGAAAGAGGATTTAGAAAGTGGAAAAGTAAAGGAAATTATTACTCGTTTCCCTCCTGAACCAAATGCCTATTTACATATTGGTCATGCTAGAGCCATTATCGTAGACTTTGAAACAGCCCTTGCATTTGGTGGAAAGACTAATCTTCGTTTTGATGATACTAACCCATCAAAAGAAAAGAGCGAATTCGTTGACGCTATTATCGAAGATTTAAAGTGGCTAGGATATACTCCTGCAAATGTATTCTATGGTTCTGATTATTTTGATAGACAATACGAAGAAGCTGTTAGACTAATCAAAAAAGGTCTTGCTTATGTTGATGATTCAACACAAGAAGAAATAGCTGCCATGCGTGATACTAATCAAGGTGATGGTATAGAATCTCCTTATAGAAATAGAAGTATTGAAGAAAACTTAAAACTTTTCGAAGAAATGAAAGATGGTAAATACGCTGATGGTGAAAAAACTCTTCGTGCAAAGATTGATATGAAGAACCCTAATGTTAATATGAGAGACCCTGTTATTTACAGAATTAATCATATGGAACACCATAGACAAGGTGCTAAGTGGTGCATTTACCCAATGTATGACTTTGCACATCCACTTCAAGATGCATATGAAGGTATTACTCATTCACTATGTTCTATCGAATATGATAACCATAGACCTTTATATGACTGGGTTGTTGATCATTGTGATGTTACTAGCAAACCTCATCAATATGAATTTGGTAGATTAAATATTACAAATACTGTTCTTTCTAAGCGTTACCTTAGAGCTTTAGTTGATTCTAAAAAGGTATCAGGATATGATGATTGCCGTATGCCTACTCTTGTTGCATATAGAAGAAAAGGTGTAACAGCTGATGCAATTAAGAACTTCATTATCTCAACAGGTTTATCAAGAATTAATTCAACTGTAGATAGTGCTGTTTTAGATAACTTTGTTCGTGAAGATTTAAAGTTAAAAGCTATAAGACCTAGTGCTATTCTTCATCCTTTAAAGGTAACTATTACTAACTATCCTGAAGGTGAAGTTGAATGGTTAGAAGCTCCAAATAATATGGAAAATCTTGAATTAGGTTCAAGAAAGGTTGCTTTTTCTCGTCACCTATATATCGATAGAGATGACTTTATTCCTGAAAAGCCTAATAAGAAATGGAAACGTCTTGCTTTAAACGAAGAAGTACGTTTAATGTTTGCATATTTCATCAAATGTAATGAAATTAAGTATGATGAAAATGGTAATATTGAAGAAATTCTTTGTACTTATGACAAAGAAACTAAGTCAGGTTCTGGATTCGAAGGAAGAAAACCTAATGGTACAATTAACTTTGTAGAAGCTACAACAGCTATTCCTTGTGAATTTAGATTATTTGATAATCTATTAGTTCCTGAAACAGAAGAGAATAAGGATTTAGATTTTATGGATAGATTAAATCCCAATTCACTTGAAATTATAAATGGTTATGTAGAAGCTTATCTTAAAGACACTAAAAAAGAAGATCATTATCAATTCCTTCGTGTTGGTTATTATGCAACAGATAAAGACTCTACAAGTGATAAATTAGTATTTAATAGAACTTGTGATTTAAAGAGCAGTTTTACAAAATAAAAATTAATAAGCAGGCTAATTACCTGCTTTTTGAATGTTAAGGAGGCAATATGTTAAAAGTTGTAGATCTTGGTATGCAATTTGGTACTAAGAAATTATTTGAACATGTAAATTTAAATTTTGAAAAGGGAAATTGTTATGGTATTATCGGCGCTAATGGTGCTGGTAAATCAACATTCTTAAAGATATTATCAAATCAATTAGATTCAACTAGTGGTAATATAGTAAGAGATCCTAAAGAAAGAATGTCTATTTTAAGACAAAATCAAAATGAATTTGATGATGAAACTGTTACTCGTACAGTACTTCTTGGTAATAAGAGATTAATTGAAATAATGGATGAAAAAGATGCTTTATATTCTAAAGAAGACTTTACTGAAGAAGATGGCATTAAAGCAGCTGAACTTGAAGGTGAATTTGCAGAAATGAATGGATGGGATGCTGAAAGCGACGCCCAAAGTTTACTTAATGGTTTAGGTATTAAGAGTGAATATCATTACTCTTTAATGAAGGATTTAGATGCTAAATTAAAGATTAAGGTATTACTTGCTCAAGCATTATTTGGAAACCCTGATATTCTATTATTAGACGAACCTACAAATAACCTAGATTATAAATCATGTGAATGGCTTGAAAATTTCCTTGCATCATTTGAAAATACAGTAATTATCGTATCCCATGACAGACACTTCTTAAACAATGTTTGTACACATATTTGTGATGTAGACTTTGGTAAGATTTCTATGTATGTTGGTAACTATGAATTCTGGTATGAATCAAGTCAACTCTTATTACAACAAAAGAAAGATCAAAACAAGAGAGCTGAAGAAAAGGCTAAAGAACTTAGAGAATTTATTCAACGTTTCTCAGCTAATAAGTCAAAAGCTAAACAAGCTACTTCAAGAAGAAAGTTACTTGATAAACTAGACTTAACTCAAGTAGAACCATCTACTAGACGTTATCCTTTCATTGGATTTAAACAATTTAGAGAAGTTGGTAATGATATTCTAGAAGTTAATTCATTAACTAAAAAAGGTGTCTTTGAAAATCTATCATTTACAGTAAATAAGAATGATAAGATAGCTTTATTATGTGAAAACTCTTTAGTAGTAACTACTTTATTTAATATTTTGTCAGGTAAAGATACAGATTATGAAGGTTCATTTAAATGGGGTATTACAACTAAACAAAGTTTCTTAATGCAAGATAATAAAGAATTATTCTCAGATAGCAAGTTAAATCTTATTACATGGCTTAGACAATTCTCACCAGAAGATGAGACAGAAAGCTTCCTTCGTTCTTGGCTAGGAAGAGTATTATTTACAGGAGATGAAGCCCTAAAGAATGTAACTGTATTATCAGGAGGAGAAAAGATTCGTGCTAATTTAGCTAAGATTATGCTTGAACAAGCTAATGTGCTTTGTTTTGAAGACCCTACTAACCATCTAGATCTTGAATCTATTTCCGCTTTAAATGATGGTATGGTAGCTTATAAAGGTAATATTTTATTCTCATCTCATGACGCTGAATTATTAAATACAGTAGCTAATAGAATTATTGTAATTGATAATAATGGTAATAAGATATTTGATAAAGTTACAACTTATGATGAATATATGGAAGAAGCTGGTGATTAATAATGGATAATCAAATTCTTGATGGTCTAAATGATGCTCAAAGAGAAGCTGTTCTTACAACTGAAGGACCTGTAATGGTTATGGCTGGTGCTGGTAGTGGTAAAACTAGAGTTTTAACTAGAAGAATAGCTCATTTAATTTTAGATTTAGGTGTTTATCCTTCAAGAATATTAGCTTTAACATTTACTAATAAAGCTGCTAGAGAAATGAAAGAAAGAGTTGGAAGTTTAGTAAATACTCAAACTAAAAACATGTGGGTATCTACATTTCATTCTTTCTGTGCTAGATTTTTACGTTTAGAAATTAATCATTTATCTGAATATACCAATGAATTCCAAATTATTGATGATGATGAAACAGATAAGATTATTAGAAGTATAATTAAAGATTTAGGTTATGATCCTAAAGATTTTAAATCTAAAGAATTTGCTAAATATATTTCTGAAGAGAAGAATTTAGGTTATGCATCTATTTCAACTCATGATAAGTCAAAACTATCTTTATTTAATCAAATAAGAGATACTTATCAAAAGAGATTAATTGAACAAAACCTACTAGACTTTGATGATTTAATTTGTGTTTCTCTTAAGATATTAAAAGAATTCCTTGATGTAAGATTAAGATATCAAGAGAAGTTTAGATATATATTAGTAGATGAATTCCAAGATACTAATATTACTCAATATGAACTTATTAAATTGCTTGCAAATAGCGATGAGAATGTGTTTGTAGTAGGAGATGAAGACCAATCTATTTATTCATTTAGAGGCGCTAGAGTTGAAAATGTTTTAAAATTTAGACAGGAATTTAAAGATTGTAAATTAATCTTACTTGAAGAAAATTATCGTTCTACAAATAACATCTTAAATATTGCAAATAACGTTATTTCTAATAATAAATCAAGAATTGTTAAGAATTTATTCACATCAAATAAAACAGCTATTAAACCTAAATATTTTGAAGCCGAATCAAGTTATGATGAAGAAAGATACATAGTAAATCAAATTAAAGAATTACTAAGACAAGGTTACGAATATAAAGATTTTGCAATCATGTATAGATCTAATTACTTATCTAGATCACTTGAAGAAACTCTAAATAAATTCTCACTTCCTTATGAACTATATGGTGGTGTTTCTTTCTTCCAAAGAAAAGAAATTAAAGATATTTGTGCCTACTTACGTTTAATTATCAATCATAATGATGATTATTCATTTGAAAGAATTGTTAATGAACCTAAAAGAAAAATAGGTCCTGCAATGATTGAAAAATTAAAAGAAATTAAGAATAACTTTAATGTATCTTTATTTGAATCTATTAATTTTATCAGTACATCAGGAAATGGTTATAACAATTTAGTTGATTTTAAATTTTGTATCTTAGAACTTGAAGAATATCTATTTGATCCAGTTAATAGCACTATAAGCATAATCGATGAAATTCTTGAAAGAACAGGATATAAGAAGATGCTTAAAGAATCAGGTGAAGATGGTGAAGATAGACTTGATAATGTTCTAGAACTTAAATCTCATATTAAGCAATATGAAATTGATTATAGCGAGATGTCAAGAAGAGAACTATTTGAGTTTATGCTTCAAAATATGACTCTAATGACTGATATGGATAATAAGGATCCTAATAGCGATAGAATTAAACTTATGACATATCACCAAGCTAAAGGTCTTGAATTTAAAGTAGTCTTCATGATAGCACTTGAAGAAGGTATTTTCCCTAATGCAAATGTTATTGATGAAGGTGAGATTGAAGAAGAGAGAAGAATTTGTTATGTAGGTATAACTCGTGCAAAAGAAAGACTATACTTAACATATTCACAAAATCGTTTCTTATTTGGACATAAGGAGATGCATCAAATCTCTCGCTTTATTAGAGAAATGGGATTTGAAAATCTTGAAAGAGATGGTATTATTAAAAATACTATTCCTCTTACAAAACAAGCTCCAGAACCTGTTAAGGCAGAACCTATCGTAAATGATTTAGCTGTCGGAGATAATATTGAACATACAAGTTATGGTGTTGGTAGAGTTGTAGAAATTAAAGGAAAGATAGCTACAGTTGCCTTCCCACTTCCTACTGGTATTAAAAAGTTAATGAAGGATCACCCTTCAATTAAAAAGGTTAATAAATAACAATAAAAGCGTTTCTTTAATAGAGACGCTTTATTGTTCATGATTTGAATTATAGATATTTACTCCAAATGAGAGACTAAATACTAAATAGAATAGTGATATTAGAAGGGCAGAATAAGGATATGACTTGCCATTAAATATCTCATTAGTATTAAAGAATGAAAATGGATTTAGATAATATAATACCTTTAAGTTAAAATATATATCTAATACATGGATAATTATAAATATAATTAATACAATAATTGATATTAATATCTTATGCTTAGAAGAAAATCCACCTATTATAAGACCAAAACCTAAGAAGATAGCTGATATTATAAATAAAGATATTGTTGGTAAAAATAAGAGATAGAATTTAAATTTAGAACTGAATATTGAAAATAGTATTTGTGATAAGATAAGTACTAGTAAAGTCATTATAAATAGTATTATAAGAGCTGATAATATTCTATTTATCATTATCTTATCTCTTTTAGGTTCTTTAGTATATAAATAATCCTTAGTATTCTTTAAGGTGTCATAACTGGCTATATTAGCTCCTAAAATAAGGGCGTAGAAGGCAAATATAACCTCTAATAATTTAATGATAAAAATATAATATCCTTCAACATTAGTAAATAAATCTTTATTAATATCAAATATATTTAACACCTTAGTATCAATATTAGAAAGATTATTGTTTATAGTATCACCATTTAGATTAACTATATTATAAGATAGTATTAAACAAAGAGAGAATATAAGCATTATGATAAGGCCTATATAGTGATGATAAAATATTCTTTTAATTTCATTAAATAATACTTTCATCTTCGGCCTCCTTAATATTTATAACTTCAACTTTAGATTTAATTAAATCAACAACTAGAGGGCTTAAAGGACCGATATAAGTAAATTTATTTGTGTTTTCTCCAAATATTGTTAATATCTTAAGTTTAGTAATAAGTTCACCCTTATAAATAATATAGAATTTCTTATCCTTTAATGAAGTAATATTTACTAATTGATATTTAGAAAAAATAAAATAATTATTATCACTAGAATATAAATTATATATTTTCTTAGTATAAATTAATATTGTAGTACCATTTTCTTTAAGCTTAGTTAAATAATTATTAAATATTTCAATTTGATAGTCTTCTAGATACCTATATGGTTCATAAAGAACAAGAAGGGTAGGCAAGTGGTAAAGACAATCTATTAATTTAATTAATTCATATTTATTTCTATCTAATGATTCTATCTTATCTTTTAAATTGATATGAAATAAATCAATTAATTCTTTTAAATATTTATCATAATTATTCTTATAATATGAAGCAGACAGTTCAAAGAAACGCTTAACCGTTAAATCTTTATAGACATCAATATCAGGACTATAGTAGCCTATTTCTTCAAATGAATCAGTTATTTTATTTGAATAAAGTGTAGTTTTAGATTTAGAATCTACTAGGTTTAATATTGATTTAAATAGTAACAATGATTTAACTTCATCATTTATGATAAAATTGATAGATCCGCACTTTAATTCTAAGGATAATGACTTAAAAATAATTTCATCATCTATATCAAGATTTAGTTTTTTAACACTTAAAGATGTTTTATACATTTAAATCACAGCCTTTCAAAAAGTATTATACATTATTTAAGTAAAATATTAAATTTAAAGTAAAAATTATGTTAAAATAGTATTACGTTTATAGGAGATATTATATATGAATGATATTGAAAGAATGAAAGAATTAGTAAATATTTTAAACAAAGCTAATTATGATTATTATGTACTTGATAATCCTACTTTAGAGGATTTTGAATTTGATAAATTATTACAAGAATTAACCTCTCTTGAGGCTAAATATCCTGATAAGAAAGACCCTAATTCACCTACTAATCATGTCGGAGGAGAAGCTATATCAAGTTTTGAGTCTATTACTCATGAAAAACAAATGATGAGTTTATCTGATGCATTCTCTTTTGATGAACTTAGAGATTTTGATTCTAAGGTTAGAAGTGTTTATCCTAATGCTAGTTATATGTGTGAACTTAAGATTGATGGACTTTCTATATCATTAATTTATAAGAATGGACTTTTAGATGTAGCTTCAACAAGAGGAAATGGATTTGTAGGAGATATTGTTACAAGTAATGTAAAGACTATTAAATCTGTACCATTAAAACTAGACAATAATTTAGACTTAGAGGTAAGAGGCGAAGTATTTATGCCTAAGAAGAGCCTTATTAGATTAAATTTAGAGAGAGAAGAAAATGAAGAGGCTCTTTTTGCAAACTGCAGAAATGCGGCGAGCGGATCACTAAAACTACTTGATCCTAAGGTTGTTTCTAAGCGTGGCCTTGATTGTTTCTTATATTATTTAACTAGTGGAATAGAAGTCTCAACTCAAGAAGAAGCTTTAAATAAAATGAAGGAACTAGGATTTAAGATTAATCCTTATTCTAGACATTGCAGTACTATAGAAGATGTATTTACCTATATTTCTGAAATGAAGGAAATAAGAGAATCATTACCTTATGATATTGATGGTATTGTTTTAAAGGTTAATGAATTTGAATATTATAACGAATTGGGTGTTACAGCAAAATATCCTAAGTGGGCTATTGCTTATAAATTCCCACCTGAAGAGGTTAAAACACGTCTTAAAGAGATTACTTATCAAGTGGGTAGAACAGGTAATATCACTCCTGTAGCTAATTTTGACCCAGTTCTTGTTCAAGGTTCTGTTATATCTCGTGCTACTCTTCATAATGAGGATTTCATTAAGGAAAGAGATATTCATGAAAAAGATATGATTGTTATTAGAAAAGCAGGAGATGTAATCCCTGAAGTTGTTAGAGCTGTTACTGAAGACAGATATCCTGATGCTAAAAGAGTGGAATTTATTAAAGTATGTCCTTGTTGCTCTGCTCCGCTTTCAAGAATTGAGGGGGAAGCCGATTATTACTGCTTAAATAAGGACTGCACAGAAAAGAAGATAAATGCTTTAATTCATTTTACTTCAAAGCCTGCTTATGATATTGATACTTTAGGTGAATCGCTTGTTAGAACCTTATATGAGGAAAAACTTATCTCATCTATTTCCGATATCTTTAAATTAAAAGATAAAAAAGAAGAGTTATTAACTTTAAATAGAATGGGTGAAAAAAGTGTTAATAAATTATTAAACGCTATTGAAGAAAGTAAAAAGAATCCGCTTGATAGATTATTATTTGGTCTTGGTATTAGACATTCAGGAGCTAAGGTTTCAAAAATTTTAGCTAATCATTATTTAAGTATAGATAATATTGCAAAAGCGAGCAGAGAAGAATTATCATTAATTCCTGATATTGGGGAAATTATTGCTTTAAGTGTATTTGATTATTTTAAAGATGAGAATAATTTAAAAGAAATTGAAGAATTAAAAGCCTTAGGTCTTAATACAGTTGAAGAAAAGAAGGAAATTAAAGAGTCTTTCTTTACTGGTAAAAAGGTAGTACTTACAGGAAGTCTTGGTAAATTTGATAGAAGCGAGGCTAAGAGATTAATTGAAGAACGCGGTGGTAAAACTGTTGATAGTGTTTCTAAGAAGACAGATATTGTTATTGCCGGAGAAGCTGCTGGTTCTAAATATGATAAAGCTGTATCTTTAGGTATCTATATTATGGATGAGGCTGAATTTATAAGTAAATTAGAGGAATAATTATATGGATAAAATTATTATTAAAGGGGCTAGAGAAAATAATTTAAAGAATATTAATCTAGAATTACCTAAAAATAAATTTATAGTAATGACAGGTCTTTCAGGTTCAGGTAAATCAACACTTGCATTTGATACTATCTGCAGAGAAGGAGAGAGACGTTTTATAGAATCTCTTTCTGCTAGTGCTAGACAATTCCTCGGTGCTGGGGACAAAGCTGATGTTGATTCTATTGAAGGATTATGTCCTACTATTTCAATAGATCAAAAGACTACTGTTAAAAACCCTAGATCTACAGTAGGTACTATTACAGAAATATATGATTATTTTAGAGTATTATATGCTCGTATTGGTGTTCCATATTGCCCTAAACATCATATTCCTATTCTAGCTCAAACTATCGACCAAATGGTTAAAAAGGTATTAACTATCAAGGAAGGTGCTAAGGTCTATATCTTATCCCCTGTTGTTAAGGCTAAAAGAGGAGAACATAAGAATGTTTTTGCAAAGTTCTTAAAAGATGGATTTGTCCGTGCTTTTGTGGATAAAACCTTAATGAATTTAGATGAAGAGATTAATTTAAATAAAAATACTAAACATGATATTGATATTGTAATTGAACGTTTTAAAATGCGTGAGGGCTTAGAATCAAGAATCTTTTCAGCTTTAGAACTTGCATGTAATGCTTCTGATGGTTATGCTAAAGTTTATGTTGAAGATACTAATGAAGAACTATTCTTCTCAGAGCACTATGCGTGCAGAGAATGTGGATATTCGGTTCCTAAACTAGAACCAGCTTTATTCTCGTTCAATTCACCACTTGGGGCTTGCCCTGCATGTAATGGACTTGGATGTAAACTTGTCGTTTCAAGAGAACTTATTGTAGATGAAGAAAAATCTATTTTAAAAGGTGCTATATTACCTTTAAAGAATCAAGAAAAAGATAATATTGCAAATAACGAACTTGAAACAGTATGTAAATATTATGATATTGATATGACTATACCTTTTAAGGATTTAGAGCCTTCTAAACAAGATATTATTTTATATGAATCTCCAGATGAAATTGAATTCAATATGATTACATCAGGCGGAAGAGTAAGACATGAGAAGAAAAAATATGAAGGTATAATTAATAACTTTAATCGTAGACACCTTGAAACTTCTAGTGATTGGATTAGAGAATGGATAGAAAGCTATATGACTGAAAGCGAGTGCGAAGTATGTCATGGTGCTAGACTTAATAATGAAGTATTAAATGTATTAATAGACTCAAAATCAATTTATGATTTATGTAATATGTCTATTATAGATTTAAAGAACTATTTATCTAATCTAAAACTTGATAATGAAGCTATGGCTATTTCAAAACTTGCAATTAAAGAGGTTTTAGACAGACTTACCTTTTTATGTAATGTAGGTTTAGATTATTTAACTTTATCTAGATCAAGTGAAACATTGTCAGGTGGAGAGGCTCAGCGTATTAGACTTGCAACGCAAATAGGTTCTAAATTAACTGGTATTTTATATGTTCTTGATGAACCTTCAATAGGATTACATCAAAGAGATAATGATAGACTTATTAATACTATGAAGGAAATGCGAGACTTAGGCAATACCCTTATTGTTGTAGAACATGATTTAGATACAATGAAAGCAGCTGATTACATAGTTGAAATAGGTCCTAAAGCAGGTATTGAAGGCGGATATATTGTAGCCTCAGGCACTAAAGAAGAGGTCATGAATAATCCTGCCTCTTTAACTGGTAAATATTTAAAGGGAGAAGAATTTATACCTCTTCCTAAGAAACGCTCTTTAGGTAATGGGAAGAAGCTTACTATAGTGGAAGCTAGCGAGCACAACTTAAAGAATACTACTGTTGATATACCACTTAATGAGCTTGTTGTTGTAACAGGTGTCTCAGGTTCAGGTAAATCTACATTAGTAAATGAAGTATTATATAAGAATCTATATAAGAAACTATATAAAGCAAAAGGTATTGAAGGCGGTAAATGCAAAGAAATTAAGGGATTAGATAATATTGATAAGATTATTCAAATATCTCAATCTCCTATCGGTCGTACACCAAGATCTAACCCTGCAACCTATACAGGTGTTTTTGATGACATAAGAGATTTATATGCTCAAACTGAAGATGCAAAGGTTAGAGGTTATGATAAGGGACGTTTCTCATTTAATGTGAAAGGCGGAAGATGTGAAGCGTGCTGGGGAGATGGTGTAAAGAGGATTTCAATGCAATTCCTACCAGATGTTTATGTACCTTGTGAAGAATGTAAAGGATTAAGATATAATAAAGAAACTCTTGAAGTTAAGTTTAAAGGAAAGAATATTTCTGATGTCTTAGATATGACAATAGAAGAAGCTTATGAATTCTTTATTAATATCCCTAAGATTAGATCTAAACTTGAAACCTTGCTTGAAGTAGGTCTAGGATATGTCAAACTAGGACAATCTTCGACAACTCTATCCGGAGGAGAAGCTCAAAGAGTTAAACTAGCTACTGAATTACATAAGAAAATTACTTCTAAAACACTTTATGTGCTTGATGAACCTACAACAGGATTACATAATGAAGATATTAAAAAGTTAATGAATGTAATATTTAAGATAAGAGATGAAGGAGCTAGTATCGTTATTATTGAACATAATCTTGATGTGATTAAGCTTGCTGATCATATTATTGATTTAGGCCCTGAAGGCGGAGATAAAGGTGGTACTATCGTAGTTACTGGTACTCCAGAAGATGTTGCAAATTGCTCTAAATCTTATACAGGAGCTTATTTAAAACCATATTTAAAATAATTAATTAAAATCACTCTTATTATTAAACGTTTTTTATAAACTTATGGTAGAATATAATAGGAGTGATTTTGTGAGTAAAGAGAATAAAGATCAATTTAATATTGATGAAGAAATAGAAAAACTTAAAAAAGAACAAAATATAGAAATGAGTAAAGAAGATGAAGAGAATTTAAGAGAAATACTTAAATTTATCTCTAAAAAGAACCCTAAGAATTTTAAAGGTAAATTTATTAATATTCTTAAGAACTTACTTCTTAATTTCTTTTTATATGTTGTAGCTTTCTTTGCATTATATGGAATACTGTCTAGTCAAATAATATATGAAAGAAAATTGTATGTAACTATATTCGTATTGCTTCTTGCACTATATCAAACTTGTGCAAAAAAGTTAGTATTTATAGATAAAACTATAAGTAATAAGAATACCTTTAAATACATATTATTTCTTTTAATTTCACTAATATTACTTTACTTTTCAGTACAAAGTATTAATCTTATTACATTTAGTAATGTAGGATATTTAATTTTATATTATTTAGGTGGTGAGTTTATAGTATTTATTTGCAAGTACTATATAACTAAACATACAATCTTTAAAATATTTAGGTAGGTGTTTAAATTGATATCTGTTAAAAAATTAGTTAATGATTTAAATTTAGTCATTGTTTCAGGAGAAAAAGGATTAGTTAGAAAAGTAGTAGACGCTAATGTAACTAGACCGGGTCTTGAATTTGCTGGATACTTTGAATTCTTTGAGCCAAAGAGAATTCTTCTAATGGGTTCTAAAGAAGCTAGTTTCCTTACAACTATTGATGAGGCGGAAGCTAAACTGAGAATTAGTAAAATATTTGAAATGAATCCTCCATGCCTTATTTGCTCTTTAAATGTAGAAATACCAGAGTTTTTAAAAGATTTAGGTAATAAATATGATTTACCTATCTTAAAGAGTGATTTACGTACTACCGCTATTTCATCTAAACTATACAATTATCTTCAAGAACAACTAGCTCCTGTTCAAACAGTTCATGGTGTACTTGTTGATATTAATGGTATGGGTACTCTTATTATGGGTAAAAGTGGTATCGGTAAGAGTGAAACAGCTATGGAATTGATTAAGAGAGGACACCAACTTATATCTGATGATAGAGTTGATGTAATTGAAAAAGAACCTGGTAATATTATTGGTAAAGCTCCTAAGGTATTAAGCCATTATATTGAACTTAGAGGTATCGGTATTGTCGATGTTGTAAATCTATTTGGTGCTGGTGCTTTTAGAGAGTCTAAGAGAATTAGACTTGTTGTTGAGCTTGAAAACTGGGAAGCTGATAAATACTATGATAGACTTGGTATTGAAACCGAAACTGTTAGATTCTTTAATACAGACATTCATAAGGTAGTAATACCTGTACTTCCAGGCAGAAACCTTGCATTACTTGTTGAATCTGCAGCTTTAAATGAAAAATTAAAATATTTTGGAATCAATTCAGCCTTAGAATTTACTAATTCAATTAATAAACTTGCAGAAGAGGGGAATAATGACGAATGATAGATTTAATTCTTGCATTGCCTAAATCTATTCTTGGTATTAATCTTTATGCTCTATGTATCTTGTTTGGTATTATAATTGCCTATATTATGGGTATCTACGAAGGTAAGAAACTAGGAATAAAGAAAAGTGATATTAGTCTAGGTATTCTAATTATTGTACCTATATCAATAATTGGAGCTAGACTTTGGTATGTGTTATTTAACTTAAGTGATTTCCCTGACTTAGGCTCATTCTTTGGCTTTAGAAATGGTGCCTTTGAAGGACTTGCGGGGCTTGCGATTCAAGGTGGAGTAATGGCAGCCTTAATTTCAATTATTATTTATTGTAAAGCAAAAAAGATTTCATTATATTCAATACTTGATATTGTAGCTCCTGGCTTCTTAGTAGGGCAAATATGTGGGCGTTATGGCAATTTCTTTAATCAGGAATTATATGGACCTAAAGTAGGAAATACAGATTTATTCTTAAATTTCTTTCCATCTTGGCTAACTGAGAATATGTATATAAATGGAGCCTACAGACATCCTGCTTTCTTTTATGAATCATGTCTTAATTTGTTAGGACTTATTATAATACTTAATTTAAGAAGAAAGTCAAAACATCTTAAATCTGGTGATTTGATGGGTATTTATTTAGTTTGGTATGGTATGGTTAGAATTGTAACTGAAAATATTAGATTAAATAGTGGAGTGGATGAACCTTTAATGTTCTTAGGTGCACCAGTATCTATACTTCTTTCAGTTTTATTTATTGTCCTTGGAGTATTATTCTTAATTCTTAAGAGAAAGACAAAATGGCTTAAAAATAAATTTGGTGATGAATATTATTCTGATATTATATCTAAAGAAGAAGCTAAACAATTTGATACAATCATCTTTGATTTAGATGGTACACTTTTAAATACTAAGCCTTTGATTGATTCAACATTTACTTATGTGTTCCAACAATATTTTCCAAATCATAATTTAACTGAAGAAGAACTTAATTCATTCTTTGGACCTACACTTTATGACACATTCTCAAAATACGAAAAAGATCCTAAGAAGATTGATGAATTAATTGAAGTATATAGAAAATATAATAAAGAACATCATGATGAATTTGTTAAGCCATTCCCAAATGCTAAATCAACACTAAGAACACTTCATAATAAAGGTTATAAGATTTGTGTTGTTTCAAGTAAAATTAAAGAGATGGTTGAATATGGACTTAAAGTAAATGGAATGCTTAAGTATGTAGATTATATTATAGGTGAAGGTGAGGTAGAACCTAAACCTAATCCATGTGGAATATTACTTGCGATGGACCACTTTAAATTTACTAAGAATGCTATCTATGTAGGTGACGCACCTACAGATATGGAAGCTGGCTTTAGAGCTGATAAGTATTATACGAATCATAATATTGATAAACATATGAAGACCTGCGGAGTATTATATTCTACTAAAGTAGAACAATTAGAAGCTTTAGATCCTAACCTCATGATTTCGGGTCTTGAGAGTTTATTAGATATTGTTAACGAATAGGTGAACTATGTCATTTGCACAAGATTGTAAGACTGAAGTAGCCAATGAAGAACTTAAGACAAATGAAGAAATAGAAATAGAACTTGAAGCCTTACTTCGTTTGTCTAGTGAAATAATACTTAGAAATTTGAATTTTATTATATCTTTTGAAACTGCTAACGCTTATGTAGCTAGAAGATTCCTTGAAATAGTAAAAAAATTATATAACTGCCAAACCACATTACTTACTCATAAAGTGGAAAAATTAAATTTAGGTCTTCATTATAACGTAACTATTGATTCATCAAGTGATGTAATTATAAAGGCTTTTAATTTGCTTTCTAATAGTTTGAATCATAATAAAATAGAAGAAAATGAAGATTTAAAGAAAGCTTATTTAAGAGGTTCTTTTTTAGCTAAGGGTTCAATTAATGATCCTAAAAAAGGTGGATATCATTTTGAGATAGCTACAACTAATCAAGAAGAAGCTTTATTCATTCAACGTTTATTAGTTTCATTTAGTTTGAATGCTAAAATAATTAAAAGACGTAATGACTATGTTATTTATTTGAAAGATATTGAAGAAATAACTGATGTACTTAGAATTATCGGGGCTAGTAAAACTGTATTTGAAATAGAAAACTTAGTTATTAAACGTAATTATAAAGCTGGTATTCAGCGTCAAATGAACGCTGAAATAGCTAATCAAATGAAGACACTTTCAGCTGCTAAAAAACAAGTAAAATATATTCACACTATTGAATATAATTATCCTTTAGAACAATTAGATCCTAAGATTTTGCTTATTATGAAAGTACGTCTTGAAAACCCAGATGCAAGTTTAAATGAACTTATTGAAATTTTAAATAATGATTATGATGAGCATATAACAAAGTCTGGTCTTAATCATAGATTTATTAGGATAAAGGAACTTGCAGAAGAAATAGAAGAAAATAATAAAGAATAATAAAAACCCTATAAGGTAGAACTAGTATTATAATTTCTACTTTATAGGGCCTTTTTATTGTCATAGCCTTTACTTCAAAGTTACTTCAATGTTTTCGTGAAGTACTTCAAAGTCTATTTAAGACTAACTTTATCTTTATTTGTACTATATACAACTTTATTTCCTTTTTTAGATTCTAATAAAAAACCTTGATTTACAAGATTAGCTATAACTTGCTTTCTAAGATATGTTGAATTCGATATATTTAAATATTCAGAAATTTCTTTAGTGCTATGGGATGAAGAAAAACAATAGGAAAGTACGGAGATATCAAAACGAGTTGTATTATTTATTTTAGCTTGAATTACAATACTCTCATTATCTACATTAACTCCTTCAGAATATGTTAAGTCTGGTAATACAATTGAAAATTGATTATTCTTAGAATATATAAATGGTTTATGTTTTTCATCTTGATTTTTATAATCATCGATGATTTTTTCAAAACCTGTTCCTTTAGCTTCCATTGCATGGCACAAAACAAAGATTGCACAAATTAATTCATTTCTTCTTTTTGATGCAAAAGAACTAAAATTGTATGTTTTATCTAGTTCATCCATACCATAAGGAGAACCAGGAGAAGAGATTACAAGTCTATCTTTAAACATGTTAACATAGATAGAACTTCCTTCAATATAATAATCTTTATGAGCAATAGAATTAATTATAGCCTCAAATAAACTTCTTTTAGGATATGCATCAGTATCTACCCTAGTGGTATCTTTCTTTACAAATCTATGATTCATTCTAAAATTTACATTATCATATAGAAATTTATAACAATCGATAGCATTTCCCTTAAATTCATTAGTAGATAATATAACATTATCCCCTCTAGTAAATCCTTCATATAGACAAAATACTACATGTAAGTCTTTTCCATCGTAATCATCTCTAAATAAATTAGAGCCCTTATATAATCTGTTATTTTCATCATAGAAATTTATAGATTCTAAATCTTTAATAGTTAATTCTTTTTGAGTGTTTTCAAAATAGAATTGTTTTAATTTAGTAAAACTATTGAAATCAAAAGGGATATCTGTTTTATCTTTATCATATTTAGGGTTCATACTATATTTAGCCATTTTCATGATTTCTTCAACAGTTGCATAATTGGTATAGCCATCTCTTCTCATATAAATTAATGGTGCACCTTGCATTTTAAGAATTACAGGTTTTATATGTGATTCTAAAACATGAAAGATAAGAATATATCTTCTATTTCCATTGATTTCATAGGTAAGTGTTTTAGATTCTATTTCAGGAAGTGTGTCAAAATGTTCTTTGATTTGGTTATAGAAAAATAATTTCTCTTTATCTAATTCATCTAGTGCAAATCCTATTAATTTGTTTGTTTTGTCCTCTGCACCAACAACAAAATAGCCACCTTTAGCATTCGAAAATCCAGCAATAGTTTTAAGCCAGCCTAAAATATTATCTCTATCTAGTCTTGCTTTAGATTCATATATACCATTTTCTACATTAAACTCTGGGTAAATATCTGTTAAATTCATTAGTATCACCTCTTTAAATAAAGTTTACTTCAAAGTTACTTCAATGTCAACTTCAAAGTTACTTCAATGTCTTCGTGAAGTACTTCAAAGTCTCTGCACTTTTACACTTAGGTTTCGTATCTCTTGTAAAGTTTGAATTAATCAATTATAATATTTTCATATGTTTTAAAATAGGAGTTGATCTTTAATGGCACGTTCTGTCAAAAAAGTTAAAAGAGCTAAATCAAAGAAGTTCTGGATTATATTTGGATCTGTTATTGGAGTTTTAATTGTAGGTTCAATAGTAGGTTTCTTAATTTGGTATTGTGAATATAATACAGCTGATTTAACTAATTTATTTGCAAATTATACTGAATATAAAATTAATTACAATGAACTTGAAAAAGTAATATCTAATGATAAGGGTGAATATGAATATAATAAGATGTTCGTATTCGTATACAATAATAACTATGTTGTAGATGAACCTAGTGATAAAAATTCAACTGATTATCAAACTTATCTAAATTATAAAGAAGCTACAACTGAGCTTGAATCTTTAAGAGTATTAATTGATAAGATTAACAAAGGTAAGGCTACAAGTGATATCGAGGAGTCAACTACAACTGGTGAAGTTGATACTAAGAAGAATGAAATTGCATTCTATGTAATTAATTCTAGTATTTCAAGCAATGCAGACGCATCTGAAAATGATGATTATGATTCACTTACAAGCCCAGCTCTACTTACATTTATGGAAGGTAAAGTTAATGATTCTACAACTTATGATAAGTTAACTTATATCAAATCAAGTGTTACAGTAGGTAAGGACTATACAGGACTTTCTGGTGGAAGCACAGCTACAAGCTTTACTTATACTGTTAAGAATGTAAAAGACTATTTAACTAGTGTTTATTCTAGTTATATTAGTGACTAAAATATTTGAAGAGTGCCCTAAAAGCACTCTTTTTTAAAAGGTGAGATTATGGAAGAGATTATTATAAAATTAGTTAAGGAATTAAATTTAAAGAAAGAACAAATTAAAGCAGTACTAGATCTACTAGCTGAGGGTGCTACAGTACCATTTATAGCTCGTTATAGAAAAGAAGCTACTGGTGCTTTAGATGAAAATCAAATAAGAGAGATTAATAAGGAATATGAATATCAAGTTAATTTAAGTAAGAGGAAAGATGATATTATTCGTTTAATTGATGAAAAAGGTATGTTAACTGATGAATTAAAGAATAAGATATTATCATCAAGTAAGTTACAAGATGTTGAGGATCTATATTTACCTTATAAAGAAAAAAAGAAAACAAGAGGAACTGTAGCTAGAAGCTTAGGACTTGAGGGACTTGCTAAGACAATGCTTTCTTGCCCTATAAGTGGAAATAAGGAGGAACTTGCTAAACCATATTTAAACGAGAATGTGGATACTACTCAAAAGGCTTATCAATATGCTAGTGATATAATTGCAGAAGATATTTCGGATAATGCTAACTTCAGAAAGATAGTAAGAAATAATACAAGAAGAAGATCTACTATTGTAACTAAATTAAAGAAGAATGCTTTAGACACTAAAAAGTTATATTCTAATTATTATGATTATTCTGAAAGTATTACTACAATTAAAGACCATAGAATTCTTGCGATCAACAGAGCTGAGAGTGAAAATGTCATATCTGTTTCCCTTGTCGGGGACGATGAAAATAATATTTTATATATTAAATCTAAGATAATATTTAGAGATAATATCTTTAAGAATGAATTAGAAGTAGCAATAAGAGATTCATATAAGAGATTATTATATCCACCTGTAGAAAGAGAAATTAGAAGTGAACTAACACTTAGAGCTGAAACTAATGCAATAGGTGTATTTAGTATGAATTTAAAGAATCTTTTAATGCAATCTCCTATTAAAGATAAAACTGTATTAGGTTTAGATCCTGCGTTTAGAACAGGTTGTAAACTTGCAGTAGTTGATAATACTGGTAAACTTTTAGAGATAGCAGTTATTCATCCTACTGAAGAATATCCTGGTAGTGGCGTAAAAAAAGAAGAGCTTGAAAGAAGTGAAAAAGTTCTTGTAACTTTAGTTAAAAAGTATAATGTTGATATCATTACAATTGGTAATGGTACTGCATCAAGAGAAAGTGAAGAGTTTGTATCAAGTACTATTTCAAAATATAACCTATCTTGTAAATACACAATTGTATCTGAGGCAGGTGCTTCTGTATATTCAGCTAGTGCAATTGCTCAAGAAGAATTCCCTGATTTAACACTTGAAAAGAGAAGTGCAGTAAGTATTGCTCGTCGTATTCAAGATCCTCTAGCCGAGCTTGTTAAGATTGAACCCAAAGCTATTGGTGTTGGTCAATATCAACATGATGTAAATCAAAAACAACTAGAGTCTAAACTTGGTGAGGTTGTTGAAGACTGTGTTAATAGTGTTGGTGTAGATTTAAACACTGCAAGTAAATCTTTACTAGAATATGTATCAGGTTTAAATAAAACAACAGCTTCTAATATTGTTGAATATAGAAATAAAAATGGTAAGTTTAAGAAAAGAGAAGAATTATTAAATGTTCCAAAACTTGGTGAAAAGACTTATACTCAAGCAGTAGGTTTTGTTAGAGTATATGAGTCAGACAATTTATTTGATTCTACTTCAATTCACCCTGAAAGTTACACTAAGGCAAGACTTGTAGCTAAATATTTAAACATTGATATTAAAGATTTAGGTACTAAAGAAGTTAATGATGTTATTAATAAAACTAATATTGAAGATATATTAAATCATATAGATATTGATAAATATACATTATCAGATATCCTAGATTGTTTTAAGAAACCTAAGAGAGATATTAGAGATAGTTTTAATAAAGCTCAATTAAAGTCTAATCAAACTCATCTAGAAGACTTAAAAGTTGGAGATGAACTAGAAGGCACAGTTAGAAATGTTGTAGACTTTGGTGTGTTTGTTGACTGCGGTCTTCATGAAGACGGACTAGTTCACATCTCTAAGATGAGTAAGAGTTATGTTAAGCATCCTTCTGATTTGGTTAAGGTTGGAGATATTATTACAGTCTATGTAATAGGTATTGATCTAGAGAAACAAAAGTTATCACTTTCAATGATTAAGGAATAATTTATATAGCCCGCACTAGTCTTTGGTGTGGGTTTTTAAATTTCTTATTGACTAAAGGTTAAATATAGTATATAATGAAAAGGCTTAAAGATCTATAGAATGTGGCAGTACTCAAGAGGCTCAAGAGGCGTCCCTGCTAAGGACGTAGATCGGGTAACTGGTGCCAGGGTTCGAATCCCTGCTGCCACGCCATTAGTTTAATAGCAGGTTTGGTATAGAAATATATCAAACTTTTTTCTTTATTTTTGATCTTTAGCGCTTTATTAGCACATTTTTAGCATATCTTTAGCGCACTATTTAGTAATATATAACCAAAGGAGATGGTTATATGTTATTTTTTAAACCAAAATATAAAAATGCAAAAGATTATTTATTAATTAAGGATTTTGCAAAGAAAAGTAAATCATACACTAAAGTTGATAGCACGAGTTTTATGATGATTAGTTTTTATGGTGAAGCCCCTATATCACTTTATTTCGCATTTAAGGCTAAAACATGTGTTAGTGTTGAATATGAAGCAGATCAAATATATGATTTATATGCTAGTAAAGAATCATATCCTACATGTGAAGCTTTCTGCGATGCATTTGTTAAACAATTCAATTGGTATAGCAAAGTTAAAGTTGGAGAAAAATATGGCTTTAAGTGCGATCTAACAAAAGATTATGTGAAATCAGATGTATCACAAGCTTTACTTGATTTTTCATTATTTTGTAAATCTATGAATAAATTCTTCGGCAAGAACTTTGATGAAGGATTTACTGAATCAGATATTAGAGCATACTCTAAAGATTTTTATAATAAATCAATGAATCTTACAAAAATTGTTTCTATTGTATCAGTAGTACTTGCAATATTATTCTTTGTATTATGTGTTAAACAAAATAACAGTGGTTTAGTAGTGCTCGTACTTGTATTCCTTGTTGTTGCTGGAATTAGTTTTGTTAAATTTAGGAACTTTAAGAGATTATTATCAAAATTAAGAAGCAAATAATAGTGCAAGACATCATACTTAATTAATGCATTGCTTCAAATTAGAACTCATTATTTTAGGATAGTTAAAATTTAAATATATAAGGTTGTTACTGATAAAATAACAGCCTTATATAACTTTTAACAAAAAAATAAAAATATTTAAAAATTACTCTTTACAACACACATATGTTTGTGATATACTATCTAAGCAAGTCGTAGTTGACTTAAAAACTTGGCCCGTTGGTGAAACGGTTTAACACACATGCCTTTCACGCATGGATGTATGGGTTCGAATCCCGTACGGGTCACCATTTTGAAATTAATATCTGGTACTTCGGTATCAGATTTTTTTATGTTCAAAAAATCAGCAATATTATAAACCAACAAATTTTTATATTTAAGAATATTTTTATGACTTAAATTTCTGTATATATAATATGTGAAACAAAAATTGTTAAAATGTTGCACATATTAATTTGGTATGTTAGAATTTATGTGAAACAAAATCAAAAATTAAGTTTCACATATTTGGAGGTTTAATATGGCTAATGTTGCGGAATTATTGCATGAACAAGAAATTTTAAAATCTAGAATAAATAAAATGGTTTATGGATCAATTGAGATTAGGGAACGAAACGAAAAGAAATATATTTATGTCCATTTTCGTGATGAAGGAAAGTCTACCTCAAAATATGCTGGTGAATATAGTATAGAATTAAGTAATCTAATTCTAGAGAATAATAAAATAATTAAAGAATATAAAAAAAGATTAAAAGAAATTAAAAAAGAACTAGGCTTATTACAATATAAATCATTAGAATTAACAGATAGGGTTAAGATTAATATTGATTTAGCAAGAAGAAATCTAGTTGATTCAATATATAAACAAGCTATGCTTGAAGGTGTAGCTACAACATATTCTGATACTGAAACAATCGTTAATGGTGGTAAAGTAAAGGATATGACCGCTTCTGACATTTCTAAAGTTGTCAATTTGAAACATGCCTGGGAGTTTATTTTAAGCGAGGGTGTTATTACTTATCCCACTAACTACGCAATTTTATGTCAAATTAATGAAATAGTAGAAGAGGGATTTTCATATACTGCTGGTAGAATTAGAAGTGTTCCTGTCACAATAGGTGGTTCAACTTATATTCCTCCGCTTCCATATGAAGGACAAATTAAAGAAGATTTATCATTAATATTATCTAAAGATCCATCGTATGATGTTTCTATAGAGTTATTGCTTTATGTAATGAAAAAACTATTGTTTCTAGATGGAAATAAGAGAACTGCAGTTATATTTGCAAACCATTATTTAGTTAGTAGAGGTATTGGTCTTATTGTAATACCTGCAGAACTAGTATCAGAATTTAAAGAACATCTCATAAATTATTATGAAGATAATAATCAAGCAATAAAAAAATTTCTATATGATAAGTGTTTAACTAGGATTTAAAATTAAAATTGTTGTATTAGAACCAGTATATTAGAATTTGATAGGATCACCATCTTTTTTAAGATTGTTACAATTTAAAATTAGATTAATAATGATACTCTTTATACTAAAATTAGTATTTAATAAATAACATTAACATCTGGTATTAATTTACCAGGTGCTTTTTTATACTCTAAAGTATTATACTCATGAGTATATAAGGCAAATTAATACAAAAATAAAAAGTATTATATAAGCTTTTACTCATATAATACTTTTTATTTAAATTATTTTATATCTCCAACTGTAACATTGATATTATATTCACCATCATAGTTTGAATACTTTTCTCTAAGTCTATCAATTGCACTACTAGTTTCGCTTTGAAGTCTAGAAGCTACTTTTTCAATTTCAATTTGCAAGGTACGCTTAGCTGATTCAACGCTTTCAAAGTCTGTAAGACTATTGGTACCGTTTAATCTACCATTTATAATATATTTGATGTTACCTGAGCTTACTCTAACACTGATATCGAATACAACATTACATGGATGAATTAATGTATGCATTGAGGAATTACTTCTAGCTATAGCCTTGCATCTATCTTCTAGCAATGAACCAAATGAAGAGCGGTCAGTCTTCCTCGAGTCTGTAGGTTCATAATTTGTAGTAGTTCTAGTACTTTGAGTATTACTACCAGAAAGTTTTTTAACCATTCTATATTGTGTTAGGATATAAATAGTACCTAAAGCTGTTACAATAGCTCCTGCAAACAATAATATTTTAGATATTTGCATAGACTCTGGAAGGAATGAGAACTTTCCATCTCCAATTCTTGAAAATAAAATATAAACTGCACTAACTAAAAGTCCTATAAGGCCACTTAGAATACCAATACATGCAAAAGTAAAACGCCACAAACCATTTTTGATATTTCTACTAATTCGGCCTAAAGTATAGAAGAATTTACCAAATGAAAAATATCCAAGTGCAATAGCTACAATAATACCACCGACTGTATTAGGATATTGATAGGCTATGGCAGCTATAATAATATCTACAATCATCGCGATTAAGCTATCTTTTGATGATTTATCTTGATCAACTAAATCCATCACAAATGCAACTATACCACAAAAAACAATACCTATACTTACCAAAGCATTTAGATTTTTTGTGTCCCCTCCATTAGACATTATATATCCAAAAAATAAGAATACTAATGCATAAGTAAAATTTGAAATAATCGCGCTCGATTTAACAGTTCCTCTTTTTTCTTTCATATATATCACCTCTTATAATTTAATTTTAAATATGAATCGCTAAATAAGTGCTAAAATATAAGCTAAAAGATAATACTTCTAGAAGAAAATATAAATATAAGGTAAAATATAATAAATTATTATGTTTAAAAGGAGTATATATGAAAAATAGAAAGATATACCTATATAAAGAAGTATATGAGAATATTAAACAAAGAGAAACTCATATTGAAGAAGGAATTGAAAATGATCCACTTTTAGTAAATACATTTAATAAGGATTTTAGTAAGAATGTTTTAAAGAGTATTACTAGATTCTTAGAATATCTTAAAACAAGTGAGGATAAGGAACTAGAAACTTATTTATCTAATTCTAAAGATATTAAGAAATTAGATAAGACATATAATGGTCTATATTCATACAATGTTCCTAACATGTATTCTATGTACTTTGTAGAAAGCCATAAATTATTCCAAAGTACAGAATATAAAGTATTATATGTAGAAAGATATAATGAAGAACCTGATTTTTCAGATATTAAGAAAAGATTAGATGATACACATGAATATAAAAGAGAATATGTATTAAATAAAACTCAAGATACTATAGCTCATGAGACAGGATATAATGTAGTACTAGGAGCTGCAGGTACAGGTAAAACTGATGTAGCTATGTATACTTATATTAATAATATTGATTTAGATAATAATAAAATTAATGATTTATCTTTTATAACTTATTCTAATAAATTAGCTAAATATGTAACAGATGAACTTGATATTATTTTATCTGATATGCACATTAAAACTAAAACTAATGTCTTTACTACAGCTAGTTTCTTTTTAAGTGTTCTCTCTAGTAATAATATTGAAATTAAAGGATATAATTTAATTAATGGTATATATACTAAAGGAATGAGTAAAAAGACACAAGATAGTGAAACTCTATTAAATAATCTTGTTTCTTTAAATACATTTGATACATGGGTTAAAGATGGAGCTCTAGGACTTTCTAAAACAACATTAAATGAATTAAAGAAGATAATAGATAAATATGGTATTAATTATCCTTATTTATTCTTTAGAGGTATTTATCAAGGTAAAGTAATTAATAAAGTTACTGAAGAAGATACTATAAACTATTTAGATAGTATTTATAATTTAGGATATCAAAAAACTAAGGTACTTATTTCTTTACTTGATGATTATACAGAATATACTGAAGAGCCTAGTCTAGAAGATTTTGAAACCTGGTATAATACTAAAACAGGTAAATTTAAGAACACTTTTAAACAATTAAATAATTTAAATACTAAAGAAGAATTATATAAAGCTTTTAATATTTATTATAATTATGCTAATCCAGTAAAAGAAGATTTAAGGTTTATAGATAGTTTTGATTTGTTTAAAAGAGAATGCTCCCTAATAGAAGGATATAGGGGAGAAGTTAGAGATAACTTTATTGAAGAAATTAAAGTAATGTATGATACATTTACATCATTTAGAGCATATCTAGATACAAATAATCTATACACAGATAATGATTTAGCTTATATTGTCACATCTAATTTAGATACTATTTTAAATAAAGGTATTTATAAAAATATTGTAATAGATGAATTCCAGGATATGACTGAACGTGAAATCCACGCAATTATTAGACTTAACTATAATTCTTTAGAATACGGTGTAATTCATATGTTTGGTGATTTTGAACAAACTATTAACCCTACATTTATTCAATATGAAAGCATTGAAACACTATTTATGATTAATTCTATTGAAAACTATAAGAAACAGCTTCTAACTACTACATATCGTTATTCTAGTGCTATATGTAAAGAACTTGAAGCTTTAAGAGAAAAGGGAAAGAAATTATTTGGTCTTGAAGACTTATCTAATTATGTACCACTTACCTCTAATAAAGCTTATCAATTCGAAACAAGTGGTAACCTTGTTTTAAATAAAGAAATAGGATTAAAGATGATAGAAGCTATTACTAAATCTAAGAATGATAATATTATGTATGTTGTAGCTAATGATTTAGTAAAGAAAGAATTTATTTTAAAATATAAAGTAAAAGAAGATAGTGTATTTACAGTAAAAGATTCTAAGGGTATGGAAAGTGAATTTGTTGTGGTATATAACTTATGTACTAGCTTTTCTAAAGAGTTTGAAAACCTATTCTCATCAGATTTATCATATTCTAGAGCTTCAAGAATATTCTATAATCAACTTTATGTAGGTCTTACTAGATGTAAAACAAACTTTATTCAAATAGAAGATGAAACACTACTTGGAGTTAATACTAAAACTGCATTAAAGGAATTAATTCCAGTATTAAATGATAACAATGTAGATATCTTCCTTGAAGAAATGCTTAGTTTAAAGATTAATTATTACTTTAGAGCTTTAGAATCTTTTAAAGGTTTAGACTTTGAAAGTACAAAAGAAAATCTTGCTTTCTATACAGGTACTGATTATTTCTATTTAAGAGATATATTAAATTCTATTGATGAGTATAACGAAACTCGAAATGATGATAAACTTGTAACTTATGCAAATAAGCTTAAAGATAAAGATAGATTAGACTTAGTAAGAATTATCTATACAGTAATTGATAGAACTAATTTATTATTAATTTTAGATATAAGAGAAAAGAATATATCTTATAATGATACTGATATATCTGATATAATTAAGAATTATTCTAAATATTTAGATAATTCAGATATTAAGGCATTAGAAAAGAGCTTATATTTTGAAAGAAGAAAAAGAGAATTAGAATATAAGATTGATAATTTAAAGATAGAGGTTATTAAATAATGATAGACGTAAAAGAAGCTTTAAATATTGAATTGCTTGATTCATATATTGACTCAAAGAATGAATCCTTAAACGAAATTATTGCCTTATATAATGATTTGATTAAGAAATATAAAGGTTTTGTTAAAACTTATAAAGATACTACTTCATCTTTAAGTGAATTAATTTCAAAGAAGAGCGAAGCTTTATATGAACAAATGAATGATTTTTATAATAGTTTTGAAAGTATTAATTCTAAGATTAGTTCTTTAAAGAATAATTTAATTAATAAAAGTTCAAGATTTGAAGGAGATATAACTCTTTCTATTGAAAATAAATTATTATTAAAATTAGAAGAAGAATTAAAATTAAGAAAAGAAAATGTTAAAACCTTAATTGATTCTTATATTAATGAATTCAAAGAAAGCCAAAAAGCTATTGATAAGGCTTTATCTAAATTATCTAAACTTAAGAATAAGGAATTGAAAAATATTAATTAGAGGCGTGTTATGAAATCTTTAATTGTATATAATCCTTATTCTAAGAAGAATAAGATTTATGAAAATACTGAGTATATAAAAGAAAGACTGTCTTGGGTATATGATACTGTTGATTTCTATGAAACAAGTGGTGTTAAATCTATTACTAAATATTTAATTCAGAATTCTTCTCATTATGATTTAGTTATAGCTTCAGGCGGAGACGGCACGGTCAATGAGGCTGTTAATGGGCTTGTTAGCGCATCTTATAAGGGAAAGTTTGCAGTTATACCATCTGGTACTTGTAATGATTTTTCTCATCTTTTAAATTATTCTAAGAATATAAAGAAAGCCTTAGATAATATCTTAGAAGGAGAAACAGTTAAACTTGATATCTGCTCATTAAATGATACCTACTTTACTTATGCATCTGCGATAGGTAAATATACTGATGTATCATATACAGCTAAACGTGGTATTAAACGTTTCTTAGGTCGTGCTGCTTACTTTCTAGCGGGTCTTAAGGAATTTGCTAAATATACAAGACTTGATCTAAGTCTTGAAATAGATGATAAGAAGATTAGTGGCACATATTATACTTTATTTGCTTTAAATACTAACAAAGTAGCAGGATTTAAAATTAAAAGAGAAGTACCTCTTAAACTTGATGATGGTTTAATTGATATTGTACTTATTGAAAAGAATCTAAAAGGTATATCTTGGCCACGTCTTGCTTATTTCTTCCTTTTTGGTGCAAGGCACCATAAGAAGATAAAGGCTTATAGCGCTCAAAGAGTGAAAATCAATTCAAGTGTACCCCTTGATGTTAATTCAGATGGGGAACTTGCACTTACTAAAGAAGATATTACAATAAATGTTTTAAAACAAAAACTTAATATTATTGTAAGTAAAAAAATAAAGGATAAGTATTTTACTTGCCTAGGTGATAATAATGAATAGCATTGAACTTGCTCAAGGTAATATTACTAAGACAGTACTTAAACTAGCACTTCCAGCGATGCTTGCACAATTCATTAATGTACTTTATTCAATTATTGATAGAGTATATATTTCAAATTTAAATACTAATGGTGATTTAGCATTGACAGCTATTGGGGTATGCGCTCCTATTTGCACACTTATAGCGTCTTTCTCATCTTTATTAGGTCAAGGAGGAGCTCCTTTGATGGAGATGAAGGTTGGTCAAAAGGATATGAAGGGTGCAAGGCGTATGCTTTCTAATGCGTTCTTACTTCTTTTAATATTTGGCATCTTAATTCCACTTATTATTTTAATCTTACATGAAAAGATATTATATTTCTTTGGTGCTTCAGATAATACTTTATCCTTTGCTAAAGATTATATGCTTATCTATTTGATAGGTGCTCCATTTCAAATCATAGCTTTAGGACTTAACTATTATTTAACTAGTCAAGGCTATTCAAATAAAGCAATGTTTACAATGGTACTTGGTGCTATAATCAATATCGTTTTAGATCCTATTTTTATCTTTGGATTTGGTTTAGAGGTTAAAGGAGCTGCAATAGCGACTAGTATTGCTCAAATTGTATCTTGTATTTATGTAATATTAATTTTAAGAAGTAAAAAGACTGAGGTTAGGCTTACTCTTGGTTCTTATAATTTTAAAGATATGAGAAAAATCATTACTTCTGGTCTTTCACCTTTTATAATTTTAATGACAGATTCACTAGTACTAGTTATTCTTAATATGAGTTTAAAGCTTAATGCATCTAGTGATATAGCCGATAAATATATCCTATCAGCTACAATCATTACCTCATTTTATCAATTGTTTTCGATGCCACTGCTTGGAATATCAGGAGGAACAGGTGCTATCCTTAGCTACAACTTTGGGGCTCGTAATACAGATAGAGTTAAAAGAAGCGAAAAGGTTATTACTATATGTGCACTAATATTTACATCATTTAGTGTAATACTTTCTATATTTATTTCTAAACCATTTATTAATTACATGACAAATGATTCCTTTGTAATGGAATTATCAAGTAAGATGGTTTGGTGCTATCTAGCTCCATTTATTATTCTTTCTTTTCAATACACATTTGTAGACGGACTTACAGCCCTAGGTAAGGCTAATATTGGTATTTATCTATCATTAAACAGAAAAATAACTAATATAGTTCTTATCTTATTACTTCCTAAAATTATAGGAGCTGATGGTGTATTTTACGCAGAACTTGTAGCTGATATTTGGTCAAGTCTTACTACATTTACAATATTTATGCTTATCTTTAATAAGATACTTAAGAAAAATGAAGAAGAGCATGTACAAAATCAAAAAATTGTATATTAAAAAAATATAAATATGATATAATTTATAAAAATGGAAAGGATTTTAAATCATGAAATTAAATGAAAGATTATATGATGCTTTAGGTTTTAAACCTTATGTTGAACCGGCTCCTGGTGAAGACTATGTACCTGTTCCTGATGAACCTATTGAAGTTCAAGTTTGTGGTAAACATCAAGTGGAAATTTATTATATGAATGAACATAAAGAAATACTTGATGAATTTACAAGACAAAATAAATTTGCTGTATGGTCAAGCAAAGATGGTGTAAACTACCGTTTAGCTGTTGAAAAAGATTACTATAGCCAGGTTAGTGAATTATACAAAGTAGAAGTTAATGAAAGATGGCTTAAGTTTTGGGATGACTGTGAAGTTATTCAAAGCAAGTTCTCTAAAACTTTAGTACTTCCTCTTACTTTAGTAGTTATAGTTTTATTCTTATTCTTTGCAAACTGGAATAATATCTTTAAGAATGCTCAAATGAATTCTACATTATCACTAGCTCTTACTATTGGTATTCCTCTAGTATATATGATTGTAATGTTATTCTTAAGAAGAAATGTTATGAATAAGATTCAATTATCACAACAAAATGCTTTAAAAGAAGTTAGAGAATATCTAGGAGATAAAAAGTTTGAAGAATTATTAAAGATTCAAAGAACTTATATTGATGAATATTTTGATAAACATAGTGAAGATTCATCTGATTTAGATGATGAAACTAACGCTGAAACACAAGAAGAATCTAAAGAAGAAACAAAACAAGAAGAAAAGACTTTAGAGAATACTGATTCAAATAACGAAAATAAATAATAGAAACAAAAATTGGAGAGAATTATGACTAATAATATCGATAACTTATGTGTTAACACCCTTCGTTTACTTGGTGTTGATATGATTAATAAAGCAAATTCAGGACATCCTGGTATTGTGCTTGGTGCCGCACCTATTGTGCATACTTTATTTACTAGACATTTAAATGTAAATGTAGATGATACTGAATGGTTTGATAGAGATAGATTTATTTTATCTGCAGGACATGGTAGTGCTTTACTTTATGCAGTAAATCATCTATCTGGATATGATATTAGTATTGATGATTTAAAGAATTTTAGACAATATGGATCTAAGACTCCAGGTCATCCTGAATATAAGCATACTCCTGGTGTAGAAATGACAACAGGACCTCTAGGTCAAGGTATTGCATCTGCAAGCGGTATGGCACTTGCTGAAAAGTTTTTAGCTGCTCGCTTTAATAAGGAACCTTTAAACATTGTTAATCATTATACATATGTATTATGTGGTGATGGTGATCTTCAAGAAGGTATTGCTCAGGAAGCTATCTCTTTTGCAGGACATCTTAACTTATCAAAACTTATCGTTTTATACGATTCAAATGATATTCAACTTGATGGTGAAGTAAATTTAGCAAATAGCGAAAATACTAAATTAAAGTTTGAATCAATGAATTGGGATTATCAATTCGTTGAAAATGGTAATGATATAGAAGCTATCGATAAAGCTATATGCAATGCAAAGGCTTCAAGCAAACCTTCTATTATTGAAATTAAAACTGTTATTGGTTATGGTACTCCTGATGAAGGTACTAATTTAATTCATGGTAAACCAGTAGGACTTGAGGCTACTCAAAAACTTAGAAATAATCTAGAATATTTCTATGGTCCTTTTGAAATAGCTGATGAAGTTTATGATTTCTATAGAGAAAATGTAAAAGAAAGAGGAATTGCTAAATGCACTGCATGGGGAGCTACTTTAAGTGAGTATCATAAGAAATATGATGCTTTATATCAAGAATTCACAAGCTTTATGACAGGTTCATTTACATTTGATGCATCTCTACTTAAAGAATATCCTAATGGAGAATCTACAAGAAAGATTTTAGGTTCTTATCTAGATGAATATTCAAGACAAATTCCAAATCTAATTGGTGGTTCAGCCGATCTTACACCTTCTACATTTGTAAAAGGTGCAGATGGTAACTTTGAAGCTAATTTCTTAACAGGAAGAAACATTCGTTTTGGTGTTAGAGAACATGCGATGGGAGCTATCGTTAATGGTATTAATTTGCATGGTGGACTTAAATCATTCGGTTCAGGATTCTTTGTATTCTCCGACTATATGAAGCCAGCAATTCGTCAAGCAGCTATCATGAATATTCCATCTCTATTCATCTTCTCACATGATACAGTATGTGTAGGAGAAGATGGTCCTACTCATGAACCTATTGAACATTTTGCAATGTTTAGATCAATTCCTAATCTAAATGTTATGAGACCAGCTGATTATAAAGAAGTTAAAGCTTGTCTTGAAATTGCATTATCAAGTCAAACAACTCCATCAATTATTACAACAAGCCGTCAAGCTCTTCCTACACTTGAACACTCAAGTGAATCTAAGACTCACAACGGAGCTTATGTTATCTACCAAACAAACAAAGATTTTGATGGTATCTTAATTTCTTCAGGTAGTGAACTTTCAATTGCAATAGCTACTGCAAAAGAACTTGAAAAAGAAGGATATAGTATCCGTGTTGTATCTATGCCAAGCCCTTATCTATTTGAAAAACAAACTTCAAGATATAAAGAATCTGTTTTACCAGAAGCTGTAACTAAGCGTCTTGCAATCGAAATGGGTTCATCTCTTCCTTGGTATAAATATGCTAAATATGTAAAGGGTATTGATACATTTGGTATTTCAGCACCTATTTCCTATATGCATAAACATTTTGGATTCGATACTGAATCTCTAGTTAAGTTATATAAAACATTAAAATAATTATAATTAAGCACCATTTTGGTGCTTTTTTGTATTTCTTTAGCACTTTATTAGCACTCCATTTTATATAATTATACTAAAGGAGATGTTATATATGAAATTATTATGTAATAGATTTTTAAGATTAATTTGGGGAATTATTATAACTATAATTGAACTCTTAATTTTTCAAAGTTTTTCTAATAATAATGTTATTAGTAGTGATTTGGCTTCGATTGGTATGATGATTTCAGTTCTAGGACTTGCTTATCAAATACTTGGGGATCTTCTCTCATCAGACACATTAAATTGGGGCCCATTTTTATTTATTAAAAGAGTTTTATTTATAATCGGCACTTTATTTCTTTATTTAATGTATTTTGTAGCAATTCAAGATTTAGCTGGAGTTGACTTATCTCTATATTTTGCCAGAGTATTAAATTATTGGCCTTTAATTTCAGCTATTGTTTTTACTTTTACATGGGTAATTTTAACTACACAATATTTTGATGGTATATTAGTCTCATTCTACACTATAGCAGCTATAGCAGCCTCTTTCTTATTATCACTAATACTTTCTTTAATAGTTAGAGATTTAAAATTTGCAAAAATAGTCTTTTATTTGTGTGGTATAGCCTCAGTTCCAGGTATGATTTATTATTCAGTGAAAACCGAAGAATGGGTGTTTGGTGCTTTTGGTGATTGTGATGAGCCTGCGTTCGCTGGTGCCCTTAGTAAAGCAGCAGAAAAAGTTTCTTCAACTTTTAATCCTAAGGCTTCAGAATATATTGAAAAAATTAAGCAATCAGATGGATCATATTATTATAAATGCACTAGTTTGTCAGGATATGTTAATGCTTTAGCCAAAGAATATTCATCTGAAGTTAAGGATGATGATCATCTTGTATTTGGTACTTCGTGCATGATTTCATTTACTCCAAGAATAAGTACGAATCATGTCACCTTTAAAGTTCGAACTCAAATCAGAGAAGGAAAAAAATTTGATACAGAATATTCACTCGATAAATTTCTAAGAGAAATTGAGTATGAAGTTAATAGAAGATGTGAAGCAATATCTAAAAGAATTCAAAACCAGCCTATTGATAATATTGAATTTACTTATAATTTTGATGATTAATTATTTTAATGCGTTATTGTCAATCATCGATGTTTAACCCACAAGTTTTCTATTTACAAATGACAAGAAATGGTTTATATTATAGTTGGAACAAAACATTAATTAAAAATGAAAAGGTAAGGACTGCAATCCTTACCTTTTCTCGTCTTTAAGGAAACAAGAACAAAAACATTAATTAATCTTAATGATTAAATGATACGGTTAATAGTGATTAAAAATATAATCACTGCTAGAATAACTAAGTATTCCACCAATACCTCCAATGTTTAGCTCTTCGTTTCCTCCGAACTAAATAAATTCATGATGTCCTCGCTTCTATAAAAACTTTAGTCAGTTGCCTGACAATATATAAATAATAAAGATTTATGAATTTTACTTGTAATTTTTTAAAATTATTTTAATTTGAAAACAAAATATGTAAGCAGCTTGATCAGTTTAATAAAACCAAGAAAAAAACATCATACTACAACAACGTCAAAACACTGGGTAATAATCTAAAAATCACATTTTCTATTTACAATTGATAAAAAATATACTATATTATTGTTGTAGAACAAATAACATTTTAAACAAAAAGGTAAGGACGGCAATCCTTACCTTTTCTCATTTTTAGGAAACAAGAACAGATAACATTTTTTTAATAATGACTAATGTTTGTCATTATTATGATTATCAAATTTGATTATAAAAATAATAAAAATAAAATAACCAAGTACTCCATTAGGAGTCTCCTTTAATGTATTAGTTCATCGTTTCCTCTGAACTTAAATAATTCATTTTATGCTCCTGCTTCTAAAAATTTAGTCAGTTACCTGACATTAAATAGTATAGCACAATAATCATAAGACTGTTAAAATTTCACGTTTTATAAAATTATATAAAATGTAATTGTTTCATACTATATAAATCATATAATTTATATAAAAACTATAATGTTAAGTGATATTAAAGATTCATTAGAGACTAAAGTATTGCTTAAGATTCTATGCCCTTTAATACTTTTTAAATTTGTTCTTGCAAGTGAATTAAATATATGATATATTACTAAAGTAAACTTTCTATGATATTAATTATCATGGCGGAAGGAGATATAGCTATATGAAAAATGGAATTCATCCAGATTACAAAAAAGTAACAGTAACTTGCACTACTTGTGGTGCTAAATTTGAAACAGGTTCAGTATTAGACGAAATTCGTGTTGATACTTGCTCAAATTGCCACCCATTCTATACAGGTAAGCAAGCATTCACTACAAGTGATGGTGCTGTTGATAAGTTCAATAAGCGTTACAACTTAAAGAAGTAATCTAAACAAATTATATAAGACTGGCTTTAAGCTAGTCTTTTATTTTTTAAGGAGATAAAAATGGAATATAATAATCAAAAATCTGGTTATATTGAGGTTATTTGTGGTCCTATGTTTGCTGGAAAAACTGAGGAACTTATAAGAAGAATAACTAGAATGGAATATGCTAAAAGAAAATATATAGTTTTTAAACCTAGAATTGATAATAGGTATTCAGAAACTGAAATATCTAGTCATAATTTAAGAAAAATTAAAGCTATTAATATTGATAATGCTTTAGATATATATAAATATTTAGATGACTCTTATCAAAGTGTTGTAATTGATGAAGTTCAATTCTTTGATGAAAAAATGGTAGAGGTTGTGGAGGATCTAGCTTCTCGTGGTCTTAGAGTTATTTGTGCAGGTCTTGATATGGATTTTAAGGGAAAACCATTTGGTATTATGCCTACACTTTTAGCCATAGCTGAAAAAGTTACTAAACTAACTGCTATATGTGTTTGTTGCGGGGAAGACGCTACTAGAACTCAAAGACTTATAGATGGTAAAGAAGCTTATGATGACTCTCCTATTGTTTTAGTAGGTGCTAAGGAGTCTTATGAGGCAAGATGCAGAAAGTGTCACAAAGTGTTACATCATGAATGATGAATACTTTATGAAAGAAGCTTTAATAGAGGCTAGACTTGCTCTTCAAAAAGGCGAAATACCGGTAGGATGTGTTATAGTAAAAGATAACAAGATAATTGCTAGAGCTCACAATCTAAAAGAGAATAAGCAAAGTGTTTCAGCTCATGCAGAAATTCTTGCAATAAATAAGGCATCTAGTATATTAAATAATTATCATTTGGACGATTGTGTATTATATTCTACTTTAGAGCCTTGTGTTATGTGTTTAGGTGCTATTATGCAATCTCATATACAAAAGGTATGTTATGCATTAAATGATACTAATATGGGTTCTTGTGGTAGTGTTGTTAATTTACTTGAATATAACTTTCAAAATCCTAAAATAACTCTTGTTAAAGGACCTTTTGAAGAAGAGGAGAAAGAACTATTAAAAGAGTTCTTTAATACCTTAAGAAATAAGAAAAATTAGATATAGAATATATGGATTATTATAACTTAATTTTAATTTAAATTAATTGTCAAGATTTCTAGTAAAAAATGCAATTCATTATTGACAAGCACATTTAATTATTATATGATAATTGAGGTACATTTTAAACTTAATCCACATAGTCTTTAAATTTAAAGGTTATAAATAATTTAAGGAGGAAATAAAAATGAATACATTTATGGCAAATAATCAAACTGTAAAACCAGTATGGTACGTTGTTGATGCTAATGGTCAAACATTAGGTCACTTAGCAACTCAAGTTGCTTCTTTATTAAGAGGAAAGGATAAGCCTACATACACTCCACATGTTAACTGTGGTGATTATGTTATCGTTATTAACGCTGACAAGATCAAATTAACAGGTAATAAGTGGCAAGATAAGTTATATAGATATCATTCAGCTTACAATGGTGGTCTAAAGACTTATACAGCTAGCGAATTAATGGCTAAGTTCCCAACTCGTATGGTTGAACAAGCTGTTTCAGGTATGATTCCACACAACCCACTTGGTGATGTTCAAAGAAAGCATTTATATGTATATGCTGGAAGCGAACACAACCATGAAGCTCAAAAACCAGTTGAGTACAAGTTAAAGTAATAAGGAGGATATATTGTTATGGCAAATAAGAAAGTTCAATATACAGGTACAGGACGTCGTAAAGAGTCAGTTGCTCGTGTTATCTTAACAGCAGGTACAGGTAAAATCACTATTAACGGACGTGAATTTGAAGAATATATTCCTTCAGCTATGTTACGTCTTGATGTAATGCAACCATTTGCAGTTACAGAAACTCAAGGTCAATTTGATGTTGTTGCTAACATCTATGGTGGTGGAGTTTCAGGACAAGCAGGTGCTTTACGTTTAGGTATTACTCGTGCATTAATGGAAGTTAACGCTGAATACCGTCAAACATTAAAGCCAGCTGGATTCGTTACTCGTGATCCACGTGCTAAAGAACGTAAGAAATACGGTCTTAAGAAAGCTCGTAAGGCTAGCCAATTCTCTAAACGTTAGTTTACAGTATTATTTACAGTTCATTTTGGATTATATAAACAAAAGATCTCTTTTAACCAAGAGGTCTTTTTTTATGCCTTTATTGAATTTTAAATATAGTGTAAAATAATATTAAATAGGAGAATTTTATATATGTTTTTTAAGAAAAAGAAAAAAGAAGAAGTAATAGAATCAAAGTTTAAATTAAATGATACAGTTAGATTTAAATATCATAATGAATCATTTATTGGTAATATTTCTAATATTTATAAATTAAATGATACTGTTTATTATGACATATTAGTAGGCGGAGAGTGTGCTTTCTGTGCACGAAAAATAAATGAAAATGAAGTAAATGTGTACAAGAAACTTTATTAATAAAATTTCGATGAAATAATTACATATTTAATCTGGTTATTTTAATGTAACAAGTTCAATTAAATACAAATATTGAGAATTGGTCAATCTTAAATTGATGAATTTAAAATTATATTTGTAAATGAAGGGCCTATTTGATATAATAGACAAGAAGGTCATCCTTCAAAATTTAATATATCGTTTTAAGAGCGATGTAAAATAAATCGAAACTTTTATCCATAAGGGGAGTCACGTTTATTCGTGGCTTCTTTTTTTATGTAAAAAAATACTGCAAATACAATAGTACTTACAGTATCTTTAATTAATGCTTAATTTCTTTATCTAGAGTTTCTCTAGACATCGCTAGCATTAGTTTTATTCTATTTTCTTGGTTAACAGCTGTAGCTGAAGGGTCGTAGTCGATAGCTACAATATTGGCTTCTGGGTATTTTGACTTAATCTTTTTCATTACCCCCTTACCACAAATATGATTAGGTAGACATCCGAATGGCTGAGCACAAACAATATTCTTATATCCTGTCTCAACAAGCTCTACCATTTCAGCTGTAAGAAGCCATCCTTCACCCATCTTTGTTCCATGTGATAAGACTCCATGAGAATATGTACGAGTTTTATCAAATGAATTCATAGGTGTATATTTAGTCTTCTTAATAGCTTCTATCATTAAGTTCTCTCTACGCTCTAAATAGTGAATTAAGAACTTAGTGACACGTGTTTTAATTAGACTTGTTTTATAATATCTTCTGTCATAGATACTATTCCATAAGCAGTAGAAGATAAATCCATATAATCCAGGTACATTAATCTCTGCACCTTCTTTAAGTAAGAAGTTTTCAAGATTATTATTACCTAAAGAAGAATATTTAATATAGATTTCACCTACAATACCTACCTTAGGTCTAATAACGTTATCTATTTCAACCTTATCAAAATCACTAGCTATAGCGTTAATATTCTTCTTTAAGGCTTTAAAATTAGTACCTTTCTTTTCTAAAAAATCATTACCAATTTTTTCTACCCATTTATCACAAAGTTTATCACAATCACCTTTATGAACTTCATAGGCTATAACTTTATTTCTCATATACATAAGCATATCACCATATGTCATGGCGGCTGCTATACGCATAATGGTAGTATAGTTAAGTACAAAACCTGACTTTTTGTCTAAACCTGAAGCATTTAATGAGATTACAGGAATATATTCATAATGAGCTTTAACTAAAGCTTTACGAAGCAGGTGAATATAGTTACTAGCTCTACATCCCCCACCTGTTTGAGTGATTAGAAGAGCTGTTTTATGTCTTTCTTCCTCACTCATATCATCAAGAGCTTCAATGAATTGACCGATTACAAGAAGAGCAGGGTAACATGTATCATTATGTACATATCTTAATCCTACTTGTTTAATGTGATCACTTGTATTAGTTAGAAGTTTAACTTTATATCCTGATGCAATTAAAGCTTTTTCAAAGAATCTAAAATGCATAGGAAGCATAGTTGGTATTAAGATAGTATGAGTCTTTACCATTTCTTTAGTAAAGGTAGGAGATTTTATTTCATATGTTTCATCAAAATTATCATTTATCATTATTTTTTATTCTCCTTTTCCTTTTTTTGTAATCTTAAAGCCTCAAATAAAGATCTAAGTCTAATTTTTACAGCTCCTAGGTTTGTGATTTCATCAATCTTAATTTGAGTATAGATCTTATCGCCGTGTTCAATGATATCTTTACATTCATCAGTTGTAATAGCGTCAAGACCACAACCAAATGATACAAGTTGAACAAGGTTCATATCTTCTTGAGTTATAACATATCTAGCTGCACTATAAAGTCTTGCATGATATGTCCATTGATTTAAAACATTAGTAGTAAACTTATCAGTTAAATAAGCAATAGATTCTTCAGATACAACACCTACTCCAAAACCATTAATTAATTCATCAATGCCATGGTTAACTTCAGGGTCAACATGGTAAGGTCTACCACATAGTACAATGATATCTTTATGTTCAAGTCTACACTTATGGATAATTTGTTTACCACGTTCTCTAATATCATCTAGATAAGCTTGATATTCTTGATAAGCTTTATCTACAGCTACTTTAATCTCTTTCTTTGATATCTTATAATATCTATTTAAAATCTCATATAACTTTTGAGTCAAAAGAATAGGTTTATTTAAAGATAAGAAGTCAGATATAAAGTTAATTGATTCTATTCTAGATACATTGTTTACAATGTTTTCAGGATAGTAAGCTACAATAGGGCAGTTATAGTGGTTATCACCCTTTTTCTCGTTGACATTGTATGTCATACAAGGATAGAAGATAGTTTTAATATCATCATTTAATAACTTTTCTATATGACCATGAACAAGTTTTGCAGGGTAACATTCAGTATCGGATGGGATTGTATGTTGTCCCATTGTGAATATCTTTTTATTTGAGAATCCTGATTGAACAACTTCAAATCCTAGTTCAGTAAAGAAACGATACCAGAATGGAAGAAGTTCATACATATTAAGTACTAACGGAATACCTATCTTACCACGAGGACCAGCTACACCCTTGTAACTAGCTAGTTTAGTTCTAATATATTCATAGATATTTAAATCTTTATCAGAAACGATATTACTCTTTGCTAGAGGACGCTCACATCTATTTCCTGAAATATATTTATTCTTTCCACCAAAAGAATTTATTGTAAGAGAACATTGATTCTTACATAAACCGCATTTAGCATATTTAACTTCATGTTTAAATCCTTTAAGTTCTTCACTTGTTAAGATAGCTGATTTATCTAATCCTTTATCTTTTGCATGTAATGCAGCTCCAAAGGCACCCATTAGACCTGAGATATTAGGACATATTACATTTAGACCTAGTTCTCTTTCAAAGGCTCTAAGTACGGCTTCATTATTAAATGTACCACCTTGAACAACGATATTCTTACCTAGGGATTCTACGTTAGTTGCACGAATAACCTTATATAAAGCATTCTTTACAACTGATATAGAAAGACCTGCAGATATGTTATCGATTGTAGCTCCATCTTTTTGAGCTTGTTTAACTTGAGAGTTCATAAATACTGTGCAGCGGCTACCTAAATCAACTGGCTTTGGGGCTAGAAGACCTATCTTTGCAAAGTCTTCAATTTTGAAACCTAAGGCATTTGCAAAGGTTTGTAAGAAAGAACCACATCCTGAAGAACAAGCTTCATTTAAGAAGATATTAGAAATAGCACCATTTTCAATCTTAAAGCACTTAATATCTTGTCCACCGATATCAATGATAAAGTCAACAGTAGGCATGAAGTGTTTAGCTGCTTTAAAGTGAGCCATTGTCTCTACAAGGCTATCATCAAGGTTGAAAGCGGCCTTAGCTAAATCCTCACCATATCCTGTAGAAGCAGCTCCTGCAATATTGATATTAGGGAAATCTTCATATAACTTAGTAAGATTTTCTTTAATGATTTGAGCAGGGTTACCTTGATTGAATTGATAACTTTCCCATCTAATATTGTTATTTGAATCGATTAGCACCATCTTTAAAGTAGTAGAACCTGAATCAATACCTAGATATAGAGGTCCTGTATAGTCTTTAGTTAAAGGAATAGTCTCAACAGAAGCTTTTGCATGACGTGCTCTAAATTCAGCTAGTTCAGCCTCATCCTTAAATAGAGGTGCAAAATAACCATAAGATTCATTAGTTGATATAGTTTCAAATGTATTGATTAAATCTAAAGTATTATACTCCTTGTCAGCGGCATACGCAGAACCTAAAGAAACAAAGTATAAAGAGTTTTCAGGACAGATACCTGTTAAACCTAAAGATTCATCAAATGACTTTCTAAGTTCAGGCATGAATGTTAAAGGACCACCTAGATAAGCAACCTTACCCTTGATATCTCTACCCTGAGCAAGACCACCAATAGTTTGATTTACTACCGCTTTATAAATACTAGCTGCGATATCTGCTTTAGAAGCACCTTGATTTAAAAGAGGTTGGACATCAGTTTTTGCAAATACCCCGCATCTAGATGCGATTGAATAAATCTTTTCGTGTTGCATAGCTAAATCATTCATATTAGTTACATCAACTGATAGTAGTTGAGCCATTTGGTCGATGAAAGCACCAGTACCACCAGCACAAGTACCATTCATTCTTACATCCATACCATCACTTAAGAATAAGATTTTTGCATCCTCTCCACCAAGTTCAATAATTACATCAACATCGCTAATTAATCTCTTAGCTGAAATTCTAGTTGCGTAAACTTCTTGTACAAATGTTACCTTAGCTGCGTTCGCAAGTCCCATACCTGCAGAACCTGAAATTGCAAATTCGATTTTATCCCCGATTATATTTTGATCTTTTAATTCTTTAAGTATGATTAAAACATTTTCTTTAATATGAGAATAATGTCTTTTATAATCTTTATGAACAATATTTAAGTTATCATCAAGTACTACATATTTAATAGTAGTAGATCCTATATCTAGTCCTAATTTCATCTGAAAATACTCCTTTTTATTAATATCTCTTGATATTATAAGAATAACATTTTGAAATGTCAATTTACATAAATGCAAGTTTTATATATATAATATATAAATATTAACTAATTATAGACTATCGTCTAAATTTTAAAAATATTAATTTTAATTATGTGCTTGTTGTTATAAATTCTATTTTAATGTATAATTATTGTATTGTATGAGGTATTAATCATGAAAAAAGTATTAAATATATTATTCTTAACCTTATTAGGCTGTGTCATGATTGTTCTTGCATCATGTAAAGGAAAAAGTGGTGTAACAGGTTCAATGACTCTAACTTCAACAGCTACAACTATTTCAGTTAAGGCAGTTGTAAAAGATCCTAATAACAAGGTTAATTCATCTAGCGTACGTGCAAGTTATCAAACAGTAGATGAAGATGGAAACCTAGGTTCAACTAGTTATGTTTCATTTACTGATATACCTAGTATAGATGAAAGCGGAGAAGCTAAGAGCGAAACTCAAACTATTAAGAATTTAAAACTAGATACAACTTATAGAATTAAACTCTATGTTACAGTTGGTTCTAATGTTGAATATCTTGATGAACAAGATATCAAAACTACAACAGAAGGAACAAGTGAGGATAATCCTATTAAGATTACTACAAAAGAAGAATTCTTAAACATAGTAAATGATACAGATGCTTATTATACTCTAGAAGCTGATATCGATTTAGGATCAAGTGCTATAAGCGCATTATTCAATTCAAGTACATCATTTACTGGTACAATTATCGGTAATAATCATAAGATTACAGGTTTTAAACAAACAGCAGGTTCTCAATATGAAGGTTTATTTGGTTATTTAGGAACTGGTGCTTGTATTAAAGATTTAATTATTGAATCTCCAAACCTAGAAGTTTCAAGAAGTGGTACTGCAAGCTTTGGTGTTCTTGCTGGATATAACGATGGTAAGATTATTAACTGTCATGTTAAGGACGCTACTGTAAAGTATACACTATCTACAACAAGTTCTTCAGCTTTACAACATGCAGGTGGACTCGTTGGAGAAAACGATGTTAATGGTACTATTTCATCTAGTTCATTTACAGGTACTATTAATCAAAGTTTAAAATCAAGAGTTAACTTTGGTGGTCTTGTAGGTAATAATGCGGGTACTATCACAAGTTCATATGCAAGTGGTGATTTTACTGTTGATTTGACTTCAACTAGTACAAGTACTGAAGTATTATGTTACAATGCAGGTGGCTTTGTAGGTTCTAATAATGGTATTGTTGTAAACTCATATTCAGAAGGTACACTTACTTGTGTATATTCTATCAGTACATCTAATACAACACGTAGTAGATATCTAGCTGTAAACATTGGTGGATTTGTAGGTGCTATCTATGGTGGTACTATTCAAAACAATGTAGCTAATATATCTATTGGTTACACATCATATACAGCAGTTATTTCAAATCTAGGTCTATTTGCAGGACTTACATCTACTAACCTATCAAGTATTAATGCAATCGGACAAAATACATATGTAGGTAAAGATAAAACGATTACTTTAGATCTATTAACTAAAAATGAAGATTGGAAAGTTAAAGTAGAAGATGATTCTGATGATGAAGTTTCAAGCGGTGAAGAAACTATTGAAATAGATAGACAATTCAATTTTGGTTTCACTAATTTCTTAAGAAATGAAGATGGTAGTAAATCTGAATTTGAAAAGAACTTTAATAATACAAAGAATTATTTAATTATTGGCACATTAACCCTAACTAAAGATGAAATTAATGATGACATATCAGAAATTCCATATGAGACAATAGTACCTACTACTGGTGCACAAAGTTATGAGTCATTCAATAATCTAAATGATTTTATTAAAACATATATTCAAAGTATTTTAGCTGAATAAAAAATGAGTCTTGGGGATTTTCTCAAGGCTTTTTTAAATTGGTATATAATGAATGATATTAAAATATACTTAACAAAGATAACTAAACAAGTTACTTTTATTAAGCAAGAAGGGATATTTATGTTATACGAGTTTTTAAAAGAGAACTATCAAGAAGGATAACCAATATTTTTTAAAGATATTGCTTATAATAATCTTTCGAGATCGGCTATAAATCAACAACTTAAAAACCTTTGTTTAGAAGGCAAATTGGAAAAATATGATAATGGTATATATTACATGCCTAAAAAATCTAAATTAAAAAATAACATAGGTATTAATGCAGATATGGTAGCTAGATATAAATATATATCAAAGGGTGGAAGTGCATATGGATTTTATTCTGGCAATACATTTGCTAATCAACTTGGAATTTCAAATCAAGTCCCAAATAAGGTTGAAATTGTAAGTAACAAGATGACTGCAAAAATAAAAGAAGTTTCTATAGGAAATAGAAGTTTTATATTAAGAAAACCAATAGTTACAATTACAAAAAATAATGTATATGTTCTTCAATTACTAGATTTACTTAAAAATTTAGATGCATATTTAGATGAAAGCTATGAAGAAGCTCGTGAAAAAATAAAAAAATATGTAGAAACTAATAATATCACAAAATCTAAAGTTGATTTATATATAAGAGAGTTTCCTAATACAGTATTTAAAAATTATTATGAATTGAGGCTTGATGATATTTTTACACAAAACAGATAGACAATTACTAAAAGATATTATTGTAACGGTATCAGAAAAAACGGGATTAGATGAAAGTATTGTTGAAAAAGATTACTATGTAACAATGATACTAAAAGAAATCACTTTAAAAAATCCTAATATAGTATTTAAAGGTGGAACATCTCTTTCAAAGGCGTGCCATATAATAGAGAGATTTTCGGAAGATATAGATATCACCTTTGAAGAACATTTAGGTGAAGCTAGGAGAAAGAAACTTTAAAACCAATTGGAGATTACTTAGACTTACAAATTGAAAACTGGAATTTTATTCAAAGTGATAGAGATTATAACCACTATGATTTTACATATAATTCTGTATGCAATATCGCTGAAAAAAGCATTTTGTCATATGTTAAACTTGAGACTGCATTGATGTCTTATGCTTATCCTACTGAAGAGAAAGAAATTAGCAGTATTATATACGAATGTCTTTATAAAGATGAAATGGAAATTATGAAAGAATATGGCCTAGAACCATTTAAAATTAAAACGCAAACAATAGAACGCACTATGATAAATAAAATTTTTGCAGTATGTGATTATTATATGCTAGGCAAATCATCAAGAAATTCCAGACATCTCTATGATATTTATAAATTGAAAGGACATATTAAAATAGATGATGATTTTAGAAATCTATTCAAGATAGTTAGAAATTATAGAATGGCTATGGATATTAAAATAACGCCATCTTCAAGACTTGATGTCAATTTGCTTAAAATTTCCGAAGAATTAATTAAAGTTGATTTCTATGCAAAAGATTATGATGTTTTAACTACGAAGTTAATTAAAGATAATATATCTTATGATACCGTAAAAGATAACTTTATAGAAGTAGTTAGATGTATATTAAAATACAATAATTTCATTGATTAAATTTGATAGAATTTATTAGTGTGGACACTCTATGAGGTTTTGTTCATATATGCGTTATTAAGCAATAACATTAAATGGAAATGAACAAATCCATTTCCTTTTTTGAGGTTGACAAAGTCGGGGGGGGGAAACTTATAATTAAAATAATATTGATAAAATGTTGAAAAAACTATGGTTTTTGATATAATTTAATATATTAAATGGAATAAACGATATAGGGATGGATGATATTTATGCAATATGGTAAATACTTTTATTATATAAGACTATATAGTTCATGGTTTTTAATAAAATAGATTTATTAAAATTTATTTTATTAGGAGAGAAAATGTATGAATGAAAAAAGATTAAATTATTACGGTGGAACACTTACAATTAAATATAAAGAAAAGTATATCTATCAATTCTTTAAGAGATTCTTTGATATATTATTATCAGGTATAGTATTAATCTTATTTGGTTGGTTTATATTACTAAATATGTTTATCAAGTTTTGTGAGGATGGACATAATCCTATCTATACATCACTTAGAGTTGGTAAAGATGGTAAGCTTATTAAATTCCATAAGATTAGATCAATGGTAGTAGACGCTGAAAAGTTAAAACAACAATTGATTGATAGTGGAAAGAATGAAGCAGATGGCCCTGCCTTTAAGATGAAGGATGATCCTAGAATTACCAAGTTTGGTAAATTCTTAAGAAAGACTTCAATTGATGAATTACCTCAAATATGGGATATATTTGTAGGCAGAATCTCAATTGTAGGTCCTAGATCACCTATTCCAAGTGAAGTAGAACAGTATACTGATTATCAAAAACAAAGATTCCTCGTTAAAGGTGGTCTTCTTTGTTTGTGGCAAATCAAGCATAATAGAAATAATATTAAGTTTGATGAATGGATTGATCTTGACTTACAGTATATCGAAAAGAGAAGTCTTTGGCTTGACTTTAAGATATTATTTAAAGGATTCTTTATGGTATTATTTGATAGAAGTGGTGAATAAAGTCTAGGTGGAAACATCTAGATTTTTTATTTACTTAATATATAATTATTAAAAAGGAGATTTATATATGATAGTAAAAGGTTATGGTAATAATGATTTATTATTTGAAGCAGAATTTGATATAGAAAGTCCTATATCTAATATTCTAATTGAAAAAGGTTTAAAAGAAGAACCAAGTGGCTATTATGATAATAGTTTAGAAGGTTTAAATAAAAGAATAAACACTAAAACTACTAATGATGATATTAAGTTATTTAATAATAATCTTAATAAATTAAATATATCTAGTGAAATAGTAGATTTATTCTTAGCTTTAGAAAATGGTAAAGATGTATCTATTGATATTGATACATTTAATGAATTTGCTCAGACAGAGACTTCATTTTTAAAGAATCTATATGACAATATTATGGATGAATATGAAAGTGAAGTAGAAGAAGCTGATACACTTATACTTAGTTTCTAATATGTATATCCTTTATAAGTAATACTTATAGAGGATTATTTTTATTTTAGTTAGTGATTAAATGTGATTAATTGAAAGTGGACTTTAATAAAATAATTATGATACAATATATTTAAGAAGTAGGTGATAGAATGTCATATTATTTAAATAAAGGTAATGATAAATTTCTTTCATATTATAATGATGTAATATTTATCGATAAATCAATGATGATAGACATCATTAATAGAAGTTTTGATAAAGAAAGTTTTAAGTATATGTGTGTTACTCGTCCTCGTCGATTTGGTAAGACTATGGCCTTATCAATGCTTAATGCTTATTATTCTAAAGGATGTGATTCTAAAGAAATATTTGAAAAATTAAATATTTCTAAAGATGAATCTTATCCAAAGCATTTAAATAAACATAATGTTATTTGGATTGATATGGCAAATTTATATACCGATATTGACGATAAGGATAATTTTG
>CAVCUQ010000010.1:0-50756 GCA_963605425.1 uncultured Eubacteriales bacterium
ACCATAATTATTATTAAATTCGTATGCCTAAAAAGCTAAATAATACTGATATATATATATCATATAATTAAAGGAGATTATTAATATGCAAATTTATTTAACTATTTGAAATTTTAGGGAGGAAAAATATGGTTGAAGTTAAAGAAGTTGACAAGGATGAAGTTGAAATATTAACAAGCTTTGGCTGGCAAGCAACTAAAGAAATTGAACGTACAGGACATAGAGCTCGTGGAAGAACATATACTTATCATGTTTATGAAGTCGAACGTGATAAAGATATGCCAAATTATGATTTATACGTAGAGTATCAAAATGAATATTATAATGCTAAAAATAGAATTCAAGAAGTACCTGCTTTTAGTTTTGGTTCAGCTTTGTTGTTATTATTAATATTCATAATACCTGGTTTATTGTATATATTATTAAAAATATTAGAAATTACTCGTGTAAAAAAGAAAAATAATGCAAATGTTGATAAAATGAATCAAGCATTAGAAAATGCAAGAAATTTAGGAAGAACTAATCGTTCTTAGTGGAGAATTATAATGATTACTGTTAAAGAAATTGCAAGTAAAGAAGAAGCTGATATATTAACAGCTTTTGGTTGGCATATAAATAAGGAAGTTAAGAGAATTAGTCATAGAGTTCGTGGTGTTTCTCGATATCAAACAGTTTATGAAATTGAGCGTGATGATGAAATGCCAAATTATAATTTATATAAAGAGTATGAAAGTGAATTCTACGAGGCTAAATCTAAACTTATCGTAGAACCTAAGATGGACATGGTTATAACTATTTGCTTATTATTGTTATTAGTTATTCCAGGTATTATTTATATTATCTGTGAAAATAAACACATTAGTAAAATTAAAGAAAAAAATAAAGAGAATATCAATATTATGAATAATGCTTTAGCTAAAGCAAGAGCATTATAATTAGGAGAGAAATATGAAGAGGAAAATTACAGCATTATCAGTTTTATGCCTTTCTATGATGTCAGCTTTGACATCATGTAACGATAATACATCTCATGAACCTACAAGCAGTGTTACTGAACCAAGTGAGAGTAAAGATGGTTCTACAACTACTAAAAAAGATGATGAAACAACAAGTAATCCCACTACAACAGAGGAAGAAACTACAACTGAATCTACTACAACTACAGAAGATAGTACGGAAGAAATTGCAAACTTAAAAGTTAGTGCTATTGCTAAACTTGATAGTTATATCTCTGCACCACTAAAATTATTAACTAATGAAGATTTAAAATCATCATTAAATAGTTTTTATTTAATTGAAAAAGCATATATTGAAAGTATAGACGATTTAGAAACAGCCAAGCAACTTAGCGTTAAAATTGATGCAGATTTACTAAGTTATGTAAATAATACGCTTAAGACTTTATGCGTAACTAAATTAAATGATACAATAAATCCTCTAATTGCTCAAATTACTGATGAAACTTTAAAAACAAGTGTTCAAAATTATTACAACACTCAAATTGAAAAAATCTCTAAAGTTAATACTTTATCAGACTTAGTTTCTACATTCAATGGAATTATTAGTGATACTAAATCATATATTACTAGTGAGACTCAAAAACTTCTTGTAGCATTAAAAAATAAAGGCATAGAGACTTTAGATACATATATTGCTGCTCTAATTGAAAAAGTACCTTATGAAAGTCTTAAGTCTGATTTAAATACATTCTATACAAGCGAAAAATCTAAATTAGAAGCTGTTGAAAAACTAGAAGATGTCGAAACTACAATAAATGAAATTAAGGCTGATCTAGATAGCTTTGTTATAACTGAATCTAAGAAAGTAGCCCTATCTAATCTTGATAAGTTAGTAAATGATGCTTTAGAAAATCTTTCTAATGAAGAATTAAAAACATCATTAAATAATTTCTATAATACTGAGAAATCATATATTGTAAGTATAAATGATTTAGAATCAGCACAAAAAGTAGCCGAAAAGATTACTGTTGATACTAAAGCATATTTAAATAATACTTTAAAGAATCTTAGTATTTCTAAATTAAATGAAATTATTAATCCATTAATTGAAAATATAAGTGATGAAGAATTAAAGACGAGTGTTCAAAATTATTATAATACTCAAATAGAAAAGGTATCAAAAATTGAAAATTTATCTGACCTAGTTGCTGTATATAATAGTATTATTTCTGACACTAAATCATATATTAAGGAAGAAACTGAAAAACTTCTAATTGAATTAAAGAATAAAGCAATTGAAACTCTTGATTCTTATGTTTCAACTTTAATTGAAAAGATTCCTTATGAAACAGTAAAGAGTGATTTAAATACTTTCTATACTTCAGAAAAATCTAAATTAGAAGCTGTTGAAAAACTTGAAGATGTTAATCCTACAATAGAAGAAATTAAGGCTGATCTAGATAAATTTGCCTTAGATGAATCTAAAAAGATTGCAGTATCAAAACTTGAAGAAGTAGTTTCAGAAGGTTTAAATAAGATACCTAATGAAGATTTAAAGAATGACTTAACAAGTTTTAAAGATGAAGAAATTAAGAAAATTAATGCAATCACTAATCTTGAAGATATTTCGCCAACATTAACAACTGTTTTAAATGAAACCGAGGATTATATTAAGAAATTACTTGCTAAAACAGTTAAAGATTACTTAGTAAAATTAACAAGTGTTGAAACAACTAATGCATATGATTATTTACCAGAAGCTATGTCTTGTAAGTATAATGCCAATATTGTAAATGCTAGTGATATTAATTATGACTTTACTACTGATACAAAAGTCTCATCAATTCTAAAACAAGGATTTGGTGAGCAATGGCAAATGGTTATAGAAAATATTAATCAAAGTGTTACTATGGCTAGTGTATTTAATGTTGCGCAAACTGTTTTAAACGCTGCTGGTAACAGTGTTAATATTTACCTTGAAAATTCATATTCAGACTCCATTAATTATGAATTTAATGGTGACGGATATACTGGTGTATTTAAATTTGAAAATAGTAAATTAATATTTAATATCACGATGACTACATCTGTTGATGTTCCTGGTATTGGTTCAGTTAAACCAGTTGTAAAAATGGAATATGATTTAGCAGAAGAGGCTAAGGGAATGTTTATATCACTTGGTGATTCATATAAACTTAAATATGTAATTAGAGATGATGCTTATGAAATGGCTACTAACTATGGTATGACTATATCAGGGAAGAATGTATCAAGATCTAGTTATTTATCTATAGTTAAAGCAAATGGTAAGACAACTGGTCATATATATGAATATACTACTTATGAAGGATCAGATAAAGTTAAGGCTTGTGCTGATTTCTATGTAGAAGGAGATTATGTTTCTGTGGTTGGAAATAAAGCTACTGGTATGACAGCCTTTAATGGTTATATTAATGAACTTTATAAAGCAAGCGAAGGACGCCTTGTTGGATATGAAGTGAGAGAAACTCAAACTGTTTCAGGTGCATCCGCTACTTATAATACTTTATGGTTCAATATTTGGGATATTTCTGGAATTGATTCTATTAAGGTTTTAGATAAGAGTGATTCAAATAAATCTGGAAAAAGCACTGTTGATGTTTACTTAAATGGATCTAGCAAATTATTATCTCCTACTTATAATAGTAAATTTGCGGTTAAGACTAGTAGAAAATACGATGTAGAACTTAGATCAAGATTCTATTATACATATGACGCTGAAAATGATAAGTATGTAGCTAATGAAGTTTTAGTACCTATGATGTTTATCCAAGAAGACAATAATGTTGATACTAATTTCTCTGATTATCCGTCTGATATGAAGAAAGATAATGGTATTGATTCAGAGGTTATTCTTGATCAAGACTTGCTAAATAAGATTCTTGATGATTATGATACATATATTGATATATTTATTCAAAATGAAAAAAATATGTCATCAGATGAAATTAATGAATATTTAAAGCAATATGAATAATTTAAAGAGGTTTAAGGTTCAATTATCTTAAACCTTTATTAATTTGTTAAACTTAAAAATTTAATATTAATTGACAACCTCAATTGTAAAATAGTATAATGTAATAGGTATGTAAGAAACTATTTTTTAGTTTTTTACTTGTAATACATAAAGGAGTTTATTATGAAAAAATTTGATGTATTAAATCGTTTAGCTGAATGTGGTGTTGTAGCCGTTGTACGTGCTAACACTCCAGAAGAAGCTGTAAATATCGGTAAAGCTTGTACTGATGGTGGAGTTAAAGGTATCGAAGTTACTTTTACTGTTCCAGGTGCAGACAAGGTTATTGCTGCTTTAAAGAAGGAAATTAGTGCTGACAAGTTAATCTGTGGTGCTGGTTCAGTTCTTGACCCAGAAACTGCAAGAGCTGCTATCTTAGCTGGTGCTGAATTCATCGTTGCACCTTCATTCAATGAAGAAGTTGCTAAGCTTTGCAATAGATATCAAGTTCCATATATTCCAGGAACTCAAACAATTAAGGAAATTGTTACTGCTATGGAATATGGTTCAGATGTAATTAAAGTATTCCCAGGAGATATGCTTGGACCTGTATTCATTAAGGACGTTAAGGGACCACTTCCTTATGCTAACTTAATGCCATCTGGTGGTGTAAATCTTGAAAATGCTGGTGAATGGATTAAGAATGGTGCAGTATGCATTTCATCTGGTTCTCACTTAACAGCTCCTGCTAAAAACGGAGATTTAGCTACAACTACTGAAAGAGCTAAGCAATATGTAGAAGCAGTTCGCAAAGCTCGTGAAGAAATGAAAGCTAGCAAGAAGTAATTAAAATTAATTCTTGGAGGGATTGTCAAATGGTTAGAAAAAGTGAAAAAATTATTACATTTGGCGAAATAATGTTACGTTTATCTACTCCAGATCATCAAACAATTAATCAAACACATTCATACATAGCTAACTATGGTGGAGGAGAAGCAAATGTTGCAGTAGCTCTTGCCCATATGGGTCACACTACTTACTTCATGTCTAAACTTCCACCTAATCAGCTAGGTGATGGTGCCATTAGTCATTTAAAAGCTAATGGTGTTAATACTGATTACATTGTAAGAGGATCTACAACTCTAGGTATTTACTTCCTAGAATCTGGTTTCGGTGGTAGACCTAGTAAGGTTATTTACAACAGAAAGCACTCTGCTATTACACGTATTCAACTTTCTGAATTTGATTTAGATGAAGTATTTGAAGGGGCTACTTGGTTCCATGTTTCAGGTATTTCACTTGCGCTAAATGATCGTGTTGCTCAAGTTGCATTAGCTTGTTGCAAATATTGTCGTGAACACAATATTAAAGTTTCTTTTGACTTTAACTATAGAGCTAAGCTTTGGACAATGGAAGAAGCTAAACCTTGGTATCAAAAGATTGTTCCATATGTAGATGTTATGTTCTGTTCATTCTGGGATTGCAATACATTACTTGAAATTCCACTTGATGAAGGTCTTGAAAATGCAGACATTCATGTGAAGAGACAAAATGTAATGCCTAAGATGATGAAAAAATATGGTGTTAAATACGTATTTGGTACTGATAGAGTAGTTTATAGTGCTACTGAAAATAGTTTAGCTGCTTATTATTATTCAGAAACTAGTTGTCATTTAACTGAACCTATCAAATTTATGATTTTTGATAGAATCGGTGGTGGTGATGCTTTTGCAAGTGGCGTAATTCATGGTTTACTTAAAAACTTTGATGATCCAGAATTTGCTGTAAATTGGGGTCTAAATACTTCAGTATTAAAACATACAATTTATGGTGATGCATGTTTATTATCATGCGAAGATATTGAAGAATTCATGAAGACTAATGGTCATGCAGAGGTACAAAGATAATGATAGTTGGAAAACTAAAAGACATTTATAGATATAAAGGTATTTCTAAGAACATTGATACTGCAATTAACTATATTTTAGAAAAGGGTATTGATGGACTTCTTGCTTTACCTAAAGGTAAAACTGAAATCGATGGCAAGAATGTATATGTTAATCGTGATACATATGTTGCTAAAGATAAGAAGGATACTTTCTTTGAAAATCACCAAAACTACATGGATTTACAAGTAGTTTTAAAGGGTAATGAGTATTTTGCATATACAGATATTTCAAACCCTGAACTTAAAGTCACTACTGAGTATAATCCTGAAAAGGATGTAACTAAGTATAATGGCGGAGATGTTGATTCAGTAAAGAATAGCCAATGGTTTGTTTTAAACGAAGGTTATGCATTAGTTTATACTGAAGACGTACATCTTGCTAAATGTGATGTTGACGGTGGAATTGTAGAAAAAGCCGTATTTAAAATTAAAATTGAAAAATAATATTATTTGAGGAGAATTATAAAGTTATGAAGAATTTAAAACCAAATTCAACTAAAGTCGTAACAATGGGTGAAATCATGTTACGTTTATCTACACCAATGAATACTCGTTTTGTACAAGCTAATCAATTCGATATCATTTTCGGTGGTGGAGAAGCAAATGTTGCTGTTTCTTGTGCTAACTATGGTCTAGAAGCTGCTTTCATTTCTAAATTACCAGATAACCCAATTGGTCAAGCTGCTCTTAATTCATTAAGAAGATATGGTGTTGATACTAGCGCTATCGCTCGTGGTGGAGAAAGAATTGGTATTTATTATTCAGAAACTGGTGCTTCAATGCGTGCTAGCCAAGTTGTTTATGACAGAGCTCATTCTGCAATTGCTGAAGCTAAGGTTGAAGATTTTGATTTCGATAAGATTTTCGAAGGTGCTGGTTGGTTCCACTGGTCAGGTATTACTCCTGCTATTTCTGATGCTAGTGCTAAGGTTCTAGAAGCTGCTTTAAAGGCTGCTAAGAAGCATGGTGTAATCGTTTCTGTAGACTTAAACTTCCGTGCTAAGTTATGGACAAGCGAAAAGGCTATTTCAATCATGAAGCCTTTAATGCAATATGTTGACGTTTGTATCGGTAACGAAGAAGATGCTCAATTATGCTTAGGATTCAAACCAGATGCTGACGTAAATGCTGGTAAGACAGATGCTGCTGGATACCACAAGATTTTCGAACAAATGGCAAAAGAATTTGGATTCAAGTATGTTGTTTCAACATTAAGAGAATCATTCTCAGCTACTCATAATGGTTGGAAGGCTCTAATCTATGATGGTGAAGAATTCTATGAATCTAAGCGTTATGACATCGACCCAATCATCGACCGTGTTGGTGGTGGAGACTCATTCTCAGGTGGTCTTATCTATGGTTTATTAACTAAGAAGACTCAAGGAGAAGCTCTTGAATTCGCTGTTGCTGCTTCTGCATTAAAGCACACTATTAACGGAGACTACAACCTAGTTACTGTTAAAGAAGTTGAAAAACTTGCTGGTGGAGATGCATCAGGTAGAGTTCAACGTTAATTAATAATTATTTAGTAATTAACTGAGTAAGCGAATATTAAATAATCTATAATTAAAAGATTTTTAAAGGGTGCTACTTAGTAGCACTCTTTTTGTATATTTTAGGAGGTATATTATGAAGTTTGATGTAAGATATGCAAATAATCCAGAAGATTCTAAGTTATACGATACTACTAAATTAAGAGAAAATTATTTAATTGAAGAAGTATTTGCAGATGATGATGTAGTTTTAACTTATTCTCATCAAGATAGAATCATTGTTGGTGGTGTTAAACCTGTTACTAAATCTTTAAAACTTGAAGGAAATGATGCAATGAGATGTAAATATTTCCTTGAAAGAAGAGAATTAGGTTTCATTAATGTTGGAGGAGACGGTTTAGTTACTCTAGATGGTAAAACTTACTCTGTAAAGCATAAAGATGCTATGTATGTAGGTCTTGGTGTAAAGGAAATTGAATTTAAGTCAGTTGATAGTAAAAATCCTGCTAAGTTCTATTTATCTTCAAGCCCAGCTCACAAAGCTTATCCAACTGTTTATATTGCTTATACTAAAGAAAACTTAGATTCATTTAAGGGAGATATTAAAGCAGTTGAAGCTATTCATCAACATTTAGGTGATGAAAAGCATATGAATAAGCGTGTTATCAATAAGTATTTAAATACTGCAATTGTTGATACTTGCCAACTTGCAATGGGTATGACTGCTTTAGCAGAAGGTTCTTGCTGGAATACAATGCCTTGTCACACTCATGAAAGAAGAATGGAAGTTTATTACTATTTTGATTTCGATGATGAAGATAGAGTATTCCATTTAATGGGTCGTCCTGATGAAACTAGACACATCGTTATAGCTCCTGATCAAGCTGTTATTTCTCCAGCATGGTCAATTCATGCTGCTTCAGCTACAAATAATTACACATTCATTTGGGCTATGTGTGGTGAAAACCAAGACTATGATGATCAAGATTTCATCAAAACTAAAGATTTAAAATAAAATATTAAAAGAGGTATATATGGTAAATTTAGAAAGTTTTTCATTAAAGGGTAAGGTTGCTCTTGTAACTGGTGGTACTTACGGTATCGGTTTTGCAATTGCTTCTGCACTAGCTAATTGCGGTGCTAAAATCGCATTCAATGATAGAAATGAAGAAAAATTAGCAGAAGGTATTGCTAATTATAAGAAAATTGGTATCGATGCTAAAGGTTATATTTGTGATGTAACAAATGAAGAACAAGTAATCAAAATGGTAGAAGATATTAAGAAAGAATTAGGTACTGTTGATATTCTTGTAAATAATGCAGGTATTATTAAACGTACTCCAATGACTGAAATGGAAGCTAAAGATTTCAGACAAGTTGTTGATATCGACCTTGTAGGACCATTCATTATGGCTAAGGCTGTAATTCCTGGCATGATTGAAAAAGGACATGGTAAAATCATTAACATTTGTTCAATGATGTCTGAACTTGGTAGAGAAACAGTTTCAGCTTATGCAGCTGCTAAGGGTGGATTAAAGATGCTTACTAAGAACATTTGTTCAGAATATGGTGAATATAACATCCAATGTAATGGTATTGGACCTGGTTATATTGCAACTCCACAAACTGCACCACTTCGTGAAATTCAACCAGATGGATCTCGTCATCCATTTGACCAATTCATTGTTGCAAAGACTCCACAAGCTCGTTGGGGAACTCCAGAAGACCTTCAAGGTCCTGCTGTCTTCCTAGCTAGTGATGCTTCTAACTTTGTAAATGGTCACATTTTATATGTAGACGGTGGTATCTTAGCTTATATCGGCAAACAACCTAAGTAAATTTTTAAAGTCATAGGATTATTCCTATGGCTTTTTTAATGCTTTCATCTAAGATAATGAAAATATATAAAAACGCTTTCTAAAAATGCCTATAGATTTATTTGAGGTCTCGTGATATACTAATAGCAGTAAAAAATAAAAGATATCCCTAGATTTCACATCAAGGATTTTGATTCTAAGTCTAGGCCTAGAATCTTTTTTTATAAGAGGTGCAGTATGAGAGGATTATTTAATTTGCAAAGTTTAACTGTTGATCAAATAGAATCTATTCTTTCTTTAGCATTTCAATTTAAGAGTGGTTTTTCTCTTTCCTATTCAGGAAAGCGATTTGCCACTCTTTTTTTTGAAAATTCTACAAGAACGCATAATTCATTTGTCATGGCTATGAGAAAACTTGATATTGATGTTGATCAAATTAATGTTTCAACAAGTTCGGTAAATAAAGGAGAAACTTTATACGATACAGTTAAAACACTTGAAAGTATTGGATTTGATGGAGTAGTTATTAGACATAAAGCTAATGAATATTACAAAGAGTTAGAAAACATTAATATTCCAATTTGGAATGCAGGTGATGGATCAGGTTCACATCCTACTCAAAGTTTACTTGATTTAATGACAATCAAGGAAGAATTTGGACATTTTGATGGACTTAAATGTTGTATTATTGGTGATATTAAGCATTCAAGAGTTGCTCATTCTAATGCTGAAGTAATGAAAAGATTAGGTATGGAAGTTTATATTTCAGGACCAAAAGAGTTCCTAGATGATTGTGCTCCTGTTATACCTTATGAAGAAGCTTTAAAAACTTGTGATGTTATAATGTTACTTAGAGTTCAATTTGAACGTGATGTAATACTAGGTATGACTAACGAAGAATATTTTGAAAAATATGGACTTACCTTAGATAGAGTTAATCAAATGAAAGAAAAGGCTATAATCATGCACCCAGCTCCTGTTAATAGAGGAATTGAGATTGCAGACGATGTAGTTGAATGCTCTAAATCAAGAATCTTTAAGCAAATGACTAATGGAGTCTTTGTAAGAATGAGCGTAATTTCAAAAGTATTAGATGGAGAAATTTAAAATGTTACTTAAAAACGGAAGAATTAGAATAGGAAAAGAATTAGTAAAAAAAGATATTCTAATCGAAGGAAACAAAATAATTAAAATTGCAGATTCGATTGATGGCGATGGTATCGACTTAAATAATGGTTATGTATGCCCAGGATTGACTGATCTACATGTTCATTTTAGAGAGCCTGGAAACAGTTTAAAAGAAACAATTAAAACAGGAAGCATGGCATCAGCTAAGGGTGGATATACAACTGTATTCTTAATGCCAAATTTAAATCCATGTCCTGATAGTTTAGAACATTTAAAGGTTGAAGAAGGTATAATTGCAAGAGATTCAGTAATAAAATCAATTCCTTATGCTTCTGTATCAGTAGGAGAAAAAGGAGAAGTAATGTCTGACATTGAATCTTTAAAATCTCATACTAGATACTTTTCTGATGATGGTGTAGGTGTAAATAATATTGAATTACTTGATAATACATTAAAATTAGTTAAAGATAATGATTTGTTCATTGCATCACATGCTGAAGATGATGTTTTCAAAACATTACCTGAAGGTGAATATGTAGCTGTAAGAAGAGAAATAGAAGAGGCTAAAAAGTATAACTGTCCTTATCACTTTTGTCATATGTCATGCAAGGAATCATTCGAAGCTATTAAAAAAGCTCAAGATGAAGGATTCAAGATTACTTGTGAAGTAACACCACATCACTTATTCTTAAATGAAGAAATGATTAATGGAAATCCAAATTACAAGATGAATCCTCCACTTAGAAGTGAAGAAAACAGACTTGCAACTTTAAATGCTTTACTTAGCGGAGTGGCAGGCGTTGTTTCAACAGACCATGCACCTCATACTAAAGAAGAGAAACAAAAGGAATATTCTAAGGCTCCTAATGGAATTATTGGAATTGAAACTGCAGCCCCTTTAGTCTATACAAATTTAGTTAAGACTGGTCTTATTGACTTAGAAAAATTTGAAGAAATAATGTCATCTAATGCTTTAAAACTTGCAAAACTTCCTATAAACGAAATTAAGGAAGGTGCTATTGCAAATTTATGTGTTTTAGATATTGATAATAAACATACCTATACAGAAACTGAAATATTATCAAAAGGACATAACTGCCCTTACATAGGTATGAGCCTATATGGTTTTAACATACTTACCGTTTATAATGGTAACATTGTTTATAAGAAATAAAAGGAGAATTTAATATGAAGAGAAAGCTAATTCTTGAAAATGGACAAGTCTTTCATGGTGAAGGATTTGGTTCATCTAACAAAAAAATTGCTGAAATAGTATTTAACACTAGTATGGTAGGATATCAAGAAATCTTATCAGACCCAAGTTATTGTGATCAAATTGTAGTAATGACTTATCCTTTAATTGGAAATTACGGTCTAACTAGCGAAGATTATGAATCAAAATCTATTTATATGTCAGGTTTTGTGGTTCATGAATACAACGATCTTCCTTCAAACTTTAGATATACTGAGACACTAGGCGATAAAATGGATGAATATGGTGTAGCTGGAATATCTGGAGTTGATACTAGAGAAATAGTTAGAATTATTAGAGATCATGGTTCTATGAAGGCTATGATAGTAGATGAGGATGAAGATACAGATGCTTGTTTAGAAGAATTAGCTAATTTTAAATATAATTATGACCAAGTAAAAAAGGTTTCTAGTAAAAAGATTTGGTATTCAAGATGTCCTAATCATTTATATACTGTAGTAGCTATTGATTGTGGATGTAAATTAAATATTATTAGAATGCTAAATAGTTACAAGTGTAATGTAGTAGTTGTTCCTTATAATACATCAGTTGAAGAAATTCTAAAATATAAACCAGATGGATTATTTATTTCAAATGGACCTGGAGATCCTGAAGATGTAGTTGAGGTTATTAATACTATTAAGACACTAAAATCTAAATTACCTATGCTTGGTATTTGTTTAGGTCACCAAATGATTGGACTTGCTTATGGAGCTAAGACATATAAAATGCGTTTTGGACATAGAGGTGGAAATCATCCTGTAAAAGATTTAGAAACAGGAAAGATTGAAATTACAAGCCAAAACCACTCTTATGCAATCGATAAAGATTCACTAGTTGGTACAGGACTTGAATTAACTCATGTAAACTTACTTGATGGTGAAGCTGAAGGTATGGAAGATGTTAGAAACAGAGTTATTGCTGTACAATATCACCCTGAATCTGCAGCTGGTCCTGAAGACTCAAGATACATTTTTGAACGCTTTTTAAAGAATATGAAAGAAAGTATTGAGGAAAAGAAAAATGCCTAAACGTAATGATTTAAAGAAAATAATGATTATCGGTTCAGGTCCTATCGTAATTGGACAAGGTGCTGAATTTGATTACGCTGGTACACAAGCTTGCCTTGCAATTAAAGAAGAAGGATATGAAACAATATTAGTAAACTCAAATCCTGCAACTATCATGACTGATACTAAGATTGCTGACAAAGTTTACATGGAACCACTTGATTTAGAAAATGTTGCAAAGATTATAAGAAAAGAAAGACCTGATGGAGTAATTTGTTCAATCGGAGGACAAACAGGATTAAATCTTGGTATGAAACTTTATACTAATGGTGTACTTGAAGAATGTCAAACTGAATTACTTGGAACAGGATATGATGCAATTGAAAAAGCTGAAAATAGAGAATTATTTAAAGAATTATGTGAACAAATTGGTGAACCTGTTCTTCCTTCATATAACTGTCATACATTAGAAGAAGCCCTAGAAGCTGCTCATAAAATCGGTTATCCAGTAATTTTACGTCCTGCTTTCACACTAGGTGGTACAGGCGGAGGATTTGCAGACAACGATGAAGAAATGATTCCTCTTACTAAGAATGCATTAAAACTATCTCCTGTTACTGAGGTTTTAGTTGAAAAGTCAATTAAAGGTTATAAAGAAATTGAATATGAAGTACTTCGTGATAAGAATGATACTGCAATAGTAGTATGTAATATGGAAAACATTGATCCTGTTGGTATTCATACAGGAGATTCAATTGTTGTTGCTCCAAGCCAAACGTTAACTAATAAAGAATATCAAATGCTAAGAAACTCAGCACTTAGAATTATTAGAGCTTTAGGCATTGAAGGTGGATGTAATGTTCAATTCTCACTTGACCCTTATTCATTCCAATATTATGTAATTGAAGTAAACCCTAGAGTTTCTCGTTCATCAGCTTTAGCTAGTAAAGCATCAGGATTCCCTATTGCACGAGTTAGTGCTAAGATTGCTGTCGGTTTAACTCTAGATGAAATTAGAATTGCTAATACACCTGCTGCTTTTGAGCCAACCCTAGATTATGTTGTTACTAAGATTCCAAGATTCCCATTTGATAAATTTGCTGATGCAAATAGAACACTATCCACTCAAATGAAAGCTACTGGAGAAGTAATGAGTTTAGGTAGAACTATAGAAGAGTCTATTTTAAAAGCTGTTAGATCTCTTGAAATTAAAGCTTGCCATCTTGAACTTGATGAATTTAAAAATTTAAATGAAGATGAATTAATTGAAGAAATCAAAAAACAAAATGATAAGAGACCATTTGCTATCTGCGAAGCTTTAAGAAAAGGTGTAACTATTGATAAATTATATTCAATTACAAGAATTGATAGATTCTTCCTTGAAAAGTTTGATCATATTGTTCAAATTGAAAATGAATTAAAATCTAATCCATTCTCTAATGAATTATTTATTAAAGCTAAAACTTATGGTTTCTCTGATGAATATTTAGGTAAGATTTATAATAAATCAAAGATTGATATTTATAAATATAGAAAAGAAAACAATATCTATCCTGTTTATAAGATGATTGATACATGTGCATCTGAATTTAAATCTTATATTCCTTACTTCTATTCAACTTATGAACATGAAAATGAAACAATTAGATCTAATAAAAAGAAGATTATTGTATTAGGTTCAGGTCCTATTAGAATCGGTCAAGGTGTTGAATTTGACTATTCAACTACACATTGTATTTGGACACTTCAAAAAGAAGGATATGAAGCTATCGTAATCAATAATAACCCTGAAACAGTATCAACAGATTATACTTTATCTGATAAGTTATATTTTGAACCATTAACAATCGAAGATGTAATGAATGTTTATGACTTTGAACAGCCTGAAGGTATTATCGTGACATTAGGTGGTCAAACTCCTATCAACTTATCAAGTGATTTAGCTTCTCTTGGTGTTAAGATTATCGGTTCTAGTGTTGAGGCTATTGCAAAGGCTGAAGATAGAGACTTATTCGAAAAAGAAATGGAAAAGATTAATATTCCACTTCCAAAAGGATATGCTGTTTTAAAAGTTGAAGATGGTGTTAAGGCCGCAAATGAAATCGGATATCCTGTACTTGTAAGACCTTCATTTGTTTTAGGCGGAAGAATGATGAAGATTATCAGTGATGAAAAATCATTAAAGAGCTTCATGAAAGAAGTAATTAAATTTGATTCAACTCACCCAGTTTTAATTGATAAATATATTTATGGTGTTGAATGCGAAGTAGATGCTATATGTGATGGTAAAGATGTCTTTATTCCAGGAATCATGCAACTAATTGAAAGAACAGGTGTCCACTCAGGAGACTCAATGAGTGTGTACCCACCTTATAGTTTATCTGAGGAAGTAAAGAAGACTATTATTGATTACACTACAAGAATTGGTCTTGCCTTAAATATGATTGGATTATTTAATATTCAATTTATTGTTAAAGATAATAAAGAAGTTTCAATTATTGAAGTAAATCCTCGTTCATCTCGTACTGTACCATTCCTTGCAAAATCAACTGGAGCACCTATTGCTGATATAGCATCTTCCGTAATGCTTGGACATTCTTTAAAAGAATTAGGATATGTTGGTGTTAGGGAAGAAAAAAAGAGATGGTATGTAAAGACTCCTACTTTCTCATTTACTAAGATTCAAGGTATGGATGTCGTATTATCACCTGAAATGAAGTCTACAGGTGAAGCTATCGGTTACGATAAAGATTTAAATAGAGCATTATTTAAATCACTTAAAGCTTCAGGTCAAAGACTAGTTAATTATGGTACGGTCTTTGTAACTATAGCTGATAGTGATAAGGAACAAGCTTTACCTTTAATTAAGAGATTCTATGATTTAGGATTTAACATTGAAGCTACAGCAGGTACTGCTAAATACTTAAAAGAACATAATGTTAGAACTCGTGTAAGAAAGAAACTTTCAGAAGGCAGTGAAGAAATTCTTGATGCCTTAAGAAAAGGTTATGTATCATATGTTGTTAATACAATGACAGATGACTCAGTTTCTATTGCCCATGATGGTGTAAAGATTAGAAGATGTGCTATTGATAATAATGTAGCTGTATTTACTTGTCTTGATACTGTTAATGCCCTTCTTAATGTACTTGAAGGTATAACTATGAGCGTTGATACTATTGATGGAGAATAATATGAAAGTTGTAGATTTAAAAGTTGCTCAAAACATTCAGGTTAAAAATGATATATATCTTTTAACTCTTGAAGGAGATACTAGTGCAATTAAGAATTCAGGAGAATTTGCTGAATTAAAATTAGACAATTACTATTTAAGAAGACCACTTTCTATTCATGACTATTCTAATAATCAAGTTCAATTCTTATATAAGGTTTTAGGACATGGAACTAAAGATTTAACAACTTATAAAAAAGGACATGTGATAAATACAATTTTAGGACTAGGTAATGGATTTGATGAAACTGTTTCATCTAATCCTTTACTAGTTGGTGGTGGTATTGGAATTGCTCCTCTATATAATTTAGCAAAAAGATTTAATCAAAAAGGTATCAGACCCACTATATTATTAGGATTTAGAAATAGTAATGAAGTATGCTATGTTGATGAATTTAAAACTCTTGGTGAAGTAATTATTACTACAGATGATGGTTCAGTTGGCTATAAAGGCAATCCTGTAAATTATTTAAAAAAACATAATATTTCATATGATTATTATTATGCTTGCGGGCCACTTGTAATGCTTAAGTACCTATCATTATATAAAGATAATGGTTTTGTTTCTCTTGAAGCGAGAATGGGATGCGGATTCGGTGCTTGTATGGGATGTTCTATAAAGACAAGTGTTGGACCTAAGAGAGTTTGTAAAGAAGGACCTGTATTTAAAGCAAGTGAGGTAATTTATGAATAAAGAAGTTAAATTTTTAGGAAAAACTTTTAAAAATCCAATCATTCCTGCTAGTGGTACATTTGGATTTGGTTATGAATTTGCTGAATACTATGATATTAATATTTTAGGTTCTATTTCTTGTAAAGGTACTACACTTGAGCCTCGTTATGGTAATCCTTTGCCTAGAATTGCTGAATGTGAAAATGGTTTAATTAATTCAATTGGATTACAAAACCCTGGTGTTGATAAGGTTATATCTGAAGAATTAGTAAAACTTGATAAAGTTTACCATGATCAAATTATAGCTAATGTTGGTGGACATTCATTTGATGATTACATTGAAACAGTAAGAAGATTATCTAATTGTGATAAAGTCTTTGCAATTGAGTTAAATATATCATGCCCTAATGTTGAAGCTGGTGGTATGGCTGTAGGTGTAAATCCTGTAGTTGCTGCTGATTTAGTTAGAAAAGTTAAAGAAGTATCTAAAAAGCCTATTATTGTTAAATTATCACCAAATGTAACAAATATTGTAGAAATAGCTAGAGCAGTAGAAGATGCTGGTTGTGATGCTATATCTTTAATTAATACTTTAGTAGGTATGAGAATTGATTTAAAAACTGGAAAACCAATTATTGCAGTTAAAAAAGGTGGATATTCTGGTAAGGCAGTCTTCCCTGTAGCTTTAAGAATGGTTTATGAAGTATCAAAGGCTGTAGGTGTACCTGTTATTGGTATGGGAGGCGTTTCAACTGCATATGATGTAATTGAAATGATGTATGCCGGAGCTAGCCTTGTTATGGTTGGTAGTGAAAATTTAATTAATCCTTATGCTTGTAAGAATATTATAGAAGATTTAGATAAAGTAATGGATGAATTAAATATTAAAAATTTAGAAGATATTATAGGAGTAGCACATAAATATGAATAATGTTATTATTGCTTGTGATTTTGAATCTAAAGAAAAATTATATTCATTTTTAAAACCTTTTGAAGGATTAAATCCATATTTAAAAATAGGTATGGAAATGTATTATAAGGAAGGACCTAGTCTTGTAGTTGATTTAAAGAAGAAAGGATTTAAGATTTTCCTTGATTTAAAACTACATGATATTCCAAATACTGTTAAAAAAGCAATGGAAAAAATTGGTGCCCTTGGTGTTGATATTACTAATGTTCACGCTGAAGGTGGTATTGAAATGATGCACGCAGCTCGTGTTGGTCTAGACTCTACTGAAGAAGGAAAAAATACAAAACTTATTGCGGTAACTATTCTTACATCTATCAATGAGGAAATATTACACAATGAATTACTTGTAGATTCTAGTAAATCAATTAAAGAAGTAGCTAAAGTATATGCTGAAAATGCTAAAAAGGCTGGACTTGATGGTTGTGTTTGTTCTGCATTTGAAGCTCCAGTTATGGATGAACTTGGACTAATTTCCGTTTGTCCTGGTATTAGACTTGCTGGAGATGCAGTAGGTGACCAAAAGAGAGTTGCTACACCAAAATTAGCTAAAGAAAATAAAGCAACTTATATTGTTGTTGGTAGATCAATTACAGGTGCAGAAGACCCTGTTAGTGCTTATAAAAAATGTTTAGAGGAGTTTAATTAATATGTCAAATTTAGAAAATGTAGTAGCTTCAAACTTACTTAAAATTAAAGCTGTATTCTTAAAGCCAAATGATCCATTTACTTGGGCAAGTGGTATTAAATCACCTATTTATTGTGATAATAGATTAACATTATCTTATCCTGAAGTAAGAAAAATTATTGAGGAAGGACTTGCTGAAACTATTAAGAAATATTATCCTACTTGTGAAGTAGTTATGGGTACTTCAACTGCAGGTATTGCTCATGCTGCTTATGTATCTGAAATTTTAAATTTACCTATGGGTTATGTTAGAAGTGGTGCTAAGGATCATGGTAGAAAGAACCAAATTGAAGGTGTAACTCCAGTTGGTAAGAATGTAGTTGTTATTGAAGACTTAATCTCAACTGCAGGTTCTAGCATTGAAGTATGCAATATTTTAAGAGAAGCTGGTGCTAATGTACTTGGTATTGCATCTATATTTACTTATGAATTAAAGAGTGGATTAGATAATTTAGCAAATGCTAATGTTGAAAATCATTCACTTAGTAATTTTCATGCTTTAATTAAGCAAGCACATGCTGAAAATTATATTAAAGAAGAAGATTTAAGTAAACTTGAGGCTTTCCAAAAAGATCCTAATTCTGATTGGCAAAGCAAATAGAATATATCAAAAACAGGTAGAATATTTCTACTTGTTTTTTTTGCTATAAGTTATATAATTTATTTGGGCTTATGGTACTTGACTTAAGTCAAGACTAGAAAGGATAAAAATGAAAAATAAAGATAGAATTTTGAAGATGGTTGTTCTTGCAATGTTATTTGCACTTGCAATTTTACTTCAAGCACTTGCAACAGCTATCCCTGCAATTGCATCTTATTCACTTCCACTAGGACTAATTCCTGTGGCTGTAGCTGCTATATTGTATGGACCTCTTGCTGGAGCTTTAATTGGTGCACTTTGGGGAGCTTATATTAATATATTTGACCCATCTTGCCAAACATTCTATAACTGGGATGGTATGAATAGAGGACTTGCAATTTTCTGTACTATTTTATGCGTTACAGGACGCGGAGCTTTAGACGGATTGTTTGTAGGATTAATCTATAAGTTATGCGATTTTATTGCAGGTAAAATTACTAAAAATAAAACTGAGGAAGCGATTGCGATTGGAGAAAATATTGCAACATTTATCTCAAGTGGTTTATTATGTGTATTTAATGCATTAGTATTTTATTCTATGATTAATTGGTTTTTTGCAGTTAAATTCCCTGCACTCACTGCTTTCTTTAGTGCTAATTTAGGAGTTGCTGTGTTAATTTCAATAATTTTTGCACCTATAATTTCAAGAGTTATAGTTGTATCAAAGAGAGTATTTACTCAAAACGCTAACAAAGAAGAGAAAATAGAGGAAACTAATTCATCTAATGTTTTTGATGAATTAAATAAATAAAGGATTAAATATAAGCCCATATTTAGTATATTTATTATAGGAGGTAATGATGTTTTTATTATGTGATGTAGGTAATACTTCAATTGAGTTTGCAGTATGTGATAATGATACAATAATTCGTACATTTAGAATTAAAACACAAGAAAATAGATCAAGCGATGAATATATTGTTTTATTTAAGACATTATTAGGAAACGTTGACTTCAAAGATGTCTTAATTTCATCAGTGGTACCTGTTGTAACAAGTGCCTTAGTCAAAATGTTTACAAAATATTATTCTGTAAAAGTTCATGTTGTAGGCCCTGGTATTAAAACTGGTGTCATGGTTAAAGCTGATAACCCTAAAGAAGTTGGAGCTGATTTAATTTGCGATGTTGCAGGTTCTGTATCTTATGGAAATGATGTTATAATTGTTGACTTAGGTACTGCAACTAAATATATTTATCAACATAATTCAACATTTATGGGAATTTCTATAGCTCCTGGTGTTGTTATTTCGATGAATGCACTAACAAATAATGCGGCTTTACTTCCAGCAATTGAACTTCAAACTCCAAAAACAGTTTTATGCAATAACACCATATCTTGTATGCAATCCGGTGTAATTTATGGTGCAGCTAGCCAAGTTGACGCTATGATTGATAGAATCTTAGAAGAAATTAAGGTTAAAGATTGTAAAATTGTCGCTACTGGGGGATTATCTAGTATCATTATACCTTTATGTAAACATGACATAATTTTAGACAGTGAACTGGTATTAAAAGGTTTACTTTCTATCTATAAAAGAAATACTAAATAATATAAGGCTCTCTTTTAAAGGGAGCCTTTTAACTTGAAAAGAACTTGCCTATTTTATATAATATAGATACTCAAATAATTAAAAAGGAGAAATTTATGAGTTATTTAGACAAAGTAAATGAATGGAAAAATTATAAAAATTTAATTCCATATTTAAAAGAAGAATTAGATCAAATGAGTGACAAAGAATTAAAAGAAGCTTTCTCATGTGATCTTGAATTTGGTACTGGTGGACTTAGAGGTATCCTAGGACCTGGTACAAATAGAATGAATATTTATCTAGTAAATAGAGCTACATTAGCATTTGGAAGATATTTATCAAAATTTGAAAATGCTTATAAAAGAGGTATTTGTATTAGCCACGATAATAGACATCATTCTCGTGATTTTGCAGAATCTTGTGCTAAAGTCTTAACTAAAATTGGTTATACAGTATATTTATTTGAAGATTTACGTCCTACTCCTGAATTATCATTCTCAGTAAGAGAAAATCATGCGGTTGGTGGTATCATGATTACAGCTAGCCATAACCCAAAAGAATATAATGGTTATAAGATTTATGATGAAGAAGGCTGCCAATTACTTCCTAAGGCCGCTCTTGAAGTAATTAATGAAATCAACAAAATTGATAATATGTTTGATATCGAGCAATCAGAAAACAATGATGGTATTGTTATTATGGGAAGAGAAATGGATCAAATATATATCAATAAGGTTAAAACAATTATTCAAAATCCTAATCTAAAGAAAGATTTCAAAATTGTTTACACACCACTTCATGGAACAGGTCAAGTATTTATTCCTAATGTATTACAAGATGCAGGATATGATGTGAGACCACTTCCTTGCCAAATGACAAAAGATCCTGATTTTAGCGGAGTTAAAACTTCAAATCCTGAAAACAAAGAAGCTTATGATGAAGCTATCGAATTAGCAAAACAAATTGGTGCTAATGTAGTACTTGCTACTGACCCTGATGCTGACAGACTTGGTGTTGCTGTAAAGCATAATGATAAATATGTTTTACTTACAGGTAATCAATCAGCTACTATTATTTATGATTATTTAATTAAATGTGCTCTTCAAAGAGGAGAAGATTTAACTAAATCATATATGTTCTCAACTATAGTATCTTCAACTCTTCCAGTTGAAATTGCTAAAAAATACCATATGAACTATAAACTTGCTCTAACAGGATTTAAGTATATTGGTAACTTTGCAAAAGAAATTGAAGGAAAAGCTAATTATTTCTTTGGATTTGAAGAATCTTATGGATGTCTAGTAAAAGATTTTGTTCGTGATAAGGATTCTTTACAAGCTTGTTTAATGCTTTGTGAAACATGTGCATATTATTATGAACAAGGTAAAGATTTAGTTGACGCTTTACTTGATATTTATAATGAATATGGATTCTATAAAGATGGTATTACTAATATTTCTTTAAAAGGATTAGAAGGCAAAGAAAAGATCAACAACACTATGGCTTATTTCAAGAAAAATGAAATTAGTTTAAAGAGTTTTAAAATTTTATCTAAACTAAATGTTGAATCTGGTGAAATTAAGGATTATACAACTAACACTGTTTCAAAATCAGACCTACCTACAAGTAATGTAGTTAAGTATGAACTTGAAGGTGGAAACTGGTTTGTATTAAGACCTAGTGGTACTGAGCCTAAACTTAAAGTTTATTATCAAGTAGTTGGTAAAACTGATGCGGAAGCTGACAAAATAATGGCAAAACTTCAATCAGAAGTACTTGAAATTGTTATGCCATTAACAAAATAAGTATATAAATCTATATAAAGCGCTTTCTTTTCTCTTTAATGTGTGATACAATCAATAACACTGGAGGGATTTTCATGAATATTTGGAAAGACATAGATCCTAGAAGAATTAAGGCTGATGATTTTATAGCCTATATTGAAATTCAAAAAGGTATGAAGAATAAGTATGAACTTGATAAGGAAACAGGCTTATTAATTCTTGATCGTATTCTTTATACATCTACTCATTATCCATCTAATTATGGATTTATACCTCATACATACGCTGACGACGGCGATCCCCTTGACGTGTTAGTGTTATGCAGTGAGTCAATTCTTCCAGGTTCAGAAGTACGTTGTTTTCCTATAGGTATTATGAAGATGATTGATCAAGATGCAGCAGACGAAAAAATTATTGCTGTGCCTTTTGGAGATCCTACTAACAATATGTATCAATCTATAGACGAATTACCTGAACACGTACTAACAGAAATAAAACACTTTTTCAGCGTATACAAGTCACTTGAATACAAAAAGGTTCAAGTACTTGATATGGACGGACCACAAGAAGCTAAAAATGTAATAAATAAGTGTATCCGTCAGTTCGACGAGAAATTTGGAAAAGAAGCGAAATAAAAATAAAAAAGATATGAGGAAACTCATATTTTTTTTATAAGTCTTTCAATTATTTACGCTTTTTGATATACTAATATGGTATTAAAATTTAGGAGGAATAAAAAATGGCTTTAACTGCTGGTATTGTAGGACTTCCTAACGTAGGAAAGTCAACTTTATTTAACGCTATAACAAAGGCTGGTATTCTTGCTGCTAACTATCCATTTGCAACAATTGATCCAAATGTAGGTGTTGTTAATGTACCTGATAAAAGATTAGATATATTAAATGAAATGTATCATCCAAAGAGTTTAGTTCCTGCTGTTTGTGAATTTACAGATATTGCAGGTCTTGTTAAAGGTGCAAGTAAAGGAGAAGGTTTAGGTAACCAATTCCTTTCAAATATTAGAAACTGTGATGCTATTATCGAAGTTGTAAGATGCTTTGACGATTCTAATATTATTCACGTTGAAGGTTCTGTAGATCCTGTAAGAGATGTTGAAACAATTAATACTGAATTAATTTTATCAGATTTAGAAGTTGTTGAAACTAGAATCTCACGTGTAGAAAAGAAAGCTCAATCAAGAGTTGATGATGCTCCTTTTGAGTATCAATTATTATTAAAATTAAAAAAGTGTTTAGAAGATGCTAAACCTATTAGAGTATTATCATTTGATGAAACTGAAATTCCTTATGTAACTCGTTATCAACTTTTAACTAATAAACCTATTATGTATATTGCTAATATGGCTGATAGTGAGATTGCAAGTCCCGAATCTAATGATTATTATAATGCTTTAGTAAATTATGCAAATAATGAAGGAAGCAAGGTTGTTGCTATCAGTGCTGAAATTGAAGCTGAGTGTGCTGAATTACCTGATGAAGAACGTGATGCTTTCCTTGCTGACATGGGTATTCCTGAAGCTGGATTAAATAAACTTATTAGAGAAACTTATTCACTTTTAGGTTATGCAACTTATTTTACTGCAGGTGAAAAGGAAGTTAGAGCTTGGACATTCAAACGTGGTATGACTGCACCTGAATGTGCTGGTATTATTCACTCTGACTTCCAAAGAGGGTTTATCCGTGCTGAAACTGTTGCTTATTCAGATTTAGTTGAATATGGTACAATGGCTAAGGTAAAAGAAGCTGGTAAAGTTAGACAAGAAGGTAAAGATTATATTGTTAAAGATGGCGATATAATGGTATTTAAATTTAATGTTTAATAGTAATAATTGACGTAACTTTAATGTTACGTTTTTTTATTTTTAATAGGTTTAATCAAAGGATAAAAATATATGAATTTTCTTTTCATAATAATTGAATGGAAGTATAAATTTTGATATAATTTTATTAATTGTAAAAAAGGAGTGCGAGTGTATGGATTTGTTTGATATTATACCTGAAAATTTCTTCTCTTTACTTACTGGTAAGAATAAACGTCTATATCTAGCATGTCTAATTGAAGCCTTCAAAGCTTATGAAATGGGGTCAATTCTTGGTATAGAGAAAAGAGTTATTGTAGATGAACTTTCTGATTATCTTGATAATGCTAATTTTTCTTTCTCAAGAGAAGATCAAGATGGTGAGGATGAAGATGAAGATGAGGCATCTAGCAATAATAGAAGTCTAGCTTATTTTGTACTTAGAAGATTTGAACAATGTGGTTGGGTATATAGTGAAGTTACTAATGATTATGAGGAAATATTAAATTTTACTGATAATGGTATTACCTTTGTTGAAGCTTTAATTAATTGTATGCCATGGAATATCGAATCATTTGATTATAATGAGGCTGATTTTGATGATGATCCTTTATTAGGATTTGGTGATAATAATTATAATGGTTTCATTCATACTATTTATTCTTTACTATTAAATAGTTCTGAAGATTATGGTTTAACTATTCAAGAAGTATTTAGAAATACTAAGATGTTACTTAGAGCCTTAAGAAAACTTGATAGTCGTATGAAGGATTATATAACATCAGTTGTTGATAATAGTGACATTCATGATTTAATTGAAAAACTTATGAATTATAAGGCTGAACTTATCGATCATGGTTATAAACAATTAAAAACTGGTGATAACATTAATAAATATAGATTATCTATAGTTACAAATCTTGAAGATATCGAAAGAAATGAAAATAAAATGTACAAGGTTGTAGAATCTTATTTAGGTAAATTTAAATCTAGTGATGAAGCTTATAAAAAGGCTTACCAAGATATTGATGAAGTTATAGATGTATTCAATCAACTTGATGATTTTATTGATGAAATTGATAAGAAGAATACTAAATATGTTGATTCAACAATTGGAAAGATTAAATTCTTATTGTCTGAAGATGACAATACAGTTGGTAAACTTAATGATATATTAAAATATATTAAGATTGAAAATGCTAATGATCATGTGGATAAGGCTATTAATAAGGTTAATGAATTATTTAAACTTAGAGAACAAAAATATTACAATCCGGAAAAGAGTTTATATACACCACGTGGTAAATACGAAAAAGAAGAAAGTCAATATGTTGATTTATCAAGATTCGATTTAACTAGTGATTTAGCTGAATTCTTAAAGACTTATGAAAATCCATATAATGATGATGTACTTGAAGAATTCTTAAATACTCATATTGTTAATGGTGAATTTAAAGCTAGTTCATATATTAAGGATGATACTACAATAAATGAAGTATTACTTGTACTTTATGCATTAATATATGGAGCAGATAAAGGTCTTGAATTTATTAAATTAGATTCTCGTATTGAAAACTCAAAATTCATTATGCCTGATTTCATTTTAAGGGAGGTAAAATAAAATGTTGGCTGATTACGAAACATTAAGTCAAGCTCAAAAGAATACATTTAAGTCTTGTGCAAACGAGCTTTTATCTAATACTTTTTTATGTAGAGATAAACAAGATAATAAAGAAGATTATTATTTCGTATTATCTTTTAAAGGATTATTTGATGAATTCTTTTCTATTTTAGGATATGAAATTGAAGTTGATAAGCAACTAGGTACAGTTATGCTTATTGGTGAAACTGCAAGTAATGTCTTAAAACTTAAGAGAGATGAAACAGTTATTCTTTTAATTTTAAGAATACTTTATGCAGAACATATGAAGGAAACTTCTGTTAATAACAATGTTATTATTAATGTTGAAGATATTCAAAATAAATATAAATTTTTAGAAATTAAGAAGAATTTAAATAAGACTGATTTAGTTAAAGCTTTAAGATTATTTAGAAAATATAATCTTATTGAAGTAATTGGTCTTAAAGATGCTTTAGTAGCTAACACTAAGGTAGTATTACTTCCTACATTACTTTCTGCTGTTAAGACATTAGATATTAATGAATTACATACACAAATTAGACATATTTTAAGTGAGGTAGAAGCATAATGAAAAAATTAACAAAAATTAGATTAATTAATTGGCACTATCTTTCAAATGAAACTATTAATATTGAAGGTAATGTATTACTTACAGGACAAAACGCAGCTGGTAAGTCTACTATCCTTGACGCTTTAAGCTATGTAATTACTGCTGGTGAAAAGAAATTTAACCAAGCAGCTAATGAAAAGTCAAAACGTGACCTTAAAGGATATGTTAAGTGTAAACTTGGTATTGAAAATAAGGAATATTTACGTGATGGTGATGTAACTGGTGATGTAGCCCTTGAATTCTATGATGAAGATGCTAAAGAATATTTTGTAATTGGTGTTGTAATTGACGCTCCTGCAACTGAAACTTCACCATGTCAATCTTTATTCTACTCAGCAGTATCTAAAAGAGTTGAAGATATTTGCTTTATGGATGTAGAAGGTAAAGTTTATAGCCTTGTTACATTTAGAAAAAATAATAAAGATTTAACTTTCCATTCTTCACAAAAAGAAGCCAAGTCTAGATATAGAAATCTTTATGGTTCAATTAGCGAAGATTTCTTTAATATGATTACTAAGGCTATTGCATTTAAACCTATTTCTGATGTAAAGGAATTTATTTATCAAAATATTTTAAATGAAGAAAAGATTGAAGTTGATAATGTTAGAGATGCAATTAGATCTTATAAAGACTTAGAATCAACATTAGTTGTAATTCAAAACAAGATTAACACTTTAAATGAACTTGCTTCATTAGTAGAAGATAATAAAGAAATCATTGAAAAGAGAAATTATTTAACTTATTTAATGAAGTTATTTGATGTTAAACGTATTGAACAAGATAAGATTGATTACATGGATCAAATTAAACTTGAAGATGCTAAACTTGAAACATTTAAACAAGATTTAACTAATCAAAATAATCTTCAAAATGAACTAAGAGATAAGGAACAAACTCTATATACAGCTTTATCATCTGATGAAGGATTTAAAAATACTGAATATTTAACTAAACAAATCCATAAGACTGAAGAAGAAATTGAAAGTTATGGAGATATTGAAAATAAATATCTATCAAATGTTACTAATCTTAAAGATTTAGTTAATAAGGTTAAGGAAAATAATGATTCTGAAGAATTAAAACAATTGTCTAAATTAAAATTAACTGATTTAAATCAAAATTTACTTAAAGATAATAGAATTCAATTAATTAATTTAAATCAATCATTAAGCAGAAAAATCAATGATAATTTAATTGAAATAGGTTCTCTTACATCTAGTAAGAATGGTATTCTTGATCAAATGAGACAAATTAAGAATGCTAAACAAAACCTTGATTCTAATAGATTATCTTATCCTAATGGATTAAATGAATTAAGAAGAGAAATAGCTGATAACTTAAAGCGTTTATATAATAAAGATGTTTCTGTTCATATTTTATGCGAACTTGTTGAAATTACTGATCACAGATGGACTCAAATTATTGAATCTTTCCTAGGTAATCAAAAGTTCTATTTAATTGTTGAACCTAAATATTATGATTCAGCTTTAACTATCTTTGCACGTATTAAAAATAAATATCCTAAGGGTTATGGTATTGTTAATACTAATGCAATTCAAGGTGAAAAGATTTATCAACCTAACAGTTTAGCATCTATTATGACTAGTGATAATAAGGATGCAGAACATTATATTAACTTTGCTTGTGGTAAGGTTATTATGTGTGAGAACGAATCTGAACTTAAGAATTATAATGTATCAGTTACTAATGATGGTTTATTATATAGAGGTTTCGTTGTTCGTAGTATGGAACTTAGAGATACTCGTTTCATTGGTAGGGGTGCTGTAGCCGAACAAAAGGCTGAATATGAAAAGAAGGCTAGTGAACTTAGTGAAAGTTATTATTCTATAGATGGTCAAATTAATAATTTAAAAGAATTTAATAGTGCTATAAGCAATATGAATCTTGACTTATTAATTAAACAAATGGCTGATTTAGATACATATTATGCTTTATCTAATAAAATTCTTGAACTTAACAAACAAAAAGCTCAATCTAAGAAGTTATCTACAACTGAAACTCAAGATGAGTATAATAAAGTTAAGCAACAAATTAAAGATTCAGAAGCTAAGAAGATTACTATTTCTCAACGTATTGGTGAGCAAAATATTAGAATTGGTAACTACTATACTAAGATTGAAGAACTTGATCACAACTTAAAAGAAGTTAATGAGTTCCTTGCAAAGATATCTGAAGATAACTTAGCTTTAGATAAAGATGCAAGAAATGAATATGACTCTCTTGTAAGTCAAATGCCTATTGACAGAGCTTATAAGAATTGTGAAGCTAGATTTGAAAGTGAAACTTCTAACTTTAATAATATTTCTCAAGGTATTATTAATAAACAAAGTGAATATATTCAAAAGTTCAATTCTAATCTTTCTGTAGGTCTTCCTTATGTTGATACATATTTAGCAGAACTTGATAAACTTGAAAAGAGTGAACTTGTTAAATATGAAGCTAAGGTAAGAAATGCTAGAGAATTAGCTGAACATATCTTTAAAGAAGATTTCATTTCTAAATTAAGAGGTAACATCTTAAAGGCTGAAAATGAAATCCAAAAGATTAACGATGCCTTAAAAGAGATTCCATTTGGTAATGATACTTATGAATTTACATTCCTTAAGTCTAAGGAATATGGTTCATTCTATGATATGTTTAAATCAGATGAAGCTTTAACAGGTAATACGATATTCACAATTGAATTTGAAAAAACATATAATCAACAACTTGATGAATTGTTTACAGCTATTTCAAGCGAATCTCTAGATGATAATAAGTCATTTGCTAAATTTACTGATTATCGTACTTATATGGATTATGACATTAAGATTACTAACCAATATGGTGAGTATATGTTATATTCTAAAGTGTTCAGAGCTAAATCAGGTGCTGAAACACAAGTACCATTCTATGTAGCTATTATTGCATCATTTGTTCGTATCTTCGTTCAAAATAATAAATCTGCTATCGGACTTGTTATGTTCGACGAAGTATTTAACAACATGGATAGTAGTCGTATTGATTCAATGCTTGAATTCATGAACTCAATGCCAATTCAATATGTTATTTCTTGTCCACCTCTAAAGATGAATACAATTGCACCATATGTTGACACAACATTAATTGCGATTCATAGAGGTAATAAATCTCAAGTTCAAGATATTACAAGAAAAAAAGATGTTGAATTAAATGATGAGGTTACAGAAGAATAATATGGGATTATTTGGTAAAAAAGAAGTTAAAGAAGAAAAAAGTAAAGAGGAAGTAAAGTCAGCAGCTGAAATGATTATCAGTAAACAACTTGAAGATGATGATAAAGAAGCAGCTAGACTTGTTAACTCTTTAAAGGAAGGTCATCCTCTTGTACTTAATTTTCAAAAATTAGATACTATGGCAGCAAATAAATATATCGCTTTCTTTAGCGGTGCAGTTTGGGCTTTAGGTGGTAAATATGTACGCCTTAGAGAGACAACTTATTTATTTGCACTTAAAGAGCATTTTGAAGATGGCACTTTAAATAATGTCATTAAATCAATTGCTAATTAAATATAAATATAATATAATTAGATTATAAATTCTTTGAAACAGACGTAATTAAACAAAAGGTTTAAAGCGACTAGTGATGGTGAGAGACTAGAATACTTGTTTAATTAGAATCACTGTGGAGATGATTATGCGACGAGTGTAATCCGTATGAAGGCGTTAACTTTTAATGAGTGCAATTATTATTTATAATTGAACAAAGGTGGTAACACGTTTATTAGCGTCCTTTATTTTTAGAGGACGCTTTTTTATTTTGGAGGTTTTATATATGTCAGAATTTAAAGATTCCATAAATCTTGGACATACTGAGTTTGAAATGCGTGCTAATTTAGCAAACAAAGAACCTAAGATTCAAGAAGAATGGGCAAAAAAGAATGTTTATAAGAAAAGATTAGAAAAGAATGAAAAATGTGAACAATATACTATTCATGATGGTCCACCATATGCAAATGGTAATATTCATTTAGGACATGCTTTAAATAAAATTTTAAAAGATTTTATTGTTCGTTATAAAAATATGAATGGTTTCTATTCACTTTATATTCCAGGTTGGGATACTCATGGTCTTCCTATTGAAAATGCTATTCAAAAGAAGGGCGTAAATAGAAAAGAAGTTTCTATTCCTGATTTTAGAGATTTATGTGATAAGTATGCTCATGAACAAGTTGAAACACAAATGGCTGGATTTAAGAGACTTGGTGTTGAGGCTGATTTTGATCATCCTTATATTACATTACAACATGAATTTGAACGTGATCAAATTAGAGTATTTGGTAAAATGGTTGAAAAAGGATTAATTTACAAAGGATTAAAGCCAGTTTATTGGTCTCCATCTAGTGAATCTGCTCTAGCTGAAGCTGAAATTGAATATAAAGATATTACATCTAAGGCTATTTATTTTACATTTGATCTTGTAGATGGTACTGGATTACTTGAAAATGCTAAACTTGCTTGCTGGACAACTACTCCATGGACTCTTCCTTGCAATGTTGCAGTAGCAGCTAATCCTGAATTTGAATATGTTGTATTTAATTCAAATAAAGGTAAGATGGTTTGTGCTAAATCATTACTTGAGAAGTTAACTAGTAAGTTAGGACTTGAAAATGTAACTGTTCTAGGTACAGTTTTAGGTAAGGAATTAGAATATTTACATGTAAATCATCCTTTATATGAAAGACAAAGTCTTGTAATCAATGCAGACTATGTAACTGATACTGATGGTACAGGATTTGTTCATATTGCACCTGGATATGGTGAAGATGACTATGTAGCAGCTAAGAAATATAATCTTGATGTTCTAGTTTATGTTGATGACCATGGTGTTCAAGGAAAAGAAGCTGGTAAATATGCTGGTTTATTCTATGAAAAGAGTGAAGATCCTATCATTGAAGATTTAAAAGAAAATGGTTCTTTATTATTATTAGACCCTATTACTCACTCATATCCTCATGACTGGAGAACAAAGAAACCTGTAATTTTCCGTGCTACTGCTCAATGGTTTGCATCTATTGATCCAATTAAAGATGAAATTTTAAATGCTATCCACAATACAGTTAAATGGGACCCAGTTTGGGGTGAAGTAAGACTTGGTAACATGATTAAGGAAAGACATGATTGGTGTATTTCTCGTCAAAGAGCTTGGGGTGTACCTCTTCCTGTATTCTATTGTGAAGATGGTGAAGCTATTTTAGACCCAGTTGTTATTGAACATGTTGCAAAGATTTTTGACGAATATGGTTCAACTGAATGGTATAGAAGAGATGCTAAAGACTTACTTCCAGAAGGTTATACTAATTCTCATTCACCAAATGGTAAATTTAGAAAAGAAACAGACATCATGGACGTTTGGTTTGATTCGGGTTCATCATATATGACTCTTTTAAGAAGAGGATTAAAGTTCCCTGCTGATTTATATCTAGAAGGTTCTGACCAATATAGAGGTTGGTTTAACTCATCAATCATCACTTCAGTTGCAAACTTCGGTATTGCACCATACAAGAAAGTCTTATCTCATGGATTTACATTAGATGGTAAGGGACAAAAGATGAGTAAGTCTTTAGGTAATACAGTTGATCCTATTAAGGTATGTAATACTCAAGGTGCTGACATCTTACGTTTATGGGTTGCAAATGTAGACTTTAGATCTGACATGGTAATGTCTGATGACTTATTAAAACAAGTATCAGATTCTTATAGAAAGATTCGTAATACTATTAAGTTCATGCTTGCAAATATCGATGGTTATAATCCAAGTAGTGATAAGATTCCATTTGATAAATTACCTGATGTAGATAAATTCATGTTAATTAAACTAAATGAATTAGTTAAGAATGTTAAGGCGGCCTACGATGAATTCCAATTCAATGATGTATGTAAATTAATCAATTCATTTGTAGCTAATGAACTTTCATCATTCTATCTAGACTTTACAAAGGATATCCTTTATATCGAAGAAGCCAAGAGTTTCGCTCGTGTATCAGTTCAAACTGTACTTTATGAAATTGTTAAGTCATTAATTTTAATTGTTTCTCCAATTATTCCACATACATCAAGTGAAGCTTATAGTTATTTACCATTCCATACTGAAGAAGATGCATATCTTGAAAACTTACCAGAAGTAGCTGATTATAGTGCTTATAATACTTTACTTGAAACTTATAATAAGTTCATGCAAGAATACCGTCCTCAAATTCTAAAAGCATTAGAAGATGCAAGAAGTGCTAAGATTATCGGTAAGTCATTTGGTGCTAAATTAACTATTACTTTAGATTCTAAGGCTAAAGAAGTATTTGATAGTTTAAATGCAAATATTGCTCAAATCTTAATTGTTTCTGAAATTGAATTTGTTTCAGGTGATGAATTTAAAGTTTCAGTTGAAGCTGCTCAAGGTGAGGTATGTGAACGTTGCCGTGCAACAGTTAAGTTCTTAACTCCATCAAATTTATGTCCTCGCTGCCAAGCTATTGTAGATAAGATAAATGAAAATTCTAATAACTAATGATGATGGTTTTGAATCAAAACTAATTCATGTATTATTTACAAGACTTGAAAAATTAGGACATGAAGTTATTCTTGTAGCCCCAGATAAAAACAATTCTTGTATATCAAGTGCAATGAGATTTTGGGAATACAAGTATAATAAATTAACTAAAATGGAAGATAATAAATATACCCATCCTGGTACTCCAGTTGATGGGGTATATTATTACTTTAAAGAGTTTGAAGCACCTGATTTAGTAATATCAGGTATTAATAATGGTCTTAATGCTAGTTATGATGTTTTATATAGTGGTACAATAGGAGCTGCAAGTGAGGCTATTAACAAAGGTGTTCCTGCCGTTGCAATTTCAGCTGACCCTGATTCTAGTCTTGATAATATTAATAAAGGACTTGATTTAATATTTGATAAGGTATTTAATAAGAAATTATATACAAATGAATATATCTATTCATATAATATTTGTGAAAGCATATTACATGATGAGATAAAATTATGTCCTTTAAATATACCAAGTAAATATAGTTCTAATGTATTACTTAAAGAAACAAACTATTTGCCTGAAAAATATGCTTATTTTGGTAATATAGGTCCAAACACTGATTTAGACTATTTATATCATGGATTTGTTACATGTACATTGATTGTTGTTGATAGAACAGATCACAATAATATGTTAAAAAATGCTAGTTTTTTTGACAATTTAGACTAAAAATGATAAGATTAAAAAAGAGGAAGTGATTATATGCTATTTAAATATTACTTTTTAAAAGTTGAATCTAGAAGTTATGATAAATCTGAATTATTAACATTTTTAAAGGCTCAAAAGTATGCAACATACAATGAGGAAGGAATGATAAAAAAAGTATATTATAATGATACTTGTCTAGACTTTAAAGCAACATTTGTTATAGCTAATAGATCTAATATTCCTCACATTGAAAAATTAAGCGGTAAGTATCTTGATACAAACTTTTATGTAGAGTTTGAACTTTTAAGTAATACTTATAAAGTTTCAAGATTAGTTGACATCATTAAAGAAATCTGCGAGCAATTTGATTTCTATGTCTATAATGAATTATTTGAAGAACCAGTAAAATTCAATCGCGATATTTTACTAAATGTTTTAAAGTTCGGTAAGAATGGATATAAAAAATATTGCGAAAAGAATAATAATGATGAGTTCTTGCATTATGATAGGATGGATGAAGAAGACTTAGAAAAAGTTTATTCTTATATTGAAGTTAAGGATGAACTTGCAAAGAAATATGAACTTGAAGCTTTATCTTATAAATTTTATAAGAAAGAATCTTCAAGAAAAGCCTTCACTTGTATTGATTTAACTGAAATTGTAAAAGGAGTTATTATTCCTCCTGGAGTCTATATGTTTAGAATTAAACAAAAAGATGATAGAATAATTTTTGTTAGATTTGAGGCTATTTATAAGAAGATTTCTAAGTTCTTAACCGAGGTTCCATCTGGAACAAAATACCGCGCATATTTATTAAATGATAAATATTTAAAAAAGGTTAAAAAGATTTTATTAGGTACTAAATTTAATTCTATTGATATATTATCTATAGATATTTATGAAGTAGAATTATCAAATATTTATGACCTATAAAATATAAATTTAAAAAGGAAAGAGAGAAAAATATGGTAAATTCTAAATTAATTGATCACACATTATTAAAAGCATTTGCAACAAAAGAGCAAATTAAAGCTTTGTGTGAGGAAGCAAAGAAGTATAACTTCAAGTCAGTATGTGTAAATCCTACTTGGATTAGTTATGCTAAAGAATGTCTTAAGGGAAGCGATGTAGTTGTATGTACAGTTATTGGATTCCCTCTTGGAGCTAATACTATTGAAACTAAGGTATTCGAAACAAAGGATGCTGTTTCAAAAGGTGCTAGTGAATGTGATATTGTTATCAATATTGGTGAAGCTAAAGATCATAACTATGAATATATTTATGAAGAATTAAAAGCTTTCAAAGAAGCTGCTGGAGAAGGTATTGTAACAAAGGTTATTATTGAAACTTGTTACTTAACTGATGAAGAAAAGGTAGAAGTTTGTAAGGCTGCTAAAAAGGCAGGATGCACTTTCGTTAAGACTTCAACAGGATTTGGTACAGGCGGAGCTACTGTTCATGATGTTAAATTAATGAGAGAAACAGTAGGAAGCGATATGGGAGTTAAGGCTAGTGGTGGTATCCATTCTAAAGCTGACGCTCTTGCAATGGTTGAAGCTGGAGCTACTCGTCTTGGTTGCTCAGCTGGAGTTCAAATTATGGAGGATAAAGATTAATTATGGCTAATATACCTACACCACACAATAGTTGTGCAGATGCAAGTGAAATTGCAAAAACAGTATTACTTCCAGGAGATCCTTTAAGAGCTAAGTTTATTGCTGAAACATTCTTAACAGATGTTCACCAATTCAATACAGTTCGTGGTATGAATGGATATACTGGTAAATATAACGGAAAGAGAATTTCAGTTATGGGTTCTGGTATGGGACAAGCTTCTCTTGGTATTTATGTTTATGAATTATACCAATTCTATGGAGTTGAACAGATCGTTCGTATCGGTTCAGCAGGTGCTTATTCACCAGATTTAAAAGTATTTGATACAGTACTTGTTACAAGTGCATATTCTGAATCTACTTTTGCTAAAGTTGCTTTCAATTATGGTGCACATGTAATGAAGTCAAATACTAATTTAAATAAGAAATTACATAAGGCTGCAGAAGAACTTGGAATTGAATTAACTGATATTTGTGTACATTCTTCAGATGTATTCTATCATGATAATCCTAACTTCTCTTGGGAAAAGATTAGAGACGAAAAGGGTTGCAGCGCAGTAGAAATGGAAAGTTTTGCTTTATTTGCAACTGCTAAACATTTAAAGAAGAAGGCTACTTGCTTACTAACAATTTCTGATTCATTTACTAATCCAGCAAGCAATACAACAGCTGAACAAAGACAATCATCATTTACAAATATGATGAAGATTGCTTTGTCTCTTGCAAGCAATAGATAATTATATAAAGGTGCACTTTTAGTGCATCTTTTTTTATGCAAAATTACAAATTGTAAAATTGTTCTAAAGAGTAAATTTAATGGTTTAAATAAGGAGTCTAAAATGATATAATTAAAATGGATTATTTTTGAAAAGTAATCATTTATAAAGAAATGGGAGGAATATACTATGGCAAAAGATTATTACAAACAAATTAGAACTATCTTGTATTCTAGTGAATCAGATGAAGTAAAAAAAGATCAATTAGATAGTTATCATGCAAACGACATCGCAAATGTGGTTGAGCACTTATCGAAAACTGAACGTATCAAATTATATAGAATAATTGGCGTTGATAGAACAGCGGAAGTATTCTCTTATTTGGATAATGTAGATGATTACGTAGCTGAACTTGATTACGATAAAGCTGCAGATATTATTGAAAGAATGGACGCTGACGACGCTGTTGACGTACTTGATGAACTAGAAGATGAAGATAAGGATCAAATTTTCAATCGTATGGAAAAGGAATCAAGAGAAGATGTAAAACTTATTTCTTCTTATCATGATGATCAAATTGGTAGTAAAATGACTACTAATTTCATTACTATTGAAAAAGACTCTACTATTACAAGTGCTATGAAAGAACTTGTAAGCCAAGCTGCTGAAAATGATAATATTCAAACAATTTATGTTTTAAATCCTGATGATACATTATATGGTATTATTGATTTAAAGGATTTAATTATCGCAAGAAAGAATCAAAGCCTTGAAGATATTATTCTTACAAATTATCCATCAGTTCTTGATACTGCTTTAGTTTCTGAAACTATTAATGAAATCAGAGATTATGATATGGATTCTGTTCCAGTTATTACTAAAGATAAACAACTAGTAGGTGTAATTACATCTTCTGATATTATTGAATCAGTTGACGATGAATTATCTGATGACTATGCAAAACTTGCCGGTTTATCAGAAGAAGATGATTTACATGAACCACTAGGTAAATCTATTAAGAAACGTTTACCTTGGCTTGTTATCTTAATGTTCTTAGGACTTGTTGTATCTACAGTTACTGGTCAATTTGAATGGGTTATTGCGCTTCTTCCAGCACTTGTTGCTTTCCAATCAATGGTACTAGATATGGCTGGTAACGTTGGTACACAATCACTAGCTGTAACTATTCGTTATATTTCTGATGGTGATAAAGAAAAAAAATCTAGTTGGAAGATTATCTGGCATGAAATTAAAATCGGTTTATTAAATGGTCTTATTCTTGGTGTACTATGTGCAATATTTATCTCAATTTATTTAGGTATTAGACATACAAATGTATATGCAGGTACTGAATTTAATTGGCACGATTGTTTCAAAGCTGGTGGTATTGTAGGTTTATCATTATTTACATCAATGTTTATTTCTGCCTTTACTGGAAGTTATTTACCAATTTTACTTACAAAGATGCATATTGACCCAGCTGTAGCTTCAGGTCCATTTATTACAACAATTAATGATTTAATTGCAATCACTATTTACTACGGACTTGCTGCTATATTATTTTTAGCTATTTAGAGGTTTAGATGATATTTATTAGTGATATTAAAACACTTGAAGAAAGCAAAGCTATTTCAGGAGCTGGAAATTTAAATATTAAAACACTTGAAGAATTATTTGATACAAGTATTGAAATAAAATTAAATGAAGTTTCTACAACTTTAGAAAATAAAGTTGACATTGAAAAACTAAAAGAAGTAATTAAAGTAATGTGTTATATGTGTGAAAATAACTATTATATTACTTCTCGTGACATTATTTATATTTATAATAATATAGAAAATACTGATAAATTATATTCTATGTTTAAGAAAAAAGAGATGATTGATAGAAATAAAGAAGGTCTTGCAATCTATCCTAAAACTTTAAAACAAATAGAATATGTAAATGCACTTAAATCTTGTGATATGATTTTTGGAGTTGGTCCTGCTGGTACAGGTAAGACTTATTTAGCTTGTGTTTATGCAGTATCTATGCTTAAGAAAGGACTTGCTAAAAGAATTATTTTAACTCGTCCAGCAATTGAAGCAGGCGAATCATTAGGTTTTTTACCAGGTGATTTAAAAGAAAAGGTTGATCCTTATCTTAGACCATTATATGATGCTTTATATGATATGCTTGGTGTTGAAACAGTTACTAACTATATTGAAAAAGGCATTATCGAAATAGCACCTTTAGCCTATATGAGAGGAAGAACACTTGAAAATGCAGTGTGTATTTTAGATGAAGCTCAAAATACAACTGAAATGCAAATGAAAATGTTCCTTACAAGAATGGGATTTAATTCAAAAATGATTATTACAGGAGACATTTCACAAATTGATTTACCTTATAACAAGAAAAGTGGACTAGTTTCTGCTATTAATATATTAGAGGGAATTAAACAAATCGCAATTACTAGATTTGAAAAACTTGATGTAGTAAGACATCCATTAGTACAAAAGATACTAGAGGCTTACGAAAGAGAAGAAAATAAATAGAAAGGTGAGGAATATATATGAGAGGAGATTTCCATTCACATACATCTTATTCAGATGGCTACTATACTCCAGAAGTTGTAGTTAAGAGAGCTAAAGAAAATGGACTTGATGTTTTAGGTATTACTGACCATGACTCAGTATTTGGCGTAGATGAGGCTTTTGAAATTGGTCAAAAAGAAGGGCTTTTCATTCTTAAAGGTCTTGAACTTTCTACAACTATTGGTAAAGATAATTGCCATTTAATTGGTTATTTTAAGAATAATATCGTACCTAAAGAAATGTATGATTTTTCTAAATCTATTATTGATTCTAGAAAAGATAGAGCTCGTAAGATGATGTCTAACATAAGAGATACTTTTAATGTGAAGATTGACCTAGATGATTTGTTAAATGGTACAATCATCACTAGAGGGAATATGCATTCTAATTTAATTAAATGTAATCCTAATAAAGATATCAAAGAATTATCTTTTATGGTTTCAAATGATTCTCCTTGTTATATTCCTTCCACTAAGATGAGCGCTTTAGATGGTGTTAAGTTACTTAAGAGTATGGGTGCTACCATAATACTCGCTCATCCTACTTTAATGGACTATGAGAATGTTAAAGAAGTCTGCAAGATGGGTATTGATGGACTAGAATGTATTTATCCTAAGAATAAAGACGGAGAAGAAGCGAAGTTTAGAACTCTTGCAAAAGAAAATAATTTATTTGTATCTGCTGGATCTGACTTCCATGGTGATTTTATTAAACATGCAGAACTAGGAACATGTTATTTAGAAGGCAGTGAACTAGATAACCTTTTAAATAAACTAGAAATTGAGGTAAAATATGAAAATAACTAAAGCTGAATTTATTAAAAGTGGTACTAATAAAAGCCATATGCTTAATGATGGATTGCCTGAATTTTTATTCTGCGGAAGATCAAATGTAGGTAAGTCAAGCTTTATTAATGGTTTATGCAATAGAAAGAATTTAGCTAAAACTTCATCAAAACCAGGTAAGACAATTACATTAAATATGTTTAAGATTAATGATAAAATTGTATTTGTCGATGTTCCAGGTTATGGTTATGCAATAAGATCAAAGAGTCAAATTGAAGAATTTGGTAAAATGATTGAAGAATATATAACTACTAGAAAAGAACTTAAGATGGCTTTCCTTTTAGTTGATATTCGTCATGCACCTACTGAAGATGATGTTACTATGCTTGAATTTTTAAGATATTATAAAGTTAAAACAACGATAATTGCTACAAAGTATGATAAGATTACAAGAAATCAATTACCTAAGCAATTAAAATTAATAAAAGAAACATTAAATTTAAAGGATGAAGAATTAATTCCAGTTTCTAGTGAAACTAAATTTAATATGGATAAAGTAGAAGAAATTTTTGACAAGTTCTAAAATTTTGGTTTACTTTTTGAAAAAATAGATTATATAATAAGTGATTTTTGTTTGGAGGAATTATGAGCAAAATTAATTTAGATACATTAGTTAAGTTTTTAAAAGAAAAAGGATTTATTTATCAAGGTAGCGAAATCTATGGTGGTCTTGCAAATTCTTGGGACTACGGTCCTCTAGGTGTTGCACTTGAAGATAATATTAAAAATAGTTGGAAGAAGAAATTCATTCAAGAATCTATTTATAATGTTGGTCTTGATAGTGCTATTATTATGAACCCTGAAACTTGGGTAGCTACAGGTCATGTTGGTGGATTCTCTGACCCACTATGTGATTGCAAAGCATGCAAGAGCCGTTTTAGAGCAGATAAAATCATTGAAGACTTTACTCAAGGTAAAGTAAGCGGAGATGGTATGTCTAACGAAGAACTTATGCAATTCATTAAAGATAATCATATTCCATGTCCTAACTGTGGTGCTCATGATTTTACAGACATCCGTCAATTCAATCTTATGTTTAAGACATTCCAAGGTGTTACAGAAGATTCAAAGAATACAGTATATCTTCGTCCTGAAACAGCTCAAGGTATATTTGTAAACTTTAAAAATGTTCAACGTTCAATGCGTAAGAAGGTACCATTTGGTATTGGTCAAATTGGTAAGTCATTTAGAAATGAAATTACTCCAGGTAACTTCATTTTTAGAACAAGAGAATTCGAACAAATGGAACTTGAATTCTTCTGCAAACCAGGTACTGAAGATGAATGGTTTACATATTGGAGACAATTCTGTTATGATTTCTTACTTTCAATGGGTGTTTCTAAAGATGATTTACGCTTTAGAGATCATGAAAAGAAAGAACTTGCTTTCTATTCAAAAGCCACAACAGACATTGAATACAACTTCCCATGGGGATTTGGTGAATTATGGGGTATTGCAAGCCGTACTGACTACGATTTAAAGCGTCATATGGAACATTCTAAAGAAAACTTAGAATATCTTGATCCTGAGACAAATACTAAATATGTTCCTTATGTAGTAGAACCATCTGTAGGTGTAGGTAGAATGCTACTTGCAATCTTATTCTCTGCTTATGACGTTGAAACTCTAGAAGGTGGAGATACAAGAGAAGTATTAAGATTAACATATAATCTAGCTCCTTATAAAGTATGTGTATTACCTTTGATTAAGAAAGTTCATGCTGAAAAGGCAAATGAAATTTTTGCTAAACTTGCAAAAGCTTTCCCAACTACATATGATGAATCAGCTGCTATCGGTAAGCGTTATAGAAGACAAGATTCAATTGGTACACCATTCTGTCTTACTGTAGATGATAATACATTAAATAACAATACTGTTACTTTACGTGATAGAGATACAATGGAACAAATCACATTACCTCTTGATGAAGTAATTGATTATGTTAATAAAAAGTTAGAATTTTAATATTAAATAGGGAGGTATTATGATTGAACAAGATAAAATAAATGAAATCAATGAAAAAACTGATATTGTTGAACTTGTTAGTCAATATACCAAACTAACTAAGTCAGGTTCAGATGAATATAAAGGATTGTGTCCCTTTCATGATGAAAAAACACCTTCCTTTATGGTATCTGTATCTAAGAAAATAGCTATGTGTATGGGGTGCCATACTGGTGGTAAGCCTATTACTTTTCTTCAAAAGATAAAAAGAATTTCTTTTGAAGAAGCTTGTATTGAACTTGCTGAAAAAGCTAATATTGAACTTAATATTAAAAAAGTAAATAAAGGTCCTGATTATACTAAGTATTATAAATTAATGGAAGAAGCTAGTAAATTTTATCATTTTACTCTTTATAATACTCAGTCAGGTCAAAAGGCGCTTGAATATTTAAAGAGACGCGGAATAACTGATGATATAATTGAGGAATTTAACATTGGTTTAGCTCCAAATCAAGAAAATGCATTATATCTTACCTTAAAAGATCTTAAATTTAATGAACTAGATATGATCGATTGTGGTCTTATCAAGCAAAGTGAAAAGAACAATTCATTCTATGATATGTTTAAAAATAGAATTATGTTCCCAGTTAAAGATAAGAATGGTAATGTAATTGCCTTCTCAGGTAGAATTTTTAATGGTGAAACTGAAGAAGCTAAATATATAAATTCACCAGAAACTGTTATTTTCAAAAAAAATCAAGCATTATTTCATATCGATAAGGCTCAAAGTCAAATTCTAAAGACGAAAAGAATTATTCTTCATGAAGGACAAATGGACGTTATAGCTTCAACTAGAGCTGGTTTAAGCGAGGCAGTATGTTCAATGGGTACAGCACTAACTGCAAATCAAGTTAGTCTAATTGGCGAATTTTCGGATAACGTTGTGTTATGTTATGACGGAGATAGTGCCGGAGTTAATGCGATGGTTAAAGCTATCAATTTAATTAAAAAAGGTAATTTGAATTTATCTATAGTGCGTCTTCCTGATGGACTGGATCCTGATGAATATGTAAATAAATTTGGATGTGAAGAATTTAAAAAGTATTTTGAATCTCATATTCAAAGCCCTAATGATTTCTTATATGAATATATAAAAGGCGATAAAAAGAATTTAAGTGTTGATGAAATTGATAAAATTAAGAATAGGTTGTTTAAGTTTTTAAATACTCTTTCAAGTAGAGTACTTGTAGAAGGATATTTAAAACGCTTTTCTGAAGATACCGGAGTATCATTTGCATCTCTTCTAATTGATTTTAATTCCTTCATTCACGCTGCTGGATTTATTGATAATGTTCATCAATCAAGAGGCGAAGAGACAAGGGCAAGTACAAGTAATTCAAGACTTTTAGAATATAGCACTGAAGATTGGAATAATTTATTATATAGACTTAAAGCTCAACTTAAATTATTCAAGTATGCAATGCTTTCAAAAGATAATGCAACTTATCTTGATGGAATAATGGAAAATAATATACCACTTTATTCATGTTTTGATACTCAACATCAAAGCTTATGGTTTACTTTAATAAATGATTATTATGTCTTTAATAATACATTTAATGAAGGATTATTCTATAAAGTGTTAACAAGTGATCAATATAATTGCTGGGTAAGTGATATATCGACATTTAAAAATGAGTTTAATGATGAAAATTTCTCGGAAAGTGAAATAAAAGCTTCTGTAGATGCATGTTTTAAATCTTATCAAGCTAAGATTTTCAATGAGCAAAATAAGAACTTTTCTTCTCTAACTGAAGAAGAAAAACTAAATGCATTAAAAACTAAATTATCTCAAATGAGATCTATAAACAATAAACGTAAAAAAAAGGAGAAATAAAATATGGCAAAAATTAACTTTGATGAAGTATGCGCTACAATTCAAACTTTAGCTGGTGAATCTAATACTGTCGAATCTAAAGAAATAACAAAATACTATTCAGTTGATTCTGATGAATATGACAAAGTTGTTGCTTTCTTAGATGAACAAGGTATTTCAGTTAAAGAAAGTGATGATGCTTTTGAAGCTGAAATCGATGGACCAAGTGCTGATGAAATTCTTGAAGATGGTGAAGAAGAAGTATTAACAAATGAATCACTTGAAAAGTTAGCAGCTACTGTAAAGGTAAATGACCCAGTTAGACTTTATTTAAAGGAAATTGGTAATATTCCTCTTTTAACTCATGAACAAGAAGTTGCTTATGCAAGACAAATCGAAGCTGGTAAGAAGGCTAAGGCTCGTCTTGATGAAATCGGTTGGGATGATAACGGTACAGTAAGTTCTGAAGAATATCAACAATTACTTGATATTGAAGAACAAGGTGATATTGCTCGTGATAAACTTGCAGAAGCTAACCTTAGACTTGTTGTAAATAGTGCTAAAAAGTACACAGATAGAGGTCTTGCATTCCTAGACTTAATCCAAGAAGGTAATATGGGTTTACTTAGAGCTGTAGATAAGTTCGAAGTAGACAAAGGATTTAAATTCTCTACATATGCAACTTGGTGGATTCGTCAAGCTATTACAAGAGCTGTAGCTGACCAAGCTAGAACTATTCGTATTCCTGTACATATGGTTGAAACAATTAATAAATTAATGCGTATTCAACGTCAATTAGTACAAGATTTATCAAGAGAACCAACTCATGAAGAAATTGCTGAAAAGATGGGTATCTCTGTAGAAAAAGTACAAAATATCTTAAAGATAGCTCAAGAACCTATTTCACTTGAAAAGCCAGTAGGTGAAGAAGAAGATTCATCTCTTGGTGATTTCGTAGCTGATACTACTGCTCAAGATCCATATGAGTATACTCAAAAGAACAAACTTAGAGAAGAATTAGATAGTGCTCTTGCAACTTTAACTGATAGAGAAGAAATGGTTATTAGATATCGTTTCGGTTTATGTGAAGATAAGAAACCTAGAACTCTTGAAGAAGTTGGTCAAATTTTCCATGTTACTAGAGAACGTATTCGTCAAATCGAATCAAAGGCTTTAAATAAACTTAGAAGAAATTCTAATAAAAAATTAAAAGACTTCTTAGAAAGATAATATGGATAGATTAGATTTTATTGCCTCATTAGCTAGTGGGCTAGATTCAGTTGTTGATTGTGGTTGTGACCATGCATATACTCTTATTAACTGTATTAAAAAATACGGAGTTAAAAAAGGTCTAGGACTAGATATAAATGAGGGTCCACTTGAAAGTGCAAGAAAGAATGTTATAGAAAACAATTTAAGTGAGGCTATCAGTTTAGAAAAAGCTGATGGTCTTACTACTTATGATAAAGATTATGAAGGATTAATTATATCTGGTATGGGTGGTTCCCTAATCTGTGATATTCTTGATTATGATATTGATGTAACTAAGACTTTTAAAAAATTAATCTTATCTCCTCATAATGATACAAGTAAGGTTAGATTTTTCTTAATTAATAATGGATTCAAAATTATTGAAGAATATATGATTGAAGAGAATAATCATATTTATGAAATTATAGTTTCAACTAATGAACCATTAGATAGAAAATATGATTTCTATGATATGAAGTTTGGTCCTATTTTGAGAAAAGAAAAATCAGAATTGTTTGTTAAGAAATATTCTGAATTATTAAATCAAACTAATAAAGCCTTAGAACAAGCTACAAATGAAACTCAAATAGCCCGTCTTAAAATAACTAAAGCTATGCTTGAGGAGATTCTAGCTTAATATGACAAAGAAGATATATTTTAAAGAGTCCGCTAATTATTTTACATATGTTGCAAATGATGAGTTAACTAGACCTCTTGTTGTAATTGTTCCTGGCGGAGGATACAATCATACTTCAAAAAGGGAAGCTTTTAATGTAGCTTCCTATTTTCTAGAACTTGGTTTTCATGCAGTAGTTTTAAATTACCGTGAGGAATTAGATTTATATCCTACTCCTCAAATGGAATTAGCTTATGTAATTGACTATTTTAGAAATAATTCAAAAGAATATAATATTATTCCTGATAAAATCTTAAATATTGGATTTTCTGCAGGAGCTCATTTAGTATTATCTCAAAGTATTTACCACAATGAACATGGTAATAATTCACTTCCTAACGGACTTGTTTTATGTTATCCTGTTGTTTCAAGCGATAAAGAATATGCACATAATGGTTCATTTGAATGTCTTTTGGGCGATTTAAAAACGGATGCACTGCTAGATAAATTATCTTTAGAAAAACATGTAACAAAAGAATTACCTGATGTTTTTATGTGGCATACAGAAAAAGATAATTCAGTTAATATTTTAAATTCTCTAAAATTATATGAAGCTTTTATTAATGAAGGAGTTAACTGCGAGTATCATGTCTTTGATTATGGACTTCATGGTATGAGTTTAGCGGATGATTCGATGGAAAATGGAGGGGCTAATTTAAAGGATGATTATATTCATAATTGGACTATTTATTTAAAGAACTATTTAGTAAAAAAAGGATGGATTAAATAATGGTTAAATTTGATAATAATCAATCATTTGATGAATTAGTTAAGAATAATAAATTTATAATCTTTGATTTCTCTCAGGAGAATTGCTCTAGATGCAAGATTTTAGAGGATAATTTTAAAACTTTAGACCCAAATATTTTAGTTTATTATATTGATGTTAGAAATAATATGAAACTTGTAAGAAAACTTAACATTTATGCAAGTCCTTGTGTAATGATATATTTTGATGGGAATCTTGTTTACCGAAATTTAGGAACATTTGATTTTAAAGAGATTAATGATGTTATTAATAAATACAATAATTAAGAAGTATTAGAGCTTATTTCTAATACTTTTTATTAATTTTCATATTAAAAGCGTTTTACTTTAAAATTCACTAGTATATTTTATTATATCTAATATAATTAAATTATATAGTGGAGGTATATTGATGAACGCGGTGATTTCGGTTGTAGGAAAGGATTCTTGTGGAATTTTAGCTAATGTTAGTGCAGTATGCACAAACAAAAATGCAAATATTATTGATGTTAGTCAATCAATTTTAGATTCATATTTTGCAATGATAATGGTAGTTAATATTGATAATTTAAATGTTAGTTTTCTTGAGTTTGTTGATTCTTTTGAATCTGTTAAGAAAGAGAAGAATTTAGATATTCATATTATGCATGAAGATATTTTTAATGCAATGCATAAAATTTAGGTGACTATATGTTAACGAATGAAGAAATTTTTCAAACAATTAACATGATTAATAAGGAAAACCTAGATATTAGAACAATAACTATGGGGATTTCTTTAATTGATTGTATGGATTCTGATATTGATAAATCATGTGAGAAGGTTTATAAGAAAATCTATACTAAAGCTCATGATTTAGTTAAGGTTGGTAATATCCTAGAAAAAACATATGGTATTCCTATTGTTAATAAAAGAGTATCAGTTACTCCTATTGCACTTTTAGTTGGTGCTAGCGGAGGAGATCCTATTAAATATGCAAAGACATTGGATAAAGTAGCTCTAGATATTGGTATTGACTTTATTGGTGGATATTCAGCTATGGTTCAAAAAGGTTTTTCAGCTGGTGATTTAGAATTAATTAATTCGATTCCAGAAGCACTTGCTCAAACTAACAAGTTATGCTCATCAATTAATGTTGGTTCAACAAAAACTGGTATTAATTTAGATGCCGTTAAATTAATGGGACATATTGTAAAAGAGGCTGCTATAAAGACTAAAGATAAAAATTCTATTGGTGCAGGAAAACTTGTAGTTTTCTGTAATGCAGTAGATGATAATCCATTTATGGCTGGTGCTTTTCATGGTATAGGTGAAGCTGATACCGTAATTAATGTTGGTGTGTCAGGTCCTGGAGTTGTAAGGAATGCCATAAAGAGTGCAAGTAAAACTGCATCTATAGCTGAAATATCAGATATCATTAAGAAGACTGCTTTCAAAATTACAAGAATGGGTCAATTAATAGGTACTAAAGCAAGTGAACTTTTAAATGTGGAATTTGGCATTGTTGACCTATCATTAGCACCTACTCCAGCAGTTGGAGATAGTGTAGCTGAAGTGCTAGAAGAGATGGGACTTGAGTCTTGCGGAGCATATGGAACTACTGCTTGTCTTGCTATATTGAACGACGCTGTTAAAAAAGGCGGAGTCATGGCTTGTAATAGAGTTGGTGGTTTAAGTGGTGCTTTCATCCCTGTTTCAGAAGATCAAGGAATGATTAGAGCCGTTACAAATAAAACTCTAAATTTAGAGAAACTTGAGGCTATGACTTGTGTATGTTCAGTAGGCCTTGATATGATTGCAATACCTGGTGAAACAAGTGAAGAAGTAATTTCAGGTATTATAGCTGATGAAGCAGCTATTGGTATGGTTAATAATAAGACAACAGCTGTAAGAATAATTCCAGCAATTGGAAGAAAAGCAGGAGATGTTTTAGAATTTGGTGGTCTTTTAGGAAGTGCACCTATTATGAACATCAATCAAACAAAAAATGATGTCTTTATTAATAGAGGCGGACAAATTCCTTCCCCACTTCAAGCTTTAAAGAACTAATTATATACAAGGATTATTAAATTAATCCTTGTATATTTCCTTAATTTCTAATATATTAAATATTGAGTAAAGCAATAGAGCGTTAAGTGCTATAAGTATAAGGATAAGCTTATGGACGAATAGATTTATCTAGCGGTAATATTGCAATCCATTATAGTAATAGTGGATCTCATTGGAGGTCTTTTTTTATGATTAAATTTTTTAAACTATTTAAAAATAGAATTATTTTGTTTTTATCTACAATAATTTTTATAACTTTGATTCCATATTTTATTTTCTATTTTATAAATCTAAATACTAAAACCTATAAAATAAGTTTTGAAACTAATAATATTTCTTTAATTGAAAATAATTTTACTTATGATAACTTAAATACAATTAAAGAATATTATGTTAAAGAAAGAGAAGAAGAAATAGAATCAAAGGGATCAAGTAAAAAAGTAGATTATTCTAGTCTTGATATAGATAGTATTTTAACAAATTATACGATTACAAGTGAAAATGATTACTATATACTTGAAGTTAAACAAAATATATTTTCATCAAGTAACGGAGCTAAAAAATTTTTTACTAATTATTTAGAATCTAATAATGTAGATAAGACTACAATAACAATTACAACTTGCGAAATTGATTTAGCTAAAGTATTTTTATATTCATTTTTAATTACATTTATTATAGTATCTATTCTTTTTATATTATTATATTTTGTAAATATTAATTTTTATAATCCTAATATAGAATATGATAATCTTATTTTATATAGAACTATATTCCATAAATCATATTGGAAAGAACAATTTAAATGGTTATCTAATTTAAAACAATTAGTTTTAATTTCTATTCTTTTTGCAATAATGCTTACAGTTAAACTTATACCTATACCATCAGGATTTTCTAATCTAGGTTTATCTTTAACATATTTAGTATTTTCTGTTATTGCCTTATTATATGGACCTTCAACAGGTCTGGTAATTGGTTTTTTATCAGATATATTTGGTTATTTCATTTCGCCAAGTCCTTATGGATTTTACCTGCCATATACTCTAAATTCCATGCTTGCAGGATTTACATATGGTATATGTTTTTATAAAACAAATATTTCTTATACAAAATGCTTAATGTCTAGACTTATAGTTAATTTATTTATTAATGTATTACTAGGTTCAATATGGTGGTCTTTATTAAATAATTATAATTTTGATCAATTTAAAGTATATGTACTAGTTACAAGCTTACCTAAGAATTTATTTTATTTATTACCACAATCATTACTACAATTTGTTTTCCTTAAGTTTATGTCTAGTCCTCTGTATCAAGCAGAACTTATTAACCAAACACAAAAAGATAGTTTTAAATTTATATAATATAATGATAAGAATTCTCTGTATATTTAGAATTCTTATTTTATTTGTTTCATTAAAGAGTATAATATAATTATGCTCAAATGCTGGAATGGCAGACAGGCTGGTCTCAGAAGCCAGTGATTTATATCGTGTGAGTTCGAGTCTCATTTTGAGCACCATTTGCTGAAGTAGCTTAGTGGTAGAGCAATGCCCTCGTAACGCATAGGTCGTAGGTCCAAATCCTATCTTCAGCACCACTGATTTTAGAAGTATAAGTTTGGTATGGGAGAAGGTATTGTATCAAACTTTTATGTATCAAATAGAATTGTTGTGTTATATAAAGTAATTATTAGACTTAAATATTTCTGATTTCTATATCATTTGTCAAAAAATATATCGATTAAACATGGAAAAAAATATATAATATTTTTGTGGGGATACAAGACTTTTAAAAATAATTAAACTTGTAAGAGTGCTTGTAACATTTTTATGAAAGAATTTGAAATTGTAAAGTTTGTAGATAATAGTTTTGAAATTGATGTAGGGCAGATATTAATAATGATACTGTATGGCTTACACAAAAGGAAATGGCACAATTGTTTCAAGTATCTATAGATAATATCAGTTTACATATAAAAAATATTTTGAAAGAAAATGAATTAGATATATCAACTATCGAGGAATCCTCGATAGTTTAAATGGAAGGCATTAGAAAAGTTAATCGTAAAATAAAAATTTATAATCTTGATATGATTATTTCTGTTGGTTATAGAGTGAAATCAAAACGAGGAATTATTTTTAGGAAGTGGGCTAATAGAATTCTGAAAGAATACTTAATAGAAGGTTATTCCATCAATGAAAAAAGAATTGAAGTACTTAACAAAACAATAGAAATACAAAATAAAATGCTTGCGTCTTCATTAAACATTGATCAAAAAGCATTAGTTAATGTAATAGAAAAATATACTAAAGCTTTAGATTTGCTAGATGATTATGATCATCAATGTTTAGTTAAACCCTAAGGTAATGGAACATTATATGAATTATCCTGTGCGGATTGCAAAAGAATTATTGATTCGATGAAGTTTAAAAGTTTATCATCAGTATTTGGTATTGAAAAAGAAAATGGAAAATTAGAAGGAATTCTAAGCGCCATTTATCAAGATGTTTTTGGACTTGAAGTTTATCCTTCAATAGAAGAGAAAGCTGCTCATTTATTATATTTTATTGTAAAATACCATCCATTTGTTGATGGTTGTAAAAGAATTGCAGCAACATTATTTTTAGAGTTTTTAAATAGGAATCATGTTTTAATCAAAAATGAAGAATGATAATTTCTAACGATACTTTAGTAGCGATTACCATTTTAACTGCAGAATCAAAACCAGAAGAAAAGGATGTTATAATTAAGCTTATTATGATTTTTTTAATTTAAGAAAATTAAAATTTGATGTTGTTACTTGCAACGTATTGTTAAATTTTTGATTTTGTGTACAATGAATTTGAAATTTGAAAGCGTAGCCCTCAACGCACCTAATCGAAAATTAGAGTTTCAAGGAGTGTATTATGACTGAAAGAGAAAAAATTTTAAAAGAAATCAATGATTTTTACAAAGAATGTTATGACCAAGCAGTTAATGGAAAAAAGACTGAACTTGGTATGTTTTCAGGAGAAGTTAAAGGCTTGTTCAAGAAGA
>CAVCUQ010000011.1:0-44176 GCA_963605425.1 uncultured Eubacteriales bacterium
AAAATTATTAATATTTTCAAGGTATAATTTAAAAAAGACATAAAGTTATATAGCCTTATGTCTTTGCTAGTTATTCCACTTCAATTTCTTTTATATTTTTTTCGTTACCCTTAATTAAATAAGTATCTTCACTTTTACAATAAGGGCAAACCTTTGCATATTTCACTGTCGGATAGGTTTTATGACAACATGTGCAATATGTTACAGCTTCAATTACTTCAACATTAAGCGTGCAACCTGTCATAACTTCTTCTTTTTTGACAGCCCAATTCCAACAATCAATTAGATAAGAAGGTACGAGAGTTGAAACTTCTCCAACCTCAAGAGTTACTTTATTAACGTGCTTTACATTATTTTCTTTAGCTAATTCTTTAACTCTATCAATTATATGAAAGACAATACCTAATTCGTGCATTGTTTTCTTTCCTTCTTCTCATTTTTCTTGAATTCTTTATGGCGTTTTTCGCTTTTTTTTTCTTCTTTTGTATGTTTACCAAATTTAATCTTGATACCTCTCTTAATTGCATAAGGTAAGATCTTTTTAAATTTGTCTTCACTCTTAACCATTGTACTAGCTTTAGGATGATCACGAACAAGTGTGATTGCATCAAACATACATTTTGTAGTACATACTCCGCAACCGATACACTTATTTTCATCTACTACAGAAGCACCACAAGATAAACATCTAGCTGTTTCTTTTTTGACTTGTTCTTCAGTAAATGTTAAAGATGCATCCTTAAATGACTTATGACTATCAAAACTTGTATCTTTTCCACTCATTTCTCTCTTTGAATGATCATAAGATTCTACAAAGATATCATCTTTGTCAAACATCTTAAAGTCACGTCTATTTCTGCCTACAGTAAGGCTAGCACCTTCATGAACAAAACGGTGAAGAGATTCAGCTGCGCATTTACCCATTTCAATTGCATCTATTGCAAACTTAGGTCCTGTATATAAATCTCCTCCTACAAAGATATCCTTAACATTTGTTTGATAAGTTAGAGAGTCAGCTATAGGGTAAACACCATTTAATTCTAAGTTTTCACCATTAATTAAATCATTCCATAAAACAGTTTGACCAATTGCAAAGATAACTTTATTTACATCTAAAGTGATAGTTTTACTTTCATCATATTTAGGATTAAATTTATTATTTTCATCAAGAAGGGAAACACACTTTTTAAAGATTATTTGTTTAACATTACCATTTTCATCTTTAATGATCTCTTTAGGTCCAAAAGAGTTGATAATATTGATACCATCTTCTTTAGTGTCCATAATTTCATCCGGACTTGCAGGCATATTTTCTTCACTCTCTAAAGATACCATAGTAACCTTTTTAGCATTAAAACGAATTGCAGTACGGGCAGCGTCCACTGCTACATTACCTCCGCCTATAACAACAACTTCTCCATCTAGCACTTGTTTATTATCAAGAGTTGCTTGATGTAAGAAATCAATAGCTGTTTCAACACCAGTCGAATCTATTCCATCAATTTGAGGAAGTTTTCCTTTAGAACAACCTATGGCTAGATAAAATGCTTCATATCCTTCTTTTCTTAAATCATCTAGAGTAATATCCTTGCCGACCTCAACACCAGTTTTAATCTCTACTCCAAGTTCTTTAATGATATCTATTTCCGCATCTATAACATTCTTTTCAAGTTTAAAAGAAGGAATACCATATCTAAGCATACCACCAGGATATTCATTCTTTTCAAATATAACAGGTTTATATCCCTTTAATGCTAAATAGTAAGCACAAGATAAACCGGCAGGACCAGCACCGATAATTGCAATCTTTTGATTCCATTCTGTAAGTCTATTAGAAGCTATAACCTTCTTAGGTACATATCTAGTATCACTTTCTAAATCTTTTTCAGCTATGAATCTCTTTACCTCATCAATAGCTACAGCTTTATCAAAATTTGCACGAGTACAAGCTTCTTCGCATCTCTTATTACAAATTCTACCGCAGATAGCAGGTAGCGGATTATCTTGTTTAATTAAAGCTAAAGCTTCTCTGTATTTACCTTCATGGGCTAATTTTAAGTAACCTTGTACTGCAACGTGAGCTGGGCAAGCTGTCTTACATGGAGCTGTACCTGTTTCATAACAATTGATTCTATTGTTATCACGGTAATTCTCATCATATTTATCTTTACCCCAAGACATATTATCAGGTAATTCATGCTTAGGATATTTAACTTTAGTTCCATCTTTCTTACATAACTTTTGTCCTAGTTTAACAGCTCCAGCAGGGCAGTATTCAACACATTTTCCGCAAGCTACACACTTACTTGGGTCAACATAAGCTGTATAAGCGGATCTAGATAAATTAGGTGTATTAAATAATTGGCTTGTACGAAGGGCATTACAAATATTAACATTACAGTTACAGATACCAAAGATTTTGTTTTCACCATCAATATTAGTTATTTGATGCACAAAACCATTATCTTCAGCTACTTTTAATATTCTCATAGCTTCTTCGTATGAGATATCGTGTCCCTTTCCTGTTTCTCTGCAATAATCTGCAAAGTCCCCTACACCAATACACCAGTTATACTGGTCATCTGCACAACCATCTTCAAGTTTAGCGCGGCTTGCTCTACAAGAACATTGACCAACACCAATATGACCTTCGTATTTTTTTAACCAATAAGATAGATGTTCAATATCTAGAGACTGATTTTCCATTGAGATAGCTTCTTCAACAGGTATTACATGCATACCAATACCAGCTCCGCCTTCAGGTACAAGCTGAGTGATACCATCAAGAGGAATAAATGTCATTCTTTCAAAGAAGCTAGCAACTAAAGGATGCTTATCTAGACGAGGGTTTTCCATAACCTTACCATCTTTAGTAACAAATACTTCTTCCATGTTAAATAATTCAGCACTACCTGGTACAAATAAAGGCAAGCAGTAACGTCTTTCGCTTTGAGGGGCTGTTCTACCATTATGGTCATAATGATTACCATAATCATATTCAAGCAGACCTATATAAGCCATCTCATCTAATAATTTTTGGAAACTTATCTTATCTTTAGCCTTTTCTTTATTTAATTTACATAAATCATCAAATGTATAATGTTTTCTTACCTTCATAGTAAGAGCTACATCAGCCATTTCATCAGTGACTATGTCCGCAAGTCCCCAATATTCAGGATCATTAACAGAAAGTTTACCTAACTTATGTGAAAATACATCAGTAATCTTCTTACCAAGTTTGACAATTTTTTCTCTTCTTTCTTCCTCACTAATCTTAGGAGGAGTAACTACTTTACTCATCTCTGGCATATTATCTCTCCTTAATCTTTAAAATTTCTTTTTCTAAATAATCGGCTACCTTATCGCAGCCCTCTCCACTCTTTGCACAAATAGGTATGATAACAGCGTCCTTATTACGATACAAAATATTTTCTTTAGCTTTCTCAAGTGAAAAATCAAAATAAGGAGCTACATCTAATTTATTAATTATAAATAAAGAACATACTTGATACATTAATGGGTATTTCAGAGGTTTATCGTCCCCTTCAGGTACAGATAAGATATTTACATTAATATGTGCACCAGTATCAAACTCTGCAGGACACACTAAATTACCTACATTTTCAATGATAATCATATCATAATTATCATCTTTTAAAGACGAAATCCCCTGACTAGTCATATCAGCTGTTAAATGACACATACCACCTGTATGAAGCTGAATAGCTTCAACATTTCCAAGTGTTGATATAGTTTCCGCATCTATTTTAGAATCTATATCAGCCTCCATAACTGCAATTTTATATTTATCCTTTAATAATTTTAAAGTCTTCATTAAAGTTGTAGTTTTTCCACTACCTGGAGATGACATTAAGTTAACAAGTAATGTTCCTTTTTCCTTTAAATTATCTCTTAATATATTAGCCTCATCTTCATTAGCTTTAAAAATATTTTCCTTAATTTCAATAACTCTTACATCATCCATAATATCTACCTCTATTCTTTATTGTATTATTTATTGTACCATATTTATAAACAAATTAATATCTTTGAGTTGGTTTATATATTTGAAGATGCCAACATTATAAAAGAGACCTCATATAAGGTCTCTAGAGGATTATTCATTTATATAAGTAGATTTAGTATTTCTAATCAAATTAAATATTAATGATATTGCAAAAAGTACAATAAATATTAATAAAGCAAATACACATAGATACTGAGGTTCAAACAAAGTAAATGATACATTTAAATTATGATATTCGTCCATATTATTTAATTGATTCATAAATTCATTAGAAATAGCTATACATGGGTAAATTGATAAAACTATAGATATAAGAATACATTCTATATGATCGATTAAGCAGATAAATAATATACTTTGTTTTGATACACCAAGTAAAGATAAAACATTAAAACTTCTTTTATTATTCTTATACATATTATATGAAATATAAATCGTTAAGAATATTGAAAAGATTAAAAGGATAGGAATCAATACCTTCAGTAAAATATCTAAACCATCAAAAACTTGGGCTACAAAATAGGCAGAATTCTCATTATTGAAAAAATAAGTAACTCTACTATCCTTTAAATATTTAACTAGGTTTCTAGTTTTATTATAATCATTTAAATTAGAAATAATAACAGATGAATAGGGATTATTTGAATCATTTTGAAGTTTATATAGAGATACTTTATCAATTGTATTATTATCACAAATATCAACTAATTTAAGATTTATAACAAATTCCTTTTGGTATGTCCCATATGTTTTTAGTTGGATAATATCTCCAATTTTATAATTTTTTAAGTATTTTTCATAATAATTTTGTGTTACTGTACATGTACCTGATTCTAAACTAGAATTTAAATCAAAATAACATACAAATAACGGCGTATTTGCATTAATATCGTATGTGCCAATACTAGAGTAAGCAATATCAACCTTAACATAAGTATTATAATTTAATTTTATATATTCGTATCCAGGATTACTTGATGAAGTGGAAGATATATTTTCAAAACTCTCAATTTTTGAAACCCTTATTAAATTAGAGTTTAAATTAATAAATTTATTTTCAATAGATTCACTTGACAATTTATTCGCAGTATAACTTGATAAGATGACTTCATCATCATCTAGACTGTTATCTATAAAAACACTAGTTGCACGAACATCTTTATTTTCATAATTAAGGGTTATTGAAGAATCCACAGGTTCATTCAAACAATATGATGATATATATGACCTATCCTCAATTTGAGGTATCAAAATATTTTGACTACCATTAATTATTTCTTTCGCACAAACTGACTCATAAGTCATATTAGAAAATGGAATAATTAAAGATAAGGAAACAAGTAAAAGCATTATAAATAGTATTTGGAAGAATAATCTAAAAGTATCTTTCTTCATCATTTTATTTTTAATATAAAATGCATCAAATCCCAAATTTATCTTTTTAGGCTTAGTATTTTCACTAAGTTCATTTATTTGTTTAGATTCAAAATTATTTAAATCTATTACATTATCATTCTCATTAATTAAATTTAAGTCGTGAGTTGCGATAATTACTAGAGTATTAGTTGAAAGTTCTCTAAGATAAGAAATTATGCTATCTCTATTTTGATAATCTAAAGCACTAGTAGGTTCATCTAAAAATATGACTTTTGATTTTAATATAAGACCAATAACAATAGATAATCTTTGTCTTTCTCCACCAGATAATTTCTTTGTCTTAGAATCCTTTAATTCTTCTAAACCTACACTTTTAAGTTTTTCAAGTATTAATGTTTCATCATATGTTTTTTTCTTAATTTTTAAAACCAATTTAATATTTTCTAACACAGTAAGGGAGGGAATCAAATTAAAATCTTGATAAATATAATATGAATTTAAGTATATAGAGTCTATATTAGCATAATTTATAGTTCCAGTTGAAGGTTCAATATTACCAGATATTATATTTAAAAGAGTTGTTTTACCAGATCCGCTTTTACCTAATATAAAATATAGGCCTTTATCCTCAAAATTATATGATATATTATTTAGAACTTGTTTATCTTTATAATTTTTTGAAACATTAGATACGGTTATCATATATACATTATTCTTTCATTGGAAATAGGGCCATCATAACTGAAAATACCATGACTATTTTGTTTGTATTTAACTAAACATCTACCACAATCTGATACAAATTCACATAAGTATGAGACATTTGTACAAACACATGATTGCTCAACTTCATAGAACACATCCACTGCTAGTCCAGATTGCCTACGTGATACTTCCTTTCTTGTATTTGTAATTGAGAATTCTTCTACTAAATACAAGTTATAAGTAGCTCTTAAATCATCAAAATAGTATCCACTTTCTTTTACAGGAATCGTAACCTTATAATAAGTTTCAACTTTACTAGTTTTACTTACATCTATTTTGCCAGCAATTTGTAATTGAGTATCGTGTTCAAAACTAGCTAAAGCCTTGATCTCATGTATTCTTCCTTCAGCACTTAATGAACCTTTATATATACTTTGTGTACTAAGAGATAATTCTTTAGAGTAATTAATTTCATTCGTGGAAGTAGTGCCATACTCAAATGTAGAACCTTCTGAAAGGTATCCCACTGCATTATGTACATATGGTGCTTCTATAACACCGATATAATAAACTATAATAGTTTTTGTAGGAAAATCCTTACTTTCACTTCCCCAAAACCATCCTTGTGTTTCTTTAACTTTAATACTTTCATTGTTAAATTGATTTTCAAAAAGAAATTTTTCATATTTCTTTGGTGCATATTTTCCTTTATCCAAAGGATAACTTACTACCTCTCCTTTAACTGGTTCGCTTGCAAAACTAACTTTGTTAATTGAAATTATTAAGGTCGTTACCACTAGTAAAAAAAATAATTTTTTCTTCATATGATTTATACTCCTCTAATACCAAAAAATTATAACATGGAATATTTTATGATTCAAGAAAGAAATCTAAGTCTTTTTCCTAGGTAAAATCATTAAAACCGATATAATTCTTAGACAAATTTATACACATTATAGATTTGATAAATCTATTTTATAAATCATATCCTTTATTTCATCTTTTTTGAAAAACATAATCATGTAAATAGGTAAATATATTTTTTTACCTTCAGCTTTAACATTAGCATTAGATAAAATGTACCCATTTTTAATGTTATATTCTTTTGATTCTAACACATTATTTAAAGCATTATGTTTTGTATAGTTTTTACCTGATTTAACCTCGATTGGAATTACTTCTCCTTTATTTTCAATTAAAAAATCAAGTTCACCAATCTTATTATTTTTAAAATAATATAAATCAAATCCTTTAGAAGTCAACTCACTTGCAATTGCATTTTCATATATTGAACCAAAATTAATATCTTTTTCTTTGTTTAATATTTTAATTTGAAGATTATTATCCATGTAACTACTTGCAAGAAGTCCAACATCTGAGGAGAATAACTTAAACAAATTTTTAGATTTACTTAAAAGAAGTGGAGTCTTCACCTCATCAGCACAAAAGCATGGTAAAGCCACACAAGCATCCTTAAGCCTTACAAATGAATTTTCATAACGAGAAAATTTAAAGTTTTCGTTTAAATTCTTCATTATAAATCTTTTATTTTGATTATTTAACTCGCTAGGTATTAAATCAAATATTTCTTTTATGTATAATTTCTTTTTCTTATCGTATTTTGATATATCATTTCTATAAAGGTTACAAATACTTTTTTGTTCAAGAACAATATTTTTTAAATTATTAGTATTTAAATATTCTCTTACAACAGAAGGCATTCCCCCAACAACCAAATACAAATGAAACATATCAATCAGTTTTTCGTGAACAATTTCATCTACTAAAGTTAAACTATTAAAATTGTCTTCAATTCTTTCAAGAACTTTTTTTGCAAGACTATTAGAAATTAAAAATTCTTCAAAATCCAATGGATACATTTGAATAATTTCCATGTATCCTACTGGAATTAATTTAATATCTTTAAGTTCAATACCTAATAATGATCCGCTTAAAATATACTTAAAAGATCCCTCGTCAACTAAAAATTTTATAGCCGTAATAATATTTGAACAAACTTGAACCTCATCTAAAAAAATAATAGTTTTACCCTTAACAAAAGGTTTATCAGCTATAGCAGACAATCTAAACAAAAGTTCATCACTTGTTTTTGAGTTTTCAACAGATTCTCTAGCAATTTCATTTTCGATGAAATTAAACTCTACATAATTTTCTTCTCCTACTACTTCATTTAAAAATTCTCTTATTATATAGGTTTTTCCTACTTGTCTAGCCCCCGTAATCATTAAAGCCTTTTTTGAAGATTTATTCCATTCAATTAAATTAGATTTTATTTTTCTAAACATATTTTAAACCACCTGACAATAATATAAGATAAGTTGTCCGTTTTTACATCATTTTAAAGTGTGATTTTGTCCGCTTTTACAATTTTTATATTTATTTTATTATATTTTTCTCGGATTATTAAATATTAGGAATTACATATGAATTATTTGAAATATTATAAAAGAAGATTCTAGTTTAAATACACTAAAATCTCCTTCTCTTACTTATATTATATTTAAATTAACTATTATTCTTTATTATTTCTTCTAAGTTCAGCTATTTCAAGAATAAGTTTTTCTGTCTTTTCCCAACCTAGACATGCATCTGTAATAGACTTACCATAAACCGTGCCATTTACAGGTTGATTACCATCTTCAATATATGACTCGATCATTAAACCTTTAACTATTTTATTAATTTCAGGATTATGTCTCATGGAATGTAATATTTCTTTTGCAATACGGATTTGTTCTAGGTAATTTTTACCACTGTTAGAATGATTACAATCAACAATTACAGCTGGATTCTTATAATCTTTTTCATGATATAATTTAGAAATATATTCTAAGTCCTCATAATGATAATTAGGATGTGTTACACCATGTTTATCTACATATCCTCTAAGTACCACGTGAGCAAGTTCATTGCCCTTAGATTCTACTTCCCATCCTCTATATATAAACATAGATGAATGTTGAGCTGCACTTATAGAATTCATCACAACTGATAAATCTCCACTAGTTGGATTTTTCATACCAACTGGTACATCAATACCTGAAGCAAGTAATCTATGTTCTTGATCTTCAACACTTCTAGCACCAACAGCTATATAACCTAAAACATCAGATACATATGCCCAGTTTTCAGGGTATAACATTTCGTCAGCACCAACAAAGCCAGTTTGTTCAATTACTTGTGTATGTAAATGTCTAATAGCCTTGATACCTTTAAGCATATCAGGTTCTCCTGTAGGATCAGGTTGATGGATCATTCCTTTATAACCAGCACCAGTTGTACGAGGCTTACCAGTATAAATACGAGGTACGATGTATAATACATCTTTTACCTTTTCATATACCTTCTTAAGTCTATGACAATAGTCTAGGACTGCATCTTCTCTATCTGATGAACAAGGACCAATAATTAATATAAATTTGTCTGATTCAGATTTAAATATTTTAGCTAATTCAATATCGTTTAACTCTTTTTGCTTTTTAACCTCATCACTTATAGGATATAAAGCTCTTACCTCTTCTGGTGTAGGTAATTCAAGAGTTGAAACGAGATTTTTAGAAAATGAATATCTCATATATAAACTCACCTTTACTAAATTAAAACAAGTATATATATTGTATCACAATCTGCATCTAAATTTAATACCTAATGCTTAATTAATATGTTTATAAACCCAAGATAGATATTCATTAGCTTTTTTTGTTAATACTTCATATCCAAAATAGTCTAAAACTGCATGGAATAGTTCATCTTCATTTGAAGATTGTTCTTTAAAATTAATAACTACATTTTTAATTTCTTCAAAAGGCACATCATAGATTTGTCTTTGAATACCACATCTTACATAATCTATATCATAAGCACCATTACTAGGCCATAATGTCTTGTCATATAAGTTATCAGTTTCCTTAAAATCATTTCCCATAATGATAGGTATAATAATTTCTAAAGCTTTACCTGATATTTTTGCAACATCAAAACATTCTCTAAGTCTTTCCTTAAATATATTATAAGTTATAGGAGCTTCAGTATTAATAATTGTTTTAATATCATAAACTAAATCTTCATGAGCTACACTTGAGCCACTATATAAATCATCTAAACTAATCTTCTTTAAATCTTTTGATTTAATATATTCTTTTTCTTTAATACTCATATCTTAACCTCTTCTTATTAACTTAATTATAGTATTTTATCATATTATTTCAAGACAAAACAAAAAGAGACCTAAAAGGTCTCTAAATGTTTAAGCTAGATAAGAATATGTAGTAGTAGATGAAATTGTTTTACTATCTAATGTATATGAATATGTAATTGATGTCACTTTAAAATCATTTACATTCATAGTTACACTCACATCAGTATCACTTTTTGCATCATCACTCTTAAAGTAGTGAGTTGAGTTATCTTTCTTAACACTATATGATACATTAGTTAAACTAATAGATACATTACTTAAATAAGATTCATTTAAATCACATGTAAATAAAGAATTAATATCTAAGTTTGTAAACTTTTCTACATCAGTACTTTTAGTAACTAAAGCAAATGTTTCATCAAGCATTTTTGTAGTAGTTACAAATGAACCTGATTTTGCAAGAGTATCATCAATAGTTACACTCTTATCGATTTGATATACAACTACACTTCCATCTGAAACTTGAGTTGTAGTTTTTACTAAGTAAGTATTATCAAGTGAATATAATATAACACTATTTAAATCACTTAAAGTAGTTAAACTAGTAGGTTTTTCTACTCTTTGAACACTTGTAGTTGAATCATCAGTAGTTTTAGTATCATCGTTATTATCGCTTTTCTTGCATGAAGTAAATGCAAATAAAACAGGAATTAAGAATAATAAATATTTTAATTTTTTCATTTCAATTTACCTCCTAGAATCTCTTAAGTAATAAGCCGATAACGCTTGTTGATGTAATTAATGATACTAATGCAATAGCAACAACCGAACTAGTATTATAACTTGAATTAGATACAGCTGTAGCAGAATTAATTGCAGGTTCTAAACTAGCTAGATAAGTATTATAAGATGCAAGTAAAGTATTATAGTTAGTTAAATCTAGAATATCTTTATTATCTTGAGTTAAATTATCTAATCTCTTAGCAAGTGACTTTAATTCAGATAAACGAGAAATTGTAAATGTAGTATCTAAGTTATCGATTAATGTTTGTAAATCTTTAACTTCTTGACTAGCAGTCTTATATTTTAATTCTCTAAGTTCTTTAGAAGCGTCTTTATATGCTTTTTCCATAGCGCTTACTTCCTCAGCAGTATAACCATAATTAGTTAAATCACTAGTCATATTAGAATATGCTAAAGAGCAGTTAGAAATAAGCTTACTATCATCTAATGTAATATAAGTCTTATTCATAATAGTACCTACATACTCTAGATATAATACTGTGTAAGAATCCATAGCTTCATAACTAGATCTTGATGCATTCTTTAAATCAAAGTATACATCAAAGAAGATTGAATCATAACCTTCAAGATTACTATTAGCAGGAAGAGTAATCTTTAATCCTTCATTTCTACCAATTAAATCTACAAAGTTTGCATAACATAAATCTTCATTAAATAAATTAAAATACTTATGAATCTTTTCATATCCAGGGTCTGTTTCAGTTAATAATACATTAGTTGTAGTACCACTACTAGTAACTTGTTTATATAAAGTATCAAGTAAATAAGCTTCAGCCTTAGGAGCTATAACTGACTTAAATTCAACTTCTTCTAAACCAGAACACTTGTAGAAGGCATAAGCACCAATAGTACGCAATGAATCAGGAAGAACAATCTTTGAAATATTAGGATTTGCATTACCAGCAAAGATTTCAATATAACTTGTTCCTTCATATACATTTAATGTATCAACATCTAATGCATATGGAACTGCAAGTAATCTTAAATTATGGGTATTACCATTGATATATGTGTAAAGTACACCATTATCAATATAAGCATAATCATTTACTCTACCAGTCTTCTTAATTGTATTATCACTTTCAAGATAATTAATTTCTGTAAGTTTATTAGCATCAAAGAATACTGTTTCACCAATTGATTCAATATTATAAGTTAATGTGAATGTAGTAATATTTGTTCCATATAAAGAACCTTCTTTTATGACTCTCAAGTTATAAGCCTTTAGTTCAGTAATAGGAGTTGATTGGAATGCATAAGCACCAAGTTCTTCTAGACATGGAGCAGTAATAGCTGTATTTAAACCACTAGATGCGAAAGCACCTTCTCCAATAGTCTTAACTTTTGCTAGATTTACGCTCTTTAATGATGTAGTACCTGAGAAAGCACCTAAACCAATAGATTCAACATTTTCTAAATTAATAGTTGAAAGATTTGTACATGATGCAAAAGCATAGTCTTCAATTTCTTTAACACTGTTTGCAAGTGAAACAGTAGTTAAATTAGCGCAGCTTGCAAAAGCATAACTTTCTATTTTAGTAATATTTGAATTAATAGTTATAGATTCAATTCCAGCACCATAGAATGCATAAGCGCCGATACTAGTAACTGTAGCTGCAATATCAAATGCATTAAATATTGGAGCCTTTTGAGTTTCTTCTGATTTACCAAATGCATAAGCACCAAGAATTACTAGAGATGGAGCACTAGCAATTTCAAGTCTTCTGCAGTTCACAAATGCACCTTCACCAATAGTTGTAACCTTAGGCATCTCTGCACTAGTTAAATTTGAACATCCTCTAAATGCATAATCACCGATTGTTACAACAGTTGCAAAATCAAATGTAGTTAAGCTATAAGCATTATCAAATGCATAGGCACCAATTTCTACATCACTAGTTCCATTAATACTAACAGTTGTAAGTGTGCTTGCATTTTCAAATACATATTCACCAATAGATGAAGCACCAACAAAGGTGATAGCTTTTACACCACTTGATGCAAAGGCGTGATCAGCAACTTCTACATCACCTAATGTAATAGAGATACCATTTTGTCTAAATGAGTTAGCAAATGCATATGATCCAATACTAGATACACCTTCAAGATTATCTAATTCACTCAATTTAGCAATTGAATAGAATGCGTAAGCAGAAATATTCATGTTATTTGCAAATGTAACTTTAGTTAAATTTTCAATATTTGTAAAAGCATATTGTCCAAGTTCAGTATTTGTTGTGAACACTAATTCAGATACATTATCAATTGATGAGAATGCACCATCTGCAATCTTAGTAACAGTACTAGGAACAGTATATGAGCTAGTTTCAATAGCCTTTGTACCAACTAGTACAATAGTTGAACCATTGTCTTGATATAAGATACCGTTCTCAGTTGTATAGATAGAACCATCTAAAACGGTAAAGCTTGATACATTGCTTCCTTTTAAGAATCCTTGTTCAAGAGATTTAATTACTGTATTTTGTTGGAAAGTGACACTTGTAAGATTAGGATTGTTTGCAAGAACAAAACTTGAAATCTTAACAGAACTATTAGGAAGTACAACACTTGTAAGAGAACTATTATTTGCAATAGCATAATCATTTAAATATTCTACACTTCCATTAATAGTAACATTTGTAAGTTTAGGATTGTTTGCAAAAGCACTTTCACCAATTGTGACAACTTTACCATTAACAGTAATACTTGTTAAATTAGAACAATGAGAGAAAGCCTCGGCTGGAATTTGAGTTGAATTAATAGTTACAGTAGTCAAACCAGAATTATAGAACATTTGAGCACCAATTCTAGTTTGTCCATTAGGATCAGTAGTATAACTAGTTAAGTTAGTACAATTTTTAAATACACCACTACCTGAGTTTCTAACTTTAGAAATATCAACACTAGTTAACGATGTACATCCCATGAATGCTTCCTTACCGATAGCATAACACTTAGTAAGGTCAACACTTTCAAGTTTAGTACAATTTGCAAAGGCACCTTCACCAATAACTTCTACACTACCTAGGTTAACTTTCTTTAAACTAGAGTGAACACTATTAACCGTATTAGTTGAGAATGCATATTCTCTAATATATTTAATGCTTGATGGAAGTTCTACTTCTTCTAAAGCTGATAAATTATAGAATGCATATTTCTTAATATCTTCTACACCTTCAGGAACAATAATCTTAGTAATTGATGAGTTACTAGATGGTGTCTTGTTATAGTCATCATTATTGTCAGGGTTTTGAACTGTTCTATCAGTTGTATATAGAGAGAATGCATAAGCACCAATATATAAAATACCCTTATCATCAGGAATTGTAACCTCTCCTCCAAGACCCTTATAGGCTGTAAGAGTTCTACTTTCAATTACGAATTCACTATTAACAGTAATCTTAATTGAAGCAGATACAGTAGAATTATTCTTAGTTAAGGAAATAGTTGCAGTACCTTCTTTTAAAGCAGTAATAACACCATTTTCATCAACTGATACAATCTTACTATTAGTTGATTTCCATGTAGAGTTAGATGAATCTGCATACCATGGATCAAAGTTTGCATGAAGTTTAATTTGTTCACCTGGATACATTGCTGGAGATGAAATGTTTGAAACATATAATCTATCTCCTGTTGTACCGATAGCTGATGTGTCACCTGAGTTAGCATAAGCAAATACTGTATCAAAATAATCAAATGATATTTTCTTTATTTCAACACCAGCAACACCACTAGAAACAGCTTTATTAACATTAATTGCATTATTAGAAGCTTTTCTTACCTTTATAGTAATTGTAGCTGTTTGTCCACTAACTCTGTCTGTAGCAGTAATTTTAGCACTACCAGTAGCCTTAGGATAAGCAATACCATTAGAAACTACAACAACGTCTTCGTTGCTTGAAGTCCATGTTAAATACTTGAAATATGACTTATCTTCTTCAGATGGGCTAGTTAAATAATTATATAAAGAAATTTCTTCACCAACATAACCACTATAAACACTTAATGTTTCACCATCAACTGTACCATCTTCAGTAAATGATAGTGTATCAGTTGTACCTGGTAATTGTACTGCAAAGATATTAGCGTTTAATGCATAGTCATCAATATTGAAGAATAAGCAGTTAGAAGCCATTTCATTAGAATTGATTGAATCCATGTAATCAGTAACTTCAATTCTTACAACTGAATCTTCACCCTTATTACTATAAACTGGAATAGGATTAGATAATGTCGTATATGTCTTTGAATCATCTTTTATGAAGAAGCCAACTGGAGTTACAGCTTGAACATAATGATTATCATAACAAGTAAGTGTTACATAATATCTATTCTTCTTAGCTGTTTCATCATACTCTACTTCATATGTTGCACTCTTAATGATAGGAGCTTCGTTATCCATTGTGAAATCAAATCCAAATGAATTACGAACATTAGTAGATAAACCACCATCACCATAGTCAATTGTACCAAGCATATTAAATGTATACTTACGGTTATTTACAAGACCAAGTTCTGAAGCAGTTTGTCTAATATAATTGTAATATGGCATAGCAGAACCATTATTACCGAATGCTTTTGAACAGTTATAATCGATATAACTCCAAATTACTTCACCAGTTACAGTATCAGTAATAGTATAAGTCATTGTCTTTGCTGCTCTTAAGCATCCTGCATAAACTACGGCAATACCTTCTAGAGTACCAGTTGTATCACCAACTGCGATATGATCAAGTGATCCAGGAATTGCTGTATATTTAGTTTCATCTAAATCATAGATATAAGTTCCAAGTGGAACAATATAGTTATACATATATGATGCATAAGGACGAGTAGCCCAATAATCAGCCTTAACCTTATCATCATCATCGATGTTAGCGTTATGAGAAGTTGTTTCAACATCAAAATATGTTTTATCAAAGATAGGAGCTTCAGTCCAATCACCATAGAAGGCAAGGAATGGAGTATTTAAAGAAGCTTCTCCTTCTTTAGTAGGAATAGCTTTAACAAATCCTTCTACATAAATACCATATAGGAAACTAGAATCCATATAAGCTTTAGCTTCATCTGTTAATGAATATTTATAAGTAACAGTTAGACTGCCATTTGCAGGAACAGTTACCTTCTTATTAGTTATTTCTTTTCCATCTACATATGCTTTAAATGTATTATCAAGCATATATGACTTTTCAGCTACGAACTTAGAATCTGATTTAGAAACTGATTCAGTCATTACATCTAAGTCTAGAGTATATTCAATAGCACTATCAGACATATTATTTAATGTAAATGTCATTTCATAGTTACCAGTTCTATTCTTGTCATCACCAAGTTCAAGTTTTGGTTTATCCTTACCTTCAACAGTAATATAACCATTACTTGTAGTAGCGCTTGTTAAACTTGCAAGACCTGCACCTTGCTTACGAGGAGTATAAGGATTTCCTTCTTCGTTATTTGCAATTGTTGCAGTTGACATTAATAAAGCATAAGTAAGCTTTTGAATTTGTTGAGGAGTATATGTAGGATATTTTTCTTTTAAATATTGTTTAATTAAAACAACAACACCACACATGTTAGGAGTAGCCATTGAAGTACCACTCATGTGATCATATCCACCACCTGGAATAGATGAATAAATTTCACCACCATGTCCAGTGATTTCAGGTTTAATTTCAAGAGATGGAGTAGGTCCCCAGCTTGAGAAATCTGACATGAATGGACCAGCTGTATAGTCATCAGAAATTGTGATAGTACCAGTTTGTTGGTTAGTTAACTTTAATCCATCTTCTTTTGTAATAGAAATTGCAGGAATATGACTTGTAAGACTTACTGTCATTGCAATTTCACCTTCAACGTTATTATAAATTATAGCTGCAATAGCACCTTTTTGTTGAGCAATTTTAACCTTATCATCGAATGAATTATCACCACGAGATATAATTGCAATCTTACCCTTAACATTGATACTATTGTAACTAGCTCTAGAACCTGTACCAGGAACACAAACATATTCATAAGTTTTAGTCTTATTTTTTTGATATTCAGGATCATCACTAGTTAATTCACTAATAAAGTCATTAGCCTTTGAAGTAATAGTTCTACTTTGAAGGAAGAAGAATGAATCTTCATTAGTTGTTCCTTGATTTGAAACAATATAACTAGATAAAGTACCTGAAATAGAAGCTACAGCAAGGCTTGAAGTATAACTTGCTGGTGAACCTAGAGTACCAGAGTCAATATTTGTTACTTTATTTGTATTACCATCAGGACCACCAAAACCTGCAGAGTAGTCGTTACTAGCAGCCGCAATTAAAGCAATACCTGCATCTTCTACTGCGTCATATGCTTCATTAATTGCATCATTATCAGCTTCTCTGTTGAATCCGCATGATGTACCAAGAGACATGTTAATACAATCAACACCAAGGATAACTGCATCATTTACAGCTGCTAAAATATCCTCAGTTTCAGCTCCGCTAGATGTGTCTCCGAAAACCTTCATGAAAAGTAATTGAGTGTTAACAGCTACACCAGTAATAGTGTCATCATGTCCACCGATGATACCAGCAACGTGAGTACCATGACTTGAATCAGTAGGGTTAACATCATAATCCTTATCTGCATAATCATAAGCATAAGGAATCTTCTTACTATAATATACATCTTCAGCCTTTAAGTTAGCTGTAGTTTGATAAGCGTTAAGTAATTTTAACTTATTATCAATATCAGATAGAGTGTACATTTCTTTTTCAGGCTCATTTGCAAATACTGTATGAGAACAGTCAAAACCTGAATCAAGAACAGCTACTGAAGTACCATTTCCATCATAAGGAACATTAGATGAATTAAAGATACCAGTAGAATATACATCTACGTTATTTCTTACTTGAGCATTAGTTGATGAAGTTGTGCTAGTTGATGTAGGAAGATTATATGTATCACAAATAATAGTATTATCAACATTTGCAAATTCACCTAAAGCTTCAAGTTTACCATAAGTAGTTTTTACTGCAAAACCATTTAAAATAGTAGTGTAAGTTTGTGTAACTTCTCTAATTAAATCATTTTTTAGTAGTTTTTCAATCAAACGATTTTGATCATTAAGAATAGTTTGATTTTTAATTGAACCAATACTTGAATTATAAAAATCTGACACTGAATCATATCCAGTACCCATTTGCTTATAAAGTTCAAGCATTGATGAATTTTCCATTGTTACAATAACATTAATTTCATCACTATCTTTATAGCCATTATTTTCAACTAAATATTCAGCTTTAATCATATTTTGTTGACTAGCTGAATCAAGTGTTCCATCAGTTAGAGATACTCTTAATTTATTAGATGAAGAAGTATCATCGCTCTTATTCAAGTTAGTTTTTGAATTATTTGAACAAGATGCAACAGTCGAGATAGCAAGTGCACTTAAAGTAACAAAAGTTAATTTTTTTAACAATTTCATTTTTGCTCCTCCAACGTTTATTTAAGCCATAAACGAATTAATAACATGGCAATTATAAAACAAATTATAATGCCAATCAAAATAGGGATAAAGTGAAGATAAGCAGCTTTTATAAGTGCTCTTCTTTCCTTTCTTGTAAGACCTAGTTCATTTCCTTTTGAACTACTTCTTTTAGGCATACCATCTACATCCATACTGTAGATGGTATGATTATCATCAATAAACTTTTCTTTTTTTTCTTTATTTCTCATCGTTTGATTCTAAATCAATTTTATCTTGGTTTGCATAACTTTCAGTAACATCACTATTAACATTAGTTTGATGTTTCTTAAGTTTAAACTTATTTTTCTTCATAGCTTCTAAAGCTGCATTAGCCTCTTCTTCAGCTTCCTTTTTAGCAAGTTCCTTGTCATAGTTAGCCATGTTATCCATAATTTCTTTATTGTATAAATGACAAGCTACAAAATGATTAGGTTCTACTTCTGTATACTTAGGTTCTACAAGTTTACATGCACTCATGCAATTCTTACAACGTGTATGGAACTTACAACCTTTAGGAGGGTTGGCAGGAGATGGGATATCACCATTTAGAATAATACGCTCCATCTTTGCATCAGGATTTGGCTGAGGAACAGCTGAGAATAAAGCCTGAGTATATGGATGAAGTGGTTTTGCAAATATTTCATCTGTATCACCATATTCCATCATATTACCTAGGTAAAGAACTAGAATTTGATCAGTAATATATTTAACAACTGATAAGTCATGAGAGATAAACACATATGTTAATTTTCTCTTATTTTGTAATTCTTTTAATAGGTTAATAACTTGAGCTTGAATTGATACGTCAAGAGCTGAAACTGGTTCATCTAGAATTACTAGTTTAGGGTTAACAGCTAAAGCACGTGCAATACAAATTCTTTGTCTTTGTCCACCTGAAAATTCATGTGGATAACGATCAAAATATGAAGGTTGAAGACCACATTGTTCCATAACGTGTAATACATACTCGTTTACTTCATTTGCAGGAACAATATTGTGTACTTTAACAGCTTCAGAAATGATAGCACCAACTGTCATTCTAGGAGGAAGAGATGAATAAGGATCTTGGAATACAAGTTGAATATCAGTTCTATACTTATTCATTTTCTTTCTAGGAACTTCTGTTAAATCAACACCATTAAAGAAAATCTTTCCACCATCAGAATCATATAATTTTAAAATTGTACGACCTAGAGTTGTTTTACCACAACCAGATTCACCTACAACACCAATTGTTTCTCCTTCTTTAACTCCGAAAGAAACATTATCAACAGCGTGTAAGTAACTTTGTGGTTTGCCGAAGAAATTACGATTAAGAGGGAAATACTTCTTTAAGTTTCTAACTTCAAGAAGATATTCTTTATTAGGCATAAGATTTAAGTTTTCTTTATCTTCCATAATTATTTCTCCTCCTTATCGTATAAATAACAAGCTACATAATGTGTATCAGATACATGTGTATAAGATGGGTATTTACCATCACATTTCTTAATACATTTATTACATCTTCCTTTAAAGAAACAAGTATCAGGAAGATTGATAGGGCTTGGAACTGAACCTGGAATTGAGTATAGCGGTTCATTTGAATTTGAAGTGATAAGTGGTTTACTCTTTTGAAGACCTATTGTATATGGATGAAGAGGATTATTAAATATTTCTCTTACAGTACCATGTTCAATAACTCTACCACAATACATTACAACAACTTCATCAGCCATTTCTGCTATAACACCAAGGTCATGCGTAATAAGCATGATTGAGCAATGTTTTTCTCTTTGGATCTTCTTAAGTAATTCAAGAATTTGAGCTTGAATAGTAACGTCAAGAGCTGTAGTAGGTTCGTCAGCTATAATAAGCTTAGGATCTCCTGCTAAAGCCATCGCAATCATAACTCTTTGTCTCATACCACCTGATAATTCATGAGGATATGATTTATAAACTCTTTCAGGCATTGAAATACCAACTTCATTTAGCATATCAATAGTGTGCTTTTTAGCATCTTCTTTTGAAATACCTTTATTATGAAGAAGTGTAACTTCATCAAGTTGATTACCAATAGTAAATACTGGATTTAAACTAGTCATAGGCTCTTGGAAAATCATAGTAATATCCTTACCACGGATATTGTACATTTCTTGCATAGGCATTTTAGCTATATCATAAGCAAGCTTCTTACCATTTTCATCATATCCTAATGCATCAGAGTTAAATCTAATAGAACCACCAGTAATTTGACCTTGAGGTGCTTGTACTAATTGCATAATAGATAAACTAGTTACAGATTTACCACAACCAGATTCACCTACAACACCAATAATTTTATCCTTAGGTAAATTGAATGATACATGGTTAACTGATTGAACAGTACCATTATCAGTAAAGAATGAAGTAACTAAGTCATCAATTTCAATGATATTGTTTTCATCATTCATTACTGTAGTATATTCCTTAGGATCTTTCTTTCTCTTTTTTTCTTTTTCCCAATATTTCATTTGGGAAATATTATATTTGTTGATTGCTTTACTTTCTTTGTTAGAAAGGTAATTTGTATTTTTCTTAGCCATAAAAACACCTCTTACTTTCTACTCTTAGGGTCCATCGCATCACGAAGACCATCACCAACGAAGTTAAATGCTAATACAGCAAGTACAATCATTAAACCAGCAGGTAGCCATAGATTCATATGATACTTTAAGTTCATTTGATCTTTACAACAAGAAATCATAGTTCCCCATGAGGCTGTATCACCAGATACACCAAGACCTAGGTATGATAGAGTTGATTCATAAAGAATAACTGAACCAAGACCTAAAGTCATTGATACGATTAATTGTGGCATAACATTAGGGATTAAATGTTTAAAGATTCTTCTCCAAGTAGGAAGACCCATTACTTCAGTTGCGGTAATGTATTCTTGTTCACGTAAATATAGAATTTGACCACGAACAATACGTGCAGTGCCCGACCAGCTAAAGATGGTTATTACAATCATTATGAAATAAATCTTAACTGAATCTGTTAGTTTCCAAGCATCAATAACCATAGATGCAATAAGCAAGATAGGAAGGGTAGGAATACAGTTGAAAATATCAACTATACGCATGATAAGACTATCAACCCAGCCACCAAAGTATCCAGCAAGTCCACCAAGTAAAACACCGATGATAGTTTCAAGAATAACTACAACAAAACCGATTGTTAAAGAAATTCTTCCACCATACATTAAACGAGTCATAACATCATAACTCTTTTCATCAGTTCCAAGCCAGTGGCTATTTGAAGGATCAGCTAAAGAGTTATTATCTTTTTTAGTAGTAATTTCAACAATTACAGTAATAGTTTCACCATTTTCAAGTACAATCTCTTTTTCCTCAGTTGTATAAATATACTGAGTAGAGTTATCTTGTTCAGCTTGACCATATGGTGAGAATAAAGGTCCGATAAAACTGAATAAGAATAAAGCAATAATTAATACTAAACCAACAACAGATAATTTAGAACGGAAGAATCTCTTGATCATTAGTTTAAAAGGTGACATTTGTTTAAATGTTTCTTTTTCTTCATGAACAGGCTTATTACCATTTTCTAAATTATTTTTATTAGCATTGTTTAAAGTATCTTCTTGAATAGCATCAGTTACGATTTCTGCTTCAACTTCATTTTTTAAATTTTCATTTTCCACAAAAATCACCTACTTTCCAAGTTTTACACGTGGGTCAACCACAGAATACATGATATCACTTAATAAAGTTCCGATAACAGTTAGTATAGCAAGGAACATGTTATAACCCATGATGAATGGAATGTCACCTTCAGTTAAAGCTTTATAAGCCATACGACCAATACCAGGAATACCAAATACTTCTTCTGTGATCATCATACCACCAAATAAAGATGGAAGGATACCAGCAAGTAAAGTAACAATAGGAATCATAGTATTTCTAAATGCATGTTTATAAATAACTTTCTTTTCACTAAGACCTTTAGCACGTGCAGTTCTAATATAGTCTGCATTTAATACTTCAAGCATATTTGTACGAGTATATCTCATTAAACCACCTATTGAAAGGATTACTGAACAGAAAATAGGTAGTATTAGATGGTAACAAGTATCTCCTAGTTTGTCTAACCATCCTGAGAATGTAGTAGTATCAAATACTTGGCTTGAGTTTAGACCTTCAGTTGGAAACCAACCTAAATCAAGTGCAAATACTTTAATTAATATAGCACCAAAGAAATATGTAGGTAATGAAATACCAATCATAGTAAATACAGTAACAATATAATCTCTTGCAGTATATTGGTGTGTAGCACTAGTAATGCCAAGAGGAATAGCAATTAAGAATTGTAATATAGTTGCAATTATAGCTATAGAGAAGGAAATCCACATGTTATTTGAAATAACTTCACTTACAGGAAGTTCATATTTCCAAGATCTTCCTAAGTCTCCTTGAATAGCGGCTGTAAACCATTTCCAATAACCTTTAATAATACCTAAGAATGAATTGTCATTAAGTCCAAGAGGTTCTTTTAACTTTTCAATATCTTCTAAAGTCATAGAACCATTGCTCAATTGGCTTGAATATTTATTTTCAATAAAATCAGTAGGCATTAATCTAACGATTATATAAATTATGATTGATACACCGAATAAGACAAGAAGGGAAATTCCAAGTCTCTTTAATATGTATTTAAGCATAAAATTAATTTCTCCTAAATCTTGCTAAAAGTGGCTACTAAAAATAGCCACTTCTAGTATTAATTTTTAAGCAACTAGGCTTGTTCTCCAAAGTTTTGAAGTAACACCAGTTAAACTTGTTAATTCAGATCCTGTTACAAATGTAGTTCCGTCTACAACTTTTGCATTATAAGCAGAAAGGTCAGTTCTTTGATATGTTGGTAATTCAACAGCAAGTTCCATTACCATATCTAAGCATGTACTATAGATAGTTTTTCTTTCAGCTTGATCAGTAGTCTTTCTACCTTCCATAATCTTCTTAGATAAAGAATCTACGATTTTCTTTTCAACTGCATAAGTTGTTGTATCAGAATAAATTGCATTGTATCCCCAGTTAAGAATAGCAGTAGCCTTTGAATCCTTATGGTATACTTGATACATATCAGGGTCAAGAGATGAGCTCCAAGCAGCTGCCCATACTTCAAGAGCACCACTTGTTAATTTAACTAAAGCTTGGCTGTCTTTCTTAACACTAATTGATAAACCGGCTTTATTTAATAAAGTCTTAGCAGCTACAAACGCATTGTAAGCTGGGTGGTCTTCAGAAGCACCAGCAATTGTGAATGTATAAGAAAGATCAGAATATTTACCATTAGAAGCCTTAATACCACCTAAAGTAGTAATTAAATATTGAATATATTCAATTTGTTCAGCTTCAGTCATAGTATATCCAGTTTTATATCCCTTTGATGTAACATAATCTCTGTATCCAGAGTATACTACTGATAAATCAGCTGGAATTGGGTCACCAACATAAGGATAGTAAGCAGTAGCTCCCTTAGGGTATGCCCATGATTCACTAGACATTGAACGATAAATAGTTTCAGCACTAGTACCATAGTAAGATGAAATAGTCTTAACATTAATAGAATGCATTATAGCTCTACGAACGGCAATATTCTTAACCTTAGCAGCGTTAATACCTACATAACCATAACCTTGAGTCTTGTTTTGAATACTATCAAAACCTTCGCTCTTCTTACCGTTAAGTTCGTTTACAGTTTCAACCTTAGCACTTGGTTCACAGTAATCTACAGAACCTGAGTAAAGTGAAGATAATACTGATTCAGTTGGAGTTACACGGAAATAAACATTCTTAATTTTAGCTGGTTCATTAAATTCACCATCTCTAAAATATTCATTTCTTTCAAAGAAGATAGTAGTACCATCATAGAAAGTACCAACTTTAGCTTCCTTACCATCTGATGAAGAAGCTTTATAAGCACCTGCACCTACAGGAATCTTAATCTTAGTAGAATCTTTTAAAACTGTATCTCTAAAGTTTTGGTCGTTATAAGCAACACCAAAGTTTGAAACATAGTCAAATTTAGCGATTTCTTCTTCACTTGAATAATAATACATAGGAGCTACAGCAAAAGAGAAGTTCCAAATAGCCTTAGGGTCTTGTCCATTAATTGTAATAGATAAAACTTCATTGTTACTTGCTGAACCATCAGTATTATATGCAGCCTTAGAATATGTAATACCATTTACAGTAACTGCAGAGTCTTTATTGGCAAACTTAATACCTGAAATATTACTATATTTCTTACCACCCATTGAATCAATATAAGCCTTAGATAAGTCATTTGCAATCTTAGTCTTTAATGATGAAGCAGTTTGCCAAGCAGATAGAATTGAGTCTAATTGTTCTGGCATATAAGTTCTGTAAATTAGATTAATACAATCATCTTTAGAAAGTTCCTTAATTTCGCTTAATGAACTATGAACAGTGAAAGTGAATTTTAAATTCTTTTTGTCCCATTTAATAAATCCGTTATTATATAGATAGTACTCAGCCACAGTGTTAAATGGATAAGAATGATAGTTAGAATTATTCTTATATTCATCACCTACACCTACAACATTACCATTATCATCAAAATAAACTATTTCACCATTTTCATTTAAGAATTGATCTTCATAGTCTGTCTTGCTTGCTTTATAAGCTGTTTGATAATCATTTTCAACTTCTTCAGTGAATAATTTCTTAGCTTCATCGAAGTCATTTACTAGATTAGTATCTTCAGTTTCAGCAGCATATTCTACAAGTTTTTCTCTAAATGCATCAACTGTAATATCGCTTGTTGCATCCCATTTTTTAATGATTTCAGAGTGAGCTGCAATTAAAGCTTCAATTCTAGATTCAGCTTCAGAATTGAATCCTTCCATGTAAGTATCTTCATCAGTTTCTTCTTCTGTTTGATAACGATAAGCACTTAAACCAACGATATCAGTAGAATACATAGTTGAAGAACCGTTGTATGTAGGATCTAGATATACATAAAGGTTAAATAAAACGTCCTTCATTGTAAGAGCTGATCCATTTGAGAACTTAATTGAATTATCTAATACGAAATAGTATGTAGAAGTATTAGTTGAACTATCATACTTAATTTCATAATCATAAGTTACAACGCTAGCACCTTGTTTTCTAGTCTTAGGGTTACCTTCTTTATCATTTCCTAGCATGCTAATTTGTGTCATTGAAACAACAGATGCGTCTGCAGTAGATGATGAGAAGAAAGGGCTGAATACTTGGTCAACTTCTTGAGTAGCCATAGTAAATGCTCTTTGTTCATTATTTGTATTTGTTTGATCAGATTTACTTGTTGTTGTGCTTGAACCATTATCATCACTACCGCCATTGTCACCACCACAAGATGCAAGTGCAACAGCACCAGTTGAGACGACACCTAAAGCAAGTAACATCTTAGCTAATTTATTTTTATTGCTCATATTATTCTCCTTTTATTTTTTAATTAAAGTAGTATTCAAATTTGTAATTGTATTATCACTTGATTCATTGATAAAATAAATACCATTATAGTTTTCTCTATCAGGTATAATTAAATCTGTTGAACCTTTACCTGAGACTTTGTAATTAAAGTTAACATTAACATTATTAATAGTTGAATTATTTACTTTTAATGCAAATCCAGCAATTATGTTAGATTGTACATTTGCTGTACAAGTAACATCAAAGTTTAAATTTTCAATATCAATATAGTTCATTTCATTAAAAATTGTTCCTACATTATATCTAGTACCATCAACTTGAGTCTTAACACCTTCAGTTGAACTAGTAGAATAAGAATATTTAATTGTATGGCTATTACCAACAATCTTTATTCTATGTGTTTTAGATCCATTTAAATTTTGGAATTTAATAAGTGATTTAGATTCAATATCAGCTGCTAGATAAATACCATCATAATAAACAATGTTATTTAAATCGTCACTGTTATAGATAAAGTCACTCTTAATAGCTGAATTTAATTCAGATAAAGTAGATACCATCTTGTATCTTCCTTCGATATAATCTACATAAATAGTTTCAGTGTGATCAGATTTGCTATCAGGCATAACTATACTTGAAAGTTCAGTTTGGCTGTATTTCTTACCATTATATTCAAATGTTCCATCAAAAGTGCAATCTTTCTCAAGTAATGCTTCTTTTAATGTGTTAAGTCTACTACTATCGACAGATAATGCGTCCCCAGCTTTTGCAAAGTTATAACTTGCAAGTGTAACATCGCTATTTTTAATCTTAGCCTTAAATTCCCAAGTTAATGTAACTTTGCTCTTCCATGAAGCATATACATTTAAACTTTCTTTATAACTGATTTTATAGTTAGAATTAAAATCAATCTTATTTCCATTTTCGTCTTTATAATACCATCCGCCAAATTCTAAATCAGTACCATAAGGAGTAATTGTAGATTTATCTATATCCTCTAGAGTTTTACCAATACTTTGTGTATTACCTTCAGATACATTGTAATAAATCTTAACTGCTTCCGAACTACCTTGATAAGATCCTCCTTCAAGGTTATAGATAACAGTTGCATAATTCTCATAGTTACCTTTAGAATTTGATTTACAACCTGATGCAGGTATTAGGATAGATGCTAAAAGACAAAAGGCTAGAAATTTATGTTTTCTATTTTTCATCTTAATAACCTACTACTTCTTTAAAATTGAGAATGTAAAATCTTCTTCAGTTGGGGTTTGATTTTGAAGAATAGCTATTGTATAAGTAGTACCTGCTGTAGCTTCTATAGAGCATTTAGCATTCTTGCCTTCACCGCTATTATCATCTTTAGTAACATTATTACCATTAGCGCTAATAGACATATATGTATCACTTCTAGATAAGATATCATCATATGTTTCAATCTCATATGTTCCAGATTCACTTGGTGTGAAATCCATATAAGTTATAGCACCTTTTGCAAGACATGTTTTATAATATCCTGTACTTACAGTTGCTGGTTTCTCTTTTGTACCAACAACGTGATCAGTTGATGCAAGTTGATATAAAGTTAGAGTGGCTCTAGGGTTTTCTTTATTTACCTTAGTACCGTTCATATTATAAGTATATCCTGAAGGAAGTCCTTTGTTGATATGAACAAGTAAATCAGATGTTAGACTCAAGATAAATGAATCATTTTGGAATGCTACACCATTCTTATCAGTTACAACCATTTGAGCATAACAAGACTCTGCATCACAAAATTGAACTTTAACTCCTTCTAAACCAGTACCATTTTCATATTTAACAGTTACTTCATAACCTTCACCGCTTGTACTTCCTTGTGTTGCACTCTCAGTTGGAGTTGTACTTTCAGTCTTGTTTGTATCATTATTACCACAAGATGCAAGTGCAAAAATTGAACTTACAGAAAGTAATGAAGTTAATAAAATTTTTTTCATATTTACCTCTCTTTAATAAATTTATAGTTTACTAAAAAAACTCCCTCTAATTATATACTTTTTCACTATTATTTACAATAAAATTGCATTCAATTTATCTTTGAAAATACTTTCATAAATAATATTTGCATTATTTATAATTTTTTAATTTAAATTTTCTAAATATTAAATTTTAGAAATAATATTAACAAAAGAAGAGACATTAAGTCTCTTATCTTTTATTTATTTGTTAATTCTTTTAAAATTTCATCAAGTTTATCTTCTTCAAGTGCGCCTTGACGAGTGAATCTTACGATACAATCACCATCTACTATTACAGTCATTGGGTATGAAGATTTACCACCTAGCATAGTGTAATAAGAATCATTTAGATCATCATGTCCCCATGTATAAACTAAATTAGGATGTTTATTTATGTAATCGTAAGCCTCAGCTACATCATCATCTGATTTATAGGTAGTACCTTGATGAATCGCAATAAATTCAACTTGATCAGCATATTTCTTAACAACATCATTTAAGTATATTAATTCTGATTTACATGGAGTGCACCACCATCCCCAGAAATTAATAATCTTAATTTTCTTATTATTTAAAATATTAAATGTAGAATCTTTTACGAGTGTTCCATTTTCTATTTTTAAGGTCTCAATATCACGCTCATAGCACAAATCACCGATTTGATTACCAATATTAATATCAGAGTATACAGCATGAATATAAACAAATTGTTTTGAAATACCACTAGTAGATGAATACTTAATAACACCATTTAAATCAGTCCATAAATATAGGGGATATTCAATTTGAGTTTTAAATTTAAGTAATGCTTTAGATTCTACATCATCATACAAATAGTTAAAGTATGTCTTATCTATGTTAAGTGCTTCAACAGCTTCTTTATTTTCATTTCTATGTTTATAACTTGAAATTAAATAAACATCAATTTCTTGATTATGTTCAGTTTTTAAATCACAAGATAAAGTACTTAAAGATTTAATTTCATCTTCTTTTACTTCATCATAAAAATATAATACTTTAATTTTTGAGTTATCTTCGTAAATATTTACGGAACAATGATTTTCTTCTCCATACATATTAACATTAAGAGATTCAATCTTATCATTTACAAATAATGTTGTATCAACACTCCATACACAAGCATATAAAATAACAAGGATTAAAGTTAAAATCATTACAAGACTAATTACTAGTTCTATAATTTTCTTGTTTAAAGGTTTCTTATTTTTTATCATAATACTACCTCATTTCCTTGCTATTTAAACTTGCCTTATTAGCTTCAGCTAGTTCTTTTTGTTTGTGTTCTAGTGCTATTTCTTCTTTAACTTTCTTAGATATAAGTTTCCAATCAATAGCCTTCTTATTACATACTGCAATACATTGGCCACATTGAATACATTCATGATCTCCTACTTCCATGACATCCATCTTACAGTTAGAAACACAAGAACCACAATGATTACACTTATTCTTATCTACTTTAACTCCTAGGATAGATAATCTATTAAAGATTCCATATAAAGCACCTAGAGGACAAAAGAAACGACAGAAGAATCTATAAACAAATATAGAGCATACTATAAATATAAACATAAGTGATACTTTCCATGTAAATAGAGGTCCAAGTTGGGCAAATTGATCGGCATTTGATGGATTAGAAAGTAATAATACAGCACCCTCAAATGTACCAATAGGACATACATATTTGCAGAAAGCAGGAAGTGGTAAGTTTTGAACAACACCGAACATTAAAGGAATAATTACAACAAGAACAACTAGTAATACATATTTAAAGTAAGATAGTACTCTAGTCACTTTATTCTTTTGAAGTTTTGGTGTCTTAATCTTATATAGTAATTCTTGAAGTAATCCACCAGGACATAGCCAACCACATATAAAACGACCAAATATAATACAGTAAAGTAATATAATACCAAATACATATGTAGGAGCTTTAGTTTTACTTTCGGCTAATGCATTTTGAATAGAACCTAAAGGACAAGCACCGATAGCACCAGGACATGAATAACAATTCATACCAGGAACACAGAATGTTTTAGATTGACCAGTAAAGATTTCACCTGTTACATAACCCTTTAAATTAGCATTATATAATAATAAGGCATAGACTTGAATTAAACGTCTCTTAGAAGGAAAATGGATTACAAGGAATGTGTTAATGCTCATTAAAATAGATTTAATTTTATTAAAAATCTTTGAAAATATATTTTTCTTTTCCATAAGCTTAACCTAATCCTATACATTCAGTGCAAATTTTAGCAGCCTTAGCATACACTCTTTGAGGACCACCATTTGCAATACCAGTAATAATAAATACAATTGCAACTACAATTAAAACGCCTCTAATACACCATAGAGTAATTTCTTTCTTCTTTAATTCGTTAATAGAGATTTCATTTATGCTATTCTTCTTATACTTACCAACTAATTTTTTAGCATAAGTAATTGAATTTAAAGCACTGTAGTTTACATAAAAATAACAAATTATACCAAGAATAAATCCAATTAGAACAAATGGCCAAATATGAGCTACAGCAAGTTTAACTTCATATGTTGCATCACTATTATGATAATGAGAAGTGTTAAATAAATACATGCATGGGAAAATTGCAAGAATCATTAAGCAAATTGCAAGAATACCATATGCAATCTTTCTTTTATTCTTTTCTTTATTTAAATTTATATAATCTGAATCAGTATTATCAACTTTATCTAAATCAATTACATTAAGCACTGTTTTTAATTTTGTAATATTAGAATTTTTGCTCTTTCTTGTATCATCTAACTTTTTAAAGCAATTAATAACTATAGAAGCTATAACTGCAACAAGCCATAAAACAATAGGTACGATAATTTCCTTAATATATCTACCTACAATTTCTCTTGAGAATTTATCACCATCAGTATCAGTATGGTATATACGCTGAACTTGGACAACAAACAATAGACCTGTTAGAACAGTAAGGACAGATAATACAATATAGATAATTCTTTTAGTTAGTTTATCTTTATTTTTCAAAATTAACTCCTCCCTAAATTAAGAAATTAATGGTACAAGATACACTTGTACCATTAACCATTAATTAGACTCTTTAGTTCCTAATGTAACCATGTAGTAACAAAGTTTTAACCAAGAACCATCAACTGGTGAATAAGTCTTAGATTGATCAGTATTTGTAGTAACATTTACAAATGTAAACTTATTCATTAATTGTTGTAAGATATTTTGTAATGTTGCATCTACTTTAATAGTACCATATGTAACACTATTTTCATCAGTATCCATTTTTTCGTTGATATACTTTAGAACATCTTCTGTTCTATCTTGACCATCAAGACACCAAGCTTTTAATTCAGCTTCAGTTAACTTATTTAAATCTTCGTCATAAGCAAAGTTAAATACAGTTACTTCTGTAGTTTCGTATACAGGTTGATTATTTTCATCAACTACTGGATTACCATCTGAATCTTTCTTTTGAATCTTGTCACCATTACTATCTAATACATAAGTAGTTTGTTTAGCCTTAGCTAATGTTTCAAGACTAGCTGATGTGAAGATTGAAGTTAAATACTTGAAGTCAGCATAGATATATTCATTATTTTGAATTTCACCATTTACTACTGGGTGGTAGTAATTGTCAGTGCCTAACTTAACATCAACATTTGCAATAGAGATATATCCACCCATTGATCCGTCTGAAGCTTCTTCATAAGTAAATACACCTTCACTTGCTTGAGCAAGATATTGATAAGTATCAGTTTCATAGTCAATTCTAAAGTATAATGTATTTTCAGTATCATTGATATCCCAGAAACAAGGAGCACAATAATAAGTCTTTCCTGCTTCATAGTACATGTAGTAAGAGAAGTTTTCATCAATCTTTTGTGTATCAGTTTGAGACATACTCTTATATGTATCACGAGTTATCTTTGTTGAAACTCCATTACCATTTTCATCATATAAGAAACAGTCCGTTACAAGTGAAAGATCAGTTCCATATAGATGGTATACACCACTCTTTGTAGGAGTAAAACTCCAATAGTATCCTCTTGGTACAAGTGGGAAGTCATACTTAATAGCGTTTAAGTAAAATTCATCTTTACTGTAAGAAATCTTAGCTTCTAAAGCTGAGAATGTAGCTAAACCTTGGATAGGGTCACCCATTGGTGTTTCAACATTGTATTCATCAATATAAACACACATTTCAAGCCATTGGTTTTCATCTGTACTTGCACCAAATTCGCTAGCAAGCCATTGTAATGCTCTTGCAAGTTCTTCAGTAACACTTGTTAAACCATTTGTAGGTAAATCCATCATAGTAATAGATGAGTTATTACAGTAAGAAGCATATTGAGTAAGAATAGAGTAGTAAGTCTTACCAGTCTCATCATCAACAACTTTCTTTTGATTATCAGTAAATGCTGTAAGTAGAGAAGCTATTGAATCATTTGAGAAATGTGTATCTTCATCAACTAGAGCAGCTAGTAATAATGGACCATTTTCAGTTCCAACATGATAATAACCATCTGCTTTATTAAATACAGGTTTTACATAATAATCCCAACATTTATCAATTTGATTTAATTCACCATAAGAAGCTTGACGAACAGATCTAAACTCACCAATAGTTGATACATCTGCAAAATGAATATTCTTTACATAAACAGTATCATCATATAAAGCAGTCTTAGAATCCTTGTAGTAAATAAATTCTACAGTAACAGTTTCGTCAGTAGTACCTGATGCATAAATATACTTAGTTGTAAATGTGCTAGCATTACCAGAATCTTGGAAAATCTTCTTTCCATCAACGAATACACCGAAGATATCACCATCTTCACAGCTTACTAAATAATCAAGTCCTAAAGCCTTACCAGCTGGCACTTTAACATCCATATAAACAATAGAATATGAAGAGTTATAACCTTGGTTTGTTGGACTAATAGTAGTACTTCCGTTCTTTTCAGTAACATTCCATGGCCAGTTATATTTCTTATAAGTATCACGTTCTTCAGTAGAGAACTTAATATCACCTGTAGTTTGAGCCTCAGTTGAAACAACTGCAGTCTTTAATGCATCGCTTCCTGGGAATACAGTTGTAGGAATAACTGTTGATCCTGAAGCTTCATATGTTGGCGTATAACTATCACCTACATATTTGTCAAATAATGCAGTCCATTTATCTTCAGTAGTAATAGCTCCGCCTTCAATTGAACAAATTGTACCATATCTATCAATAAATACGCTTGAAGGGTATCCTGAAATGCCGAAAGCAGAAATCATTGCAGTTTCAGTTTTATTAGTTGTAAAGAATTCATAATTGCATGATTTTAAGAATTCTATTACATCACTATTTTCATCACTAGCACCTGGATTGATACCAATTATTTGAATCTTATCTTTGTTTTCATACTTTTCATAAGCACCAAACATTAATGGGAATTCTACTTTACACCATGAACAAGTAGTATACCAAAAGTTTAGAACAATTAATTCTTTACCACTATCAAATAAATTCTTAGTATTTAGTGAAGTTTCAGTAGTAGAGAATGCAACATTTTCTGATTGTTTTGTTGATTGAATACCATTAAATGTATAATCTACAAATTGATCGTTTTCAGAATATGAACTTGGTTGTTCTTCTCCAACAATAAGTTGTGGAATTAAAGTGATATTAACCTCACCATTTGCAACAGCAATTTGATCAAGGCTATCTTCAGATACTGTATAACCTGTAGGTGCTTCTACATCAATAACATATGATTTAGTTTTGTCAGCTTTGAAAGTTGCAACACCATCTTCACCTGTTGTAATGTCTTTATATTTGCCATCAATTTTAACTGATATAATAGTATCTTTTACAGGGTATCCACTTAAACTCTTTACATTAACAGTATAAGTAGCTTTAGATGGATCATTATCTTCTGTAGTACTTTCAGTTGAAGAACTATTTGATGAATCAGTAGCAGAATCTGTAGTTTTACTATCATCTGTATTTCCAGAATCATTATTACATGAAGTAACTGCAACTAAACTTGTAGCAACACAAGCAGTAGCTAGTACTTTTAATAATTTTTTCATACTTAAATCTCCTTTGTATTTTTCATTGTATTATTTAATACCTATCAAATTATATCTAATTTAATTTCAAATAACAATAAAATTGCTTAACTTTCTAAACTTTTTAAACTACTCTAATAAATTATTTTTGATAAAATCTACATGCAAATAGCCATTGGCTATCTTCATCAGCATAAGTACCATCTTGTTCGCACCAACCATTACCATCAAAGAAGTATTGGTTATTATTAGATAGAACACTTAAAATATTTTTAATTTCATCAGTAACATATACATAACCTTCTGCGTTTTCACAGTCAGTTATTTCAGCTTCAACAATTCTCTTATAATTATTAATGATTAATTTTCCGTCTTCAGTATATTTACCTGTAGATACACTTTGTACACCTTTACCACCATCATCTTCAAGGTGATCAATTGGTTGTTCTAAATAGTGTGTAGGTTTTGACATTGTTGTTATAAGTCTTGTTGATTTAGTATGAGCATCATCAAGCCAAATATACCAAATACCATCTTCCTCATTTAAATAACACTTAGTAGAATCAAGTACTGTTTTTGTGTTCTTTTTCATTTGCTCGGATTCAGCGCACTCAATTAAGTCAGTACCTGCAACAACCTTAGGTAATTGAATTATTCGAACATAATCACCTTTTGCATCAAGTACATACTCTCCGTTTTCATTTAAGCTATATCTTTGTTTAGCGTATAAATTCTTAGTAGTAGTAGATTCATACTCCTCACCTAAAACGGTTTTATTGTAACTATCAGTATTATGTGCATCATCATACACAGTGTTAAAGTATGGATTAGCACCTTCCGAGATTTTCTCATATTCAAAGAACTTATTACCATTTGAGTCTAGTTTATAAGTTCCATCGCTGTTTCTTGCATAATATATATCTTCAGCATAAACAATATTTCTTTGTACTAGACTTGTGCTAGCATCTCCTATATAAGTTATTTTAAATAATACTTTTACAGGATAACTTGCAAGACCAGTTAATACTTCTGCCTTTATACCAAACTTTTGGACATTACCTAATTGTCTTTCGGCAAATGAACAAGTAAATGCAAAGTTCTTAGTATAGCTACCATCAAGACTTTGTCCGCCTTTATCAACTTCCGTATCAAGGAAAGCGCTAGCTACAGGACCAGCATAATATTTTAAGACCTTTGGATTTATCTTATTTTCAAACATACTTACGCATGATTCGATTTGATAAGTTCCTGCAACAGATGGTTTAAATTCATAATAAACAACATCACTTGCATTCTTTATTTCAGTTTCATAATAATAAGTAGTACCAACTTCAAACTTATTTAAATTATCAATTTTATATACATTAGTAAACTTATCTTTACCAGTACCTGCTGTAGGTTTAGCCTTAGAATATAAATTAATTGTTGCATTAGGATTCTTAGTATTAACTATTGTAGTATTAGGATCATATACATAAGCACCAGGTGCATTATCTAAACGAGCATAATACTCACCCTCAGGAGCTTCTATTTCAGCTATACCACTGTCAGGAAGCTCACATTCAATAGTATTAATATTATTTTGAAGAATAACCTTTAATTTACCATTACCAGGATAATAGTTTTCTCCTACTTTAACTGAAATAGTATACTTTATAGTATCCTTTTCTGTATCACTAGTTGTAGTTGTTGACTCAGTTGTAGTTGGAGTTATATCAGGAGTGACAACTTCACCACAAGATGTTAAGCCTATTGCAAGAAAAGTAAGAGGAATTAATTTGATTATCTTTTTCATCTTATTTCACCTGTTTTCCTTTCTTAAATAAAGACTTAATATCTTGAAGTTTTAATTTTCTAATAGCCACATCTACAACAAATAATATAACAGATAGAATCATCATAAGAGGTGCAAATGTATACTTATATTTAATAACATTTAAATTATCATTATTAATCACAAGGCTTCCATCTTCTACCACTTTTCCATCTGATGTAACAAGAGAATATAGATAACTAGAATCACTTGTTTCAAATGAATTATATTCTGAGTAATAAGGAATAGTATAATACTTAGTAATACTTACATTATTGAAATTCATAGTAAGTTTATAAGTACCAACACCATTAATATCAAATGAAGTAAAGTAATTAGAAGTATTACTTGAGAACTTATAAGTACCAAGTTTTTCATTATCTTTCTTTACATCTAATGTAATATTTACACTAGAACTTACATTTTGAGCCTTTAAAGTAACAAGTATAGAACTTCCTTGATATTCAGCTTCCATAATGTAAGGAGAGTAGTTAGGATTAGAGGCTGTATATGTAGGTACAATATTAGAAATAAAGTTTTTAGCATCTCCGGTAGAATATGCAGAGAATGTTGAAGTAAAGCTTGTAACTACACCTTCTCCTAAATTCCAAGTTGCATATAAAGGATATGTTTTATTTTTATCCTTAACTGAGATAATAGTATTAGCACTAGATTTACTGCTAGATGCATAGAATTCATTAACCTTTTGATTAACTTCTATACCATTTAAGACTTCACTATTTTTATTGTTAGTCTTAACTGTAAAACCACTAGAGTTCTTCTTATATACTTCAATTTCTCTCTCAGTAATTTCACCAAACTTAGCACCATTAACTTCTTCTTCAGTTACAATCTTAGCTACATATCCACCTGATGACTTAATTGCATTTGCAACTGCAAACTTTGCATCACTAGTAACACCACTTGCATCATAGTTTTCATTAATACAAATCATATCTGTATCAATGTTTAAATCTCTAGCATTTGAGATAAATTCTTTAAGTTTAGCTTCAGTATCTTGACTACCATTAGAATAATCTAAGCTATCAGATATAAGCATTACTTTCTTATATTGATAATTAGAAGTATTCATTAATTCATAAGCATATTCTAGTGCAGCTTGAATATTAGTTGCTTGTTTACCTGATAAATTATTGATTGTTTCAGTAGCTTTAGCAATATTACTTGCACTTGCAAGACCTTGAGCTACAATTTGGTTATTACCATAGAAAGCAATAACTGTAAAATAATCAGATTCATTAAGTAAATTTAATAGTTTAATAGCTGCTTGTTTAGCTATACTTAAATGAGAAATAGTAAGCATTGAGTTAGAAATATCAAGTAAGATAGTATAACTCTTAGTTTCACTTGTAGCTTTATAAGAAACTGGAAGCATATCACCTAAAGTTTTTAGTTCATCTTCTCCTGTTGAATTTTGAACAGAAGTGTTACCGAATGTGTGAAGTGATTTACCGTATTCAGTTACAGTCAAATTTAAGTTAGTTACAAAGCTAGATGCATTATCTTTAAAATCATCTGCACTAATATTGAATGAATCAAGTACAATTTCATCATAGCTACATAAATCATCAAGTAAATAAGGAATATTTGCATCATCATTTACATATGAAGTAATTTCATAAGTACTAGATGAATATACACTCTTAAAGTTTTTTAATTCATTTTCACCATTATCAGTGTCATTACTTATGAATAATACCTTAATCTTTTCACTTACTTCTTGAGTAAATGAATAAGAATTATTGTATGGATTAAAATCACATTCTTCTTCGTTAGAATCACTAACACTTACTTTATAAGACTTATGTCCTCTTACATTTGTAGGAAGCTCAAAAGTATAAGTATTAGTTCCTTTATGTAAAGTTTCCTTTAATGTTTCAAGTATTCCATCATTATTTTCTAAAGTAATTATAGCGTTATCTACTTCTTGATTAGATTCAATTGTTACAACTGCGTCTTCACTTCTATTTAAATATGTTGTTTCATTATATTTAACACTAGATACTTGGTATTCAAAAGCATCATCCTTTAATGTGTTATCAAGGAAGATAGCGTCAATATGAATATCAGCACTTTCATAGTTAGAAATAAGACCAGATAAAGATTCCTCGCTTGTTTCAAGACCATCTGTAATAATTACAATACGCTTTATAACACCATCATTAAATTGTTTAGTAGTATATTCTAAAGCTACTTTTACATTTGTTTCGGTATCATCTACAGTTGTATTTTGAATAGTTGAGAATTTATCACCTAAATTTGTTACAACTTCATAGTCTTTACCATAAGATATAACTGCAAGTTTTGAGTTATGTGGTAAATTATTAGATAAGTCTTTAATCTTATCATCAATAATTGATAAATTTCTCTTAGATGAATATGAACAGTCAGCTAGTACATAAACATCAGTTTCAGTGATATTAAGTTCTAAAGTCATTCCTGAAAATGCAATTGTAAGCATTACGACAATAACTGCATGAATAACTAAAGATGCAATATTATGGAAATTAAATCCATCCTTTTTTACTAGTAAGAAGAAAGCCACAAATATAACTATAAGTAGACCTAGTCCTACAAGTAATAGCCATGGATTAGAAAAGTTGATGTTGTTCATAACAATATACCATCCAATCCGCAATAAATATTAAAATTAAAATTACAAATAAAACATTTACAATACTTACATAAGAATTACGATAATTATCAGTCTTTTCTCCAGTTAAAGAAACACTTAAATCTTCTTCTTTTTCATTCTCACTTAAAGGGAAAGTATTATAAACATTAATTCTCTTAACTTCATTATTAGTATTTGTAATTTCAAATACATAAGTACCAACCTCATCTAGAAGAACAGTTCCACTAGATGAAGAACAACTTAAATAAGATTCAGCTCCACTTGGTGAATATAATCTAATGTTTTTAGTACCGCTTGTAACGTTATACGTAAATTCTTCTCCTGAAACATTGATATTAGATTCAATAGCTGAAGGGAATGAATAATCAAGCATCTTATTAAACATTAGAAGTGCATTAGCGTTCATCGCAAGGTTAGAACTAGCAAGTTCAAATCCAAAGACAATTTCACGGTTACTAGTTTCATTTTGAGTATTACCTATAAAAATAACTGGATTTGAATCAACACTAAATAAAGTCTTAAAGTTTTTATTTATAGAATACTTATTATAGTTTTGAACGATCATCTTATAAGAATCACCTTCAATATAACTAGAAATAAGTTCCTTTTCTTGTCCGTAAACAGTTTCTTTTTCTAAGAAATAACCTGCAGTAGAGTTAGTTGTATCTAGATAAGAGAATCCTGATTTTTCGACACTCTTTTTAGGATTAAACATCCAAATTGTACCATCTTGAGGAAGAGTATCAGGACAAGACTCATTATCGAATATATAAAGACCATAACCTTTATAATCACCCTCAGTATATTCATCTAAAGTGATAACATCAATATCTTTAATCTTTCCATATGATTCTAAAAGAACCTCCATATAGAATGGTCTATTGGATACTAAAAGTGCTTTATAATTATGTTCAAGTACTAAGTTATATACTTTATAATTATTATCTAAAGAAAGACTATCTTTAGTTGTAATAACTACTTCATAATCAGAAAAACTAGTTATATCTTCTGCTTCGAACTTATAATCACACTCTTCTTCTTTTAAAGCAAGAGTAGTCTTAGAAACACTTACACCATCAACAATTAATTCAGCTTCTGCATTTCCTTCTCCGTTATAACTTCTCATCTTACCGCTAACTATCAACTTAGCAGGTGAATTAACAGTTAAATCTGAGTTATATGTAGCTTCAACAAGCTTATATGAGCTAGATATAATCGCATAATTAATTTCATCAGAACCAACATTAACTAGTTCTATATTATTTACCTTATAAGATTTATCAGTAACTAGATAGACAATAGTACTAGAATTTTCATCAAATATCTTTTGAGCTTCTTCTATTGATTTATCTAAAGTTTGAGTAACATTAGAACAATTTAGATTTTCAAGTTCTGATATAGCTTTAGTCTTTGAAGTTATATTAGAATAGATTACATTTGTTGAAGTTCCAGCATAAATAAGAGTATATGAAGAACCATCATTAGCCTTATTTATAGAATTTGTAATAGTAGTCTTAGCATAATCAAATCTAGTTTGTTTATCATTATATGAACTCTCCATTGATGCAGAACCATCAAGGATAAAGCAATAATCTTTAGCTCCGCCATTTATTACAATAGAAGGCTGGGCAATTAAAAGTGAAATAGCTGCTACTGTTAAACATTGAAGGATTAAATTAATTAAACCTTGAAGTTTAGAGATAGGTTTCTTTCTCTTTAAGAAACGTTCACTAAGTTTCCAAATATAAACAGAAGCTATAGTTTGTTCTGTATATTTATTCTTAATAATATAAATAATAATTAAAATAGGAATACCAATTAAACCAAGTAATCCTAAAGGATAAACAAAGCTCATTATTTAAGTACCCCTTTCTCAATTAATTTACCTAAAATAATATCATTAATTGATTTACTTTCTTCACATAAAACATATGTAGCACCTCTTGAAGATGCAAAATCTTCCATAGAAGAAATAATATAGTTTACAGCTTCTTTATATGCAAGTAATACTTCTTTATTAATTTGTTTTCTATATTCACTAGAAAGATTTTCAGAGTCAAACATGTGCATCTTTCCATATACTTGTGGTTTAATTTCGTCATTTGCAAGTACTTGAGCAATTACAACATCTCTTTTTTTCTGAACTAAATAATCAATTCCTCTTTCAAAATCATTTTCAGTTAAGAAATCAGATATTACTACCGATATACCATCTCCGTATCCTACATTTGTAGGAAGGATTGCATCAGAGAAGGCAAAATCGCCATCAAATTCAATTTCATTTAATTTAGTGATTTGATTAAAGAATTGGTCTTTATTTGCAATGTTTAAAGCTAAATCATAAACAGTATTATTTTTAACATAATAAATAGATACCTTATCCATCATAATTATAGATAGATAAGCAAAGGCTCCAGCTAATTGTAAAGCTTTAATTGCTTTATTTGATTTATTAAAACCTATAGATTTACTTGCATCTATATAAATACGAGCATGAAGACGTCTTTCATCTAGATACTGCTTTAGATATAGATGATCAAATCTTGCATACGCGTTCCAGTCGATTTTAGTAATATCGTCTCCTGGTATATAGTCTCTGAAATCCGCAAATTCGCAGCTAGATCCAAACTTTTTTGATAGATGGTTTCCACCAAAGGATCCAGCTAGATTGTTTTTTACAATTAATTCAAGTGTTTCAAGCTGAGCCAAAAATTCTTCATTAATTGCAAAGTATGCCATAATTATTTACAGTACCTTTTGCAATCATTAATTAACATACCAATAACATCATCAACTGATAAATGTTCATTGATAGCAGTATAGTTAATCTTAATTCTGTGTCTTAATACAGGGTATGCTAATGCAATAATGTCATCATAAGATACATTATAATTACCATTAATTAAAGCACGAACCTTAGCAGCTGTAATTAAAGCTTGACCAGCACGAGGAGATACACCATATTTGATATATTTTCTTGCAGTCTCACAAGTATTAGGTAATTCAGGGTGAGAAATTGAAACTAGAGTCATTGCAAAGTTTAATACATCATCAATGCAAGGAACTGATTTAGCTAATTCTCTCATTTCAAGAATAGTTGATCCGTCAACTACTGGATTTGCAGTTTCTTCAAGAGTGATTTGAGTCATATTAACGATATCTTTTAATTCATCAATTGAAGGGAAATCCATAACAAGTTTAAACATGAAACGGTCCATTTGAGCTTCTGGTAGTGGGTAAGTACCATCTTGTTCAATAGGGTTTTGTGTAGCAAGTACAAAGAAAGGTTCGCTAAGCTTATAGTTAACATTTGCAATAGTAACTTTATGCTCTTGCATTACTTCTAGCATGGCTGATTGAGTCTTTGGTGTAGCACGGTTGATTTCATCAGCTAGAACTAGATTTGCAAATATAGGTCCTCTTTGGAAGACAGTCTTCATCTTACCATCTTCGTCTTTTTCAATAATGTTAGTACCAGTAACGTCACTTGGCATTAAGTCTGGTGTAAATTGAATACGTGAGAAAGGTAATGATAAAGTTTTACCTAAAGTACGAACTAAACGAGTTTTACCAACACCTGGTACACCTTCAAGTAGTACATTACCACCTGATATAATTGCAATAATAACGTTATCAATAATTTCTTCTTGACCTACAACGTCCTTGTGAATTTCACTCTTAATTAAATTAACAGTTTCACTAAACTTTTTTACTTTTTCTAAGTTTTCCATTTTATTCTCTCCTAAATTTTATTTATTATTAACTCCATTAACTAATTTTGAGAAATAATCATTTAAATAGTCTACTATTTCTTCATTAGTTAAAGTTCCATCTTCAATAAGATTTGTATATAAAGCAATATATTCAGCATAGAAGTGTGAATATACATAAAGTTGCTTATTTTCTAATATTTCAGGTTCACCATTTTCATTTAATGCAAAGAACTTATCATCAGATGCATATTGAGGGTCACCTTTACCATATCCACCAGCACCCTGATCTTTATCAGTATCATCACTAGATGTATTATTATCTTTATTAATCTTAGTGTCATCTTCTTTATTAACAAGCTTATCTGAATCAGTACTCTTAGCCTCTAGTCCAAAGATTGATCTTAGAGTTGTATCAATTAAATCAGCACAATTATAAGCATTAAGTTCAGCTTCAAACTTTTTATTATAAGTTTCTTCAAGTTTTATTATTGCGTCTTGTAAGGTGCTAGTTAATTTAGATGAACTAATATTCAAGCAAATATCTAAAACACTAATATAAGTATTTAATCCAGTATAATAATCATCATTTTTATCTAATCCACTATCTTCTAAAACCTTCTTTAAGGCATTAGATTCAAGAGCGATTCTCTTCTTTGTATAAGCAACCCAGCTTGAATAAGTAGATTCATAATCTTGAGATAAATAACTGAAATAGTTAGCAATATTAGAATCATAATTATATATAGCTCTTCCTAATGCTTTATAATACATAAAGTCTTCACATAGATAATAAGTAGTATCATTATATGAAATATTATTTGTTTTATTACCTGTCTCATCATATATTAATGATACTGTAACAGTATTTGATTCATCTTCAGGAAGAGATGCAGTTATAGATTTTGTATTTTCATCTATCTTATCTGCTTTAATTGCATAAGTAACAGAATTAATTTCAATTGATGTACTAGTTATTACTATTTTATAATTAGGATCAGTAAACGTTTTAAATGTACCTATATAAGGATTACTAGCTGTATTCGAAGCTTCATACTTAACATCTATTATATTATTTAAGGCTGAACCAATCTTTTTATTTTGAGAATAGTTTTTATCAAGTACTAAAACATTATTGATAGAATTATATACTAATGTTTTTAATTCATTTGAAGGTGTTTCTTCCTTTACAGCTTCTATAATACTATCTATTTCATTAATATAATTATTCTTTAATGTACTATCTATTTCATATTTTAAAACTTGAGCTCTAAGTTCTTCTAATTTCTTAAGAGTTGTATTCTTATCTATCTCTTCTTTATTCTCATCTTCCTTATGTTCAACTTTACTAGGAACACAAGCAGCTGTAACAGTTGAAGTTATACCGATAGCAGATAGAATTATTAAGATAATTGGTAGTTTAAATTTCAAATTATTTAAAGGAATACCTTTAAGTTTAGATTCACAGTCTTCTCTTTGTAGTGTCGCAATAAATGAATCTTCATCTTTTAATTCTACCATTGTTTGAACTTTTTCTTTTAGTTCTAACTTTTCATCTAATGTTTTAGCAATTTTCTTATCACTTGGTTTAAATATAAAGTAATAACCAAGTGTTATTAAAGCAGATATTAAGGTACTTATTAATATATCTATACCTATATTTATACTTATAACCTTAAGTTTAGTTAAAAGATAAAATATACCAAAGACTATTAAGAATATAGATATAAATAATATTAAACTTATTATTAAATGTCTTCTTAGTATTTTTTTCTTAAAACTAATAAATCCTTCATTCATTTTAGTTTCTCCTTAAATTATAGTATTTAATTTAATAAATCTTGAATAATTTTATATTATT
>CAVCUQ010000012.1:0-40935 GCA_963605425.1 uncultured Eubacteriales bacterium
TGACTGGACTTTCACCAGTAAGATTAATGCCATGCCCAGCACACCTAAAAAAAGATGAATATATTTCAATTCATCTTCTTAAGTAATATTTCTATTTCATTTTCAGTATAAATATTTATACCATTTTCAGAAAGTAATTTATAAGTTATACCTTCCCTATCAATTAGATTATGTGTAAATGTGCCATCATAACTATATCTTCCGCACGAAGGACTTCTATCTTTTAAAATAGCTATCTTACAATTGTATTTCTTAGCTAATTCTAGCGTCATTAAAGCCCCTTGGTTATAATTTATAGTTACATCTTTTCCTTTACTAGAAATAACCTTATTTCCATTAATCTCAGAAGGGTCACGGGGAATAGAAAGTCCCCCTAAAGTCTCAGGACAAACTTCAATAACATTAAAATACTTCTTGACCTCATCAATTAAAGGATTATAGTTATTCTTTCCATTGTATTTACAATTTATACCACAAAGACAACTACTTATTAATATATTTTCCATTAAAATACTTTACGTCTAACAATAGTTTGGTTTCTATCAGGACCAACAGAAATCATATCTACGCTAGCACCAGTTTCTTTTTCAATGAATTCGATATACTTTTTAGCGTTCTCTGGTAATTCTTCAAAACTTGTGCATGAAGAAATATCTTCTGTCCAACCCTTTAATGTAGTATAAACTGGTTTACATCTTTCAAATACAGAAAGTGTAGCTGGTTCATAATCAATATAATTTCCATCTAGTTCATACTTAGTACATACTTTAAGTTCATCAATACCTGTTAATACATCAAATAACATTAAACTCCATGAAGTAACACCTGTTAAACGTTTAGTATTCTTAAGAACTACTAAATCAAGATAACCTACACGACGAGGTCTCTTTGTGACTGTACCATATTCGTGACCTCTTTCACGGATAATGTTACCAAGTTCTCCTAGAATTTCAGTAGGGAAAGGACCGGCACCAACTCTAGTGTTATAGGCTTTTGCAATACCTACAACAGTGTTAATGTACTTAGGTGGTATACCAGCATTTAGAGGTATAGATGAAGCTAGAGGGCTTGATGATGTAACATATGGGAATGTACCATTATCAATACAAAGCATAGCTCCTTGAGCACCTTCGAATAAGATCTTCTTATCTTCTTCTAAATATTTATTTAAAAGTACAGATGTATCACAGATATAAGGTGCAAGTTCTTTTGCGTAACCCATATATTCATTATAGATTTCATCCTCATCAACAGGATCTAGACCATACATAGCTAGTTCTCTATTTTTAATAAATAAAGCTTCATGTAATCTTTCTCTAAAGAAAGCAGGTTCTAGTAAGTCTCCTACTCTAAGTCCAATACGAGCTGCTTTATCAGTATAACAAGGTCCAATACCTTTTTTAGTTGTACCAATCTTTTTATCAGCTTTAAGATTTTCAAGTGCACCATCAAGCATAATGTGATATGGCATAATTAAATGAGCTCTATCAGATATCTTAAGTTTATAATCAGTAATACCTTTTTCTCTAAGACCATTTAATTCCTCTAAAAATGCCTTAGGATTTAAAACCACACCATTTGCAATAACATTAACGATATGAGGATTGAAAATACCAGAAGGTACTGATTGAAGTGCAAACTTCTTTCCATCAATAACAATAGTATGTCCGGCGTTATTACCACCTTGATATCTAACTACAACATCAGCTTCTTGTCCTAAGAAATCAGTAATTTTACCCTTACCTTCGTCTCCCCATTGACTACCCATTACAACACATGTACTCATAATAAATCTCCTTATAATTAATCTATAGTTACATCTTTAGTTTCAACATTAGTAATATTAAGCATATCACGAGCTACCCATACACCATTTGCACTAGCTTGTGCAAGTCCACGAGTAATACCAGCGCCATCTCCGCCTACATAAAGACCATCAATCTTAGTCATAAACTTATTATTTACGATAGGACGAGATGAATAGAACTTAGCCTCAACACCATATAATAAAGTATGCTCATTAGCTATACCTGGTGTAATATGGTCTAAAGCTTCTATCATTTCAATAATAGATTTCATTGTATTATAAGGCAATACAAGACCTAAATCACCTGGAACTGCTTCTTTTAAAGATGGCTCAATGAAGCCTTCTCTAAGTCTCTTTTCAGTAGTACGTCTACCTTTTAAAATATCACCATAACGCTGTACAATAACGGAACCACATGATAATTTATTTGCAAGACGAGATACCTCATGAGCATATTCATTTGGTTCATTAAATGGATCTGAGAACTTATGAGATACAAGTAAAGCAAAGTTAGTATTATTAGTACCTAACTTAATATCTCCATAAGCATGTCCATTCGCAAGGATAGTACCTGAATGGTTTTCAACTACAACGTGTCCACTAGGATTAGAACAGAAAGTTCTAACCTTAGTACCTACGCTTGTAGAATAAACGAATTTACCTTCATATAGATTTTCATTAATCTCTTCCATAATAAGGTTACTAGTTTCAACTCTAACACCAACATCAACTTGGTTGTTCTTCATCTTAATACCATGTTTCTTGCAGATATCTTCAAGCCATAAAGAACCATCTCTACCAACTGCAAGTAAAACCTTATCACATTCAATAAGTTCTTCATCAATCATAATACCAGTAACTTTATTATCTTTAACAATAACATCAGTAACCTTTGTATTATAACGCATATCAATATGTTCAGCTAAATGATTATAAATCTTCTTTAAAATTTCTTGGTTAGACTCAGTACCTAAATGTCTAACTTGTGAACGTAATAATTTGAGTCCAGCACCAATAGCTTTTCTTTCTATATCTCTAACTACCTTTGTAGTAGGATCTGTAATAACAGTTGTAGCACCATACTTAAGTTGAATATCATCAACATACTTAATTAAATCAAGTACTTGTGATTCATCTAAATATTCTGTCATCCATCCACCAAATTCACTAGTAATATTAAATTTACCGTCTGAATAAGCTCCAGCTCCGCCGAAACCATCAGTTATTGAACAAGAAGGATAACATCCTGAAATACCTTCCTTATTTTGAGGACATTTAGCTATCTTGTGTTCAAGAACAGGACATCTTCTCTTATAAATATCATGACCCTTATCAATTAATAAGACCTTTAAATTAGGACTTTTTTCAACTAGTTCATAAGCACAAAATATACCACATGGACCAGCACCAACAATAACTACATCATATTTCATATATTTTATTTACCTCGCTATAAGCAATTACAACCTATTATATCAAAATCAAAGTTTGATTTAAAGAGTATTAAAAGATTTATTCTCAAAAGAAAAAGCTCTAAGTCACCTTAAAGCTAGATCTAACCCCTTAAAGAAATGTATAAATGTTAACATTCCTATCCTTTATGGCTATAGGATAAGCCTATATCTTACACTATACATGTAAGGTATTAAATTTTGTTAAATATTTTATCATTTTTTTATTTAAAATGTTTTCATAAAATTAATAAATACCATTTTTCCACTTTAGGATTATAATTTATTTAAGAGGTATTTAATATGCAAGAAATTAAATTTATTAAATCAGATAATTTAAAGGAAAAGCCAAAAGATGTAGCCTTAGGTTTTGGCAATTATTTTACTGATTATATGTTTATGTATGATTATATAGAAGGCGAGGGTTGGATTAATCCTAGAATTGTTCCTTACGGACCTATACCATTTGACCCAGCTGCCCTTGTTTTGCATTATGCACAAGAAACATTTGAAGGACTTAAAGCTTTTAAAACTAAAGATGGAAGAGTGCAAATCTTTAGACCTGATATGAACGCGAGAAGATTTCAAACATCTAATGAACGTTTAGGTATGCCTATACTTGAAATAGATGATTTTATTAAAGCTATATCAGAACTAGTTAAGGTTGAAGAGGACTGGATACCAACTAAACCAAATAGTAGTTTATATATAAGACCATTTATGTTTGCATATCAAGCAAAACTTGGAGTACATGCTTCTAAAAAATATATCTTTATGGTTATCTTATCTCCAGTAGATAGTTATTATAAAGAGGGATTAAAGCCTGTTAATATTTATGTTGAAGATAAATATGTTAGAGCTGTAAAGGGTGGAACAGGTTATACTAAGTGCGGCGGAAACTACGCTGTCAGTATTAAAGCTCAAGTTGAGGCTGAAAAGAAAGGATACTCTCAAGTACTTTGGCTTGATGGTATTCATAATAAATATATTGAAGAAGTTGGAACTATGAATGTAATGTTTAAAATAGGTGGTGAAATATATACCTCTATTGCTAAACTTGGAGAAGGTTCAGTCTTGCCTGGTGTTACAAGAGATTCGATGATTAGAATATTAAAAGACAAAGGTTATATAGTCCATGAGACTAACTTTACAATTGATTTTTTAATTGAATCTGCTAATAAAGGATTGCTTGAGGAAGCTTTCGGTACTGGTACAGCAGCTGTTATATCTCCGATTGGTAAACTTTGTTATAAAGATAATGTATTCTTTGAAAATCATAATATAGGTCCTGTATCACAAATGTTATTTGATACTTTAACTTCTATTCAAAATGGTAAGATTGAAGATAAATACAATTGGAATTATATAGTTAAATAGTAAATAAAGAAGATCTAGTTTTTAAGCTAAATCTTCTTTTTTAAATCTCAATAATTTGTAAATCAATTAAAATTTCAATCACTTGGCTCACACAATAAAACAAGGTTTCTTTTTTAAATTTTTCTTGTTCAAATTCAAAGAGATCTAATCCTATTTTACCAAAGTTTAGTATTTCTTCTTGAGTATTTATTAATTTTGTATCAGTTAGAAAAGAAACAAAATTGTTATAAGCTTTGCTTACTTGCATTTGTGTTAAATCTTTAATAGTATAGTTTTTAGATTTTATATATTCCTTAGCTTCTTTACCAAGTTTCAACTTTAGTTTATAGGCATCATCTAAATTAAGGGTGATTAAAAATGATTCCAAAGAAGGATAACTAAGTAATAACAAACCATTTAATGTATCATCATCTTTTAATGAATTATTAAATTTAATTAATAAATCTTTCACGATTTTATATTTATTATTCTTAGGATCCCTATCAAAAACAATATATGTAGGGTAATTAAATACATTCATATCAGATATTAAATTGATTTTAGAATAAATAAATTCTTCAAAAGTTTCCTCATTTTTTATAGAATCAACATTATTTGTAGGTGCACTAATGATATATACTTTTGAGTACTTATCATGTCCTTTTAAGACTTTTATATCACCATTTATTCTAGATGAACTAATTACTTCATAGCCTAGAAAGGTATGAAAAATTTCTTCAAAATATTCAAATTCAGTGATAGCACCTTCTACTATAATTACAATATTACCAATTCTTTTATTCTTATTAATTCTCATAGTTTATTACTGAATCATAGTTGTATAAAGGAATAGCACCAAATTTACCACTTAAATACATTTTTTCTAAATTTTGAGCTTCTCTAGGATTTTCGTCTGAGAAACGATGAATGACTGAACCATAGTCTTTTTCAAATTCAACAGTATATATTTGATCGGGTCTCAATAATTTAGTATTCATTAAATTAGTAGAATGTGATGAAAATATAATTTGAGAATTATTTGAATGAGTTAAAAAGAATTTAATTAACAATTCCTCTAGCATGTTATGAAATCCACTACTGAATTCATCAATTAAAAGAAGTGAATCCTTATTAATACAATTCAAAATAGCTGGCATTATATTAATTAAATTTTGATTACCATTAGATTCCATGCCTAAAGGTAAATTAATATCAACATCCTTTCTCTTAAAGAATAAGATAGGATTTTGATATCTAACAACCATATTGTTTGTCTTACTTATTATGCTTTCATTTGCTTTTGATATTTCAAATCCTATATTTAATTCATCAAATACATGATTTACATTTTCAAGTTCATTCTTTGATAAATTTAAAATCATATGATCTCCATTATCAAAGGAAAGTATTTTCTTACTAGAAGCGTCTAAATAAATAGAGTTTGATAGGAAATCCATCATCCTAGAAATAGCTTTTACCTCTGCAAATAAGTCAGTAAAATAACATCTTTTTAAAAGCAATACTTTTCCAGAAAATAATTTATCCATAATCATTTCGTTATTATTAATAATAATTTTTCCGTTTAGTTCATTACGTTCTAATATTATCTTTGAATTTAATGTAAGTTGTTCCTTTGTAATTATTTGATTTCTATCAACTTCAAATAAATAATTAATAATATCTTCATCAAATTTAAATTCGTATTCTAAATGAATATTCTTCTTATCACTAAAAAGACAAGAATCAAAAGCAGTTAAATTAATATTATCTCTAAATAATAGTTCTAAAAGTCCAACTATAGCCTTTATTACATTTGATTTACCAGCCGCGTTAGGTCCAACAATCAATGCGCCTTTTAGACAATCATTAACACAATTAGTTGATTCTAAAATTGTAGATCTAGTCTTTTTTAAATCAAAAACTTGTCTCTCATTAAAACTTTTAAAATTTTCAAGTATAACTTTAGCAAGCATAATTAGGCCTCCATAATATATGTGTAAAAAATTTACACTTAAATTATAATTCAATATTTAAATTTTAGCAATACTTAATCATACATGTAAAAATTATACATATATCTTATTGACACAAAATAAAAACCTAAATTAGCGTTTTAACTAATCTAGGTTAATAACCACATTATATGTTGCTTAAATATGTAACTAAAGTAATAAGATAATCCTTTTCATTTTCAAGACCTACCTTATCAAAGGCTATAGATATCTTATAATCATTATATGATAATTTTATTCTCTTACTTAATTTATTCGCTTCTTCAAACATCTTGTTTCCATCTAAATGAAGCGTAGCTTCTTTAGAATAGATTAAAGTAATATTATTAGTGTTATCAATCACCTTATCAATACCACTCTTTACAAGTAATTTATGGAATAACTTTTCATACATATAGTATTTAAGAGTATTATCAAATGGTCCAAATCTATCTATAAGTTCATTTGATAAGATTTCTAAATCACTAATACTTCTAATTTTGTCTATCTTCTTATGAACTTCGATTCTTGCATCATCATTATCAATATAATCTTTAGAAATAGTTCTATCGGTTAAATTCTTATATAGTGGTTTAGCCTTAACTTCTTCTTTTTGAGGATTTTTAATCTTATCTATTTCTTCATTAAGTATTTGAAGATAAGTCTCAAGTCCAACTGAAGTTATAAATCCTGATTGCTCACTACCTAGAATATCCCCAGCACCTCTTATAGCTAAATCTCTTAAAGCTATCTTATAACCACTACCAAGTTCGTTAAATTCCTTAATAGTTTGTAATCTCTTAATAGCTGTATCAGTTAAGGTAATCTTAGGATCAAACATCATATAAGCATAAGCAATTCTATCTGATCTACCTACTCTACCTCTAAGCTGGTATAGTTGTGATAAACCTAATCTATTTGCATCATGAACAATTAAAGTATTGCAATCAGGAATATCAATACCAGTTTCAATTATAGTAGTGCATACTAAAATATCATACTTTTTATCGATAAAGTCAGTTATAACATTTTCAAGCTCTTCTTTTTCCATTCTACCATGTCCGATGCAAATTCGAGCCTCAGGAACAAGATTAGATAGTTTTCCTGCTACATCTAAAATAGTATCAACAAAGTTATACATATAGAATACTTGTCCACCACGCGCAAGTTCTCTTAAGATGGCATCTCTTATAATGGCGTCATTACGCTTTAAGACATAGGTTTGAACAGGGTAACGATTAAGAGGGGGTGTTTCTATTGTAGATAGATCTTTAATACCTGCAATAGACATTTGCAGAGTTCTCGGTATAGGTGTAGCTGAAAGAGTAATAGTATCAACATTTACCTTTAATTCTTTTATCTTTTCTTTATGAGTAACACCAAAACGTTGTTCCTCATCAATTATTAGAAGTCCTAAATCCTTATATTCTATTTCTTTAGATAATAATCTATGCGTACCAATTACTACATCAATAGAGCCATCTTTTAAACATTTAAAGATTTCCTTTTGGTCTTTCATTTTCACAAATCTATTAACTAAAGCTACCTTTATTCCAAACTCTTCCATTCTTGTTTTAAAGGTATTATAGTGCTGACTAGAAAGAATTGTCGTAGGGCATAATAACGCTACTTGTTTAGAGTTACAAACAGCTTTGAATGCGCATCTTAGGGCCACTTCCGTTTTACCATAACCTACGTCCCCGCAGATAAGTCTGTCCATAACGCGCTCAGATTCCATATCTTGTTTACAAGCGTCAATTGCTTTAGCTTGGTCAGGAGTTAATTCATATTTGAATTTGTTTTCAAATTCAAGTTGAAGTCTATCGTCAGGATCACAGGCAAAACCAACAGATGCATTTCTAGATGCATAGAGTTTAATTAGATCTTGTGATATATCTCTAACCTTTTTTCTAACTCTCTCCTTAGCTTTTTCCCATTGACCGCTTCTTAAAGATGTTATCTTAACCTCATCTTCAACCGCATTATATTTTTCAATTCTTGAGATTTGTTCAAGAGGTACATATAAAGTATCTTCATTATATCTAATATCTAAATAATCACGTTTTAGTCCATTAGATTCCATAGTTTTAAGACCATGATATACACCAATACCATAATCAAAATGTACTACATAATCTCCTTCTTTAAGTTCATTATAGTGACTTATCTTAGTAGTGTTTTTATATGTAGACTTATATTTAGCTTTCTTTAAAACATATTTATTATCAAATAAAGCTTCTTCATTTAATAAATTAATCTCTTTATTATTAATAGATAAAGATAAATAATTCTCTCCATAGATAATATTTACAATACCTTTTTTAATATGACTATAATCAGATATAACTTGATAAGTTATACTATTTTCTAGGAAGATATCTTTTAATCTTTCATATCTTAATTGATTCTTTAAAAAACAAATAACATAGCCTGTTTTATATAACAAGTTAATATCTTTAACAAGTTCTGTTTCTATTCCTTTGTATTGTTTAACTGATGATAATTTAGGATCAAATGCGTTTTCAAATACTTCTTCTAGATAATAGGTAGTAACATTTACTTTCTTTAAAAGTTCTTCTAGTTTTAAATAATAATCTAAATCAAGTAAAGAAGTACTATTAATAGACTCTGCATAATCCTTTAGATTTTCAATCATATTATTATAGGAATTAATACATGATGCAGAATCTATAAAGTAAACCTTTTTTTCACTAGAATAATCTAAGATAGTAGATTTCTTATCTTCAAAGAAACTTATATATCTTGTTAAATTATCAATATTAGTATTAAGTGATAAATCTAAAATATCTTTATCTATTTTATTATCTTCTTCTAAAGATAAATTATTTTCTTTTTTATATTTTTCTATTTTTGCAAGTGCACTGTTTTTTTCATCCTCACTAAAGAATAATTCTTCACCAGGAATAATTTCAATACCAGACACAGATCGAAGACTCTTTTGCGTATCTGAGTCAAACTCTTTAATAGATTCAATAGTCTCATCAAAGAAATCAATACGAATAGGATTAGTAAAGTTAAGAGGGTAGATATCTACAATTTCTCCTCTTTTTGAAAATTCACAAGTACGTGTTACGGTGTAGCATTTCTTATATCCAATACTATTTAGTTTAGTTACTAAATCACTTGGGTTAATGGTATCTCCAACATTAAGTTTAAATATAGAGTTTTCCCACTTATCCTTATTAAGTTCATACTTAATAGCTCCATGGATATTCATTACAACTATATATTTTCTTGTATTTCTTCTAGTTAAAGAATAGATAGTATTTATTCTTTCATATTTAAAGTCACCAGAGACATTTAATATTTCACTTGCAATAAGTTCATCCTGAGGGAAGAATAATATATATTCATCATTTAAAATATTACACAATTTGTCATAGGCTTTTTGTGCTTCATAAAGATTAGGTAATATTAAAAAGATATTATTATCCTTCTCTTCAAATTCAGTTAAAACTAAAGAAAGATCAAAATCGAGACTAGAATTCTTAATTTTAACATTATCCTTATCTATTAATTCTTTATAAATATCTATGTTATATAAAAATTTTGAAAACATATAAACCTCCTAAACGACTAAAAAATGTGAGACTCAACTAAAAGCCTCATATTTTTTATTATTGAGATACTAATTCAAGTGCCATTTTTTGAATATCTAAGTGTCTAAGATAATTAGATAAGCTAGTTGAAACTTTATAAAAAGCTACATCCATCTTTTCCTTATCTAAAGGCGAAAAATGACCTAAAACCCAATTTACTACTGGAATATTTTTATCGCGTGAAATACCAATTTTAATTCTATTGAAAGAATCGCATCCTAAATGTTCAATGATATTCTTCAGTCCATTATGTCCGCCAGCTGAACCCTTAGTACGGAATCTAATCTTACCACATTCCATATCTAAATCATCACAGATAACAATAAAATCTTCTTTTGAAATCTTATAATATTTCATAATAGCTTCTACTGCTTCTCCAGATAGATTCATATAAGTTGTAGGTTTGGCTAAAATAATCTTTTCACCATTAACATTAAGACTTGCAATTAAGCTTTTTAACTTAGGTTCTAGTTTAAAAAGAACTCCTTCTTTTTGTGCAAGGAGTTCTATAGTATTAAAACCTACGTTATGTCTTGTATTTTGGTATTCATCCCCGATATTTCCAAGACCAACGATTAATTTCATTATAATAATTCTCTCTTTGATTTATCGTAAGAATACATGAATAATCCTGAAAGTGGTTCATCATTAACAATACGCTTAATTGCATGACCTAATAATTTACCAACTGATAAGATTTTAATCTTTTCAATCTTATTCTTTTCAGGTTGAGCGATAGTATTAGTAATTACTACTTCTTTTAATGAAGAAGCCTTGATTCTATCGATTGCAGGACCTGATAATACACCATGAGTTGCACAAGCATAGATATCAAGAGCGCCATTATTGTGAAGAGCATCTGCAGCTGCACAAATAGTACCAGCTGTATCAATCATGTCATCAATCATAACACAATTCTTACCTGCTACATCACCGATAATGTTCATAACCTCAGCCTTATTAGGTTCAGGACGACGCTTATCAATAATTGCGATTGGAGCTTCTAAAACCTTTGCAAGTTCTCTAGCTCTAGTTACACCACCATGGTCTGGAGATACAACACAAACATTATCTAACTTCTTATCAAGAATATAATTTGCAAGTGTTGAAAGACCCATTAAGTTATCCATTGGGATATTAAAGAATCCTTGAATTTGAGCCGCATGAATATCCATAACGATTACTCTGTTAGCTCCTGCAGTTTCAATTAAATCAGCTACTAGTTTAGCACTAATAGGTTGTCTAGACTTTGCTTTTCTATCTTGACGAGAATATCCATAATAAGGAATGATTAAGTTAATTGACTTAGCACTTGCTCTCTTTAATGCATCACACATGATAAGTAATTCCATTAAGTGATCATTTGCAGGTGCACTTGTAGGTTGAACTACGAATACATCATATCCTCTTACAGATTCTGCGATATTTACATTAATTTCTCCGTCCGCAAAGTGTAATACTTCACATTTTCCTAGAGGTAGACCTGAGAATTTTGAAATTTCTTCAGCTAGTTCTACATTAGAACTTAATGTAAATAGTTTTGTTTTGTTTTCCATTTCAATACCATCCTATATATTAAATTTATATACCAAAGATATTATACAATAATTAAATAATTTTTAAATATGAAAACATTTACTTAAATCAAAAATTTTTAAATTATAGTAACTTAATTAGATAAGTATCATAATAAGGACTAAACTTGTCTAATTTGTTCTTTAAATAATCATAATTATCAGAGATTTCAAAGAAAGTTGAACCACTTCCGCTCATTAAAACGCAAGAATTTTCCCCAAAGGAAGCTCTAACTTCTTCTAAGGGAGGACAAACGGTAAGAGCGGCTTGTTCTAAATCATTAAAAATAGATTTATTTAATAAGACCAAATCATTTTCTTTTAACGCCTTAATAACATTATCTGTTCTATTTTCGCATGCTTCCTTAATCTTGTAATTTGCATATATTTCTCTTGTAGAACATCCATAAGGTGGTTTAACAAGTAATATATTCCACTTAGAATAATTAACATCAAGCTTTTCGACTACATCCCCTACTCCAGTGCATAAAGAAGCACAAGAATAAACGCAGTAAGGACAATCAGCCCCAAGTTTGCTAGATAGTTTTGCTAGTTCATCAAGGCTCTTCTTAGTCTTAAATAGCATATTTAGACCGCGCAGGGTAGCAGCTGCGTCACTAGAACCTCCAGCAAGTCCGGCTTCAGATGGGATTTTCTTAACTAAATTAATAATTACACCTGAATTTATTTTATAAGTTTCCATAAAGAGTTTAGCTGCTTTATAGACTAAATTCTTTTCAAGAGGAATGTTAGTATTATCTAAAACAATAATACCTGAATCAATTCTTTCAAAGGTTAAGGTATCATATAAATCAATAGGTACCATAATATTCTTAACTAAATGGTAGTTGTTTTCATTAACTTCTCCTACCTCTAAAGCAAGATTAACCTTTGCATAAGCCTTCTCTTCTATCATTTGCCTTCCTCCATATATTCAGTTAACTCTTTAAAAAGTTCTACATCAAGCTCTTCACTTCTAACTGACTCACTTAAACCTTTTTCTTTAATAAATGAAAGAACCTTATCTTTATCATAACCGTTTGTCTTTAAATTATTAACAAGAGTCTTACGTCTCATTGAAAAAGCAGCCCTAACTAAAGCGAAGAATTCTTTTTCATATTTTGTCTTATATGGAGATACATCATATAAATCAAGTTTAATTACAGCCGAATCTACATTAGGCTTAGGTATAAAGATATTCCTTGATATTTTAAGTACCTTAGTAGCTTTAGCACGGTACTGTATTGCAACTGAAAGACTATTATAATCCTTAACTGCAGGTTTAGAACATATTCTATCAGCTACTTCTTCTTGCATCATCATTGTATATGATTTAATCTTATCAGTTTCTTCAAGTAATTTAAGTATTATAGCTGTTGTAATATAGTAAGGAAGATTAGCTACTAAACATATCTTGTGCTTACCATCAAATAATTTATCCAATTCATTATCTATATCTACTTTTAAGATATCGTTATTAATTAAAGTAAAATTATCATAATCTTTAAACATATCAGTTAGAATAGGAATAAGATCAGTATCAATTTCATAAGATACTACACTATGAGCTTCCTTAAGTAAATGATATGTTAAACTACCAAGACCAGGTCCGATTTCAATCACATCACAGTCTTTTATATCAGCCTTAGTTACAATATTAGATAAGACATTTGTATCAGTTATAAAGTTTTGACCAAATTTCTTCTTAATAAAGAAATCATTATCTTTTAATAGACCATTAATAGATTCTATTGTACCAGTTTTATCCTTCATTTATATCACCAATCATTTTACTTAATTCTAAATAAGATATATTTAATGCATTAACTCTCTTTAAAAATGTCTTTGCATTAGGTTTACCTATATTTAATTTATTACTTATTTCATCTCTTAATGTACTTGAATTATCTTTTCCTATAAGACCTAAAGACATAAGATCAAAAGTAGTTAATGTACCTTTTTCTATATCTTTATCAATATATTTATCTAATGCATCTTTAATATCATCAAGGCTTGCATGTTCAATTCCAACCTTTTTATGATTTTTAGAAATACATTTATTCTTCTTAAGGAAGGCTTCACTTGCATTAGGTACTACTTCAAGTATCTTATGTCTAATTCTCTCACCTGGGCTATCAGGATCAGTGAAGATAATAATCTTATAAGTCTTCGAATACTCTTTTATCATTCTTAGAGTTTCATCTGAAACACATGATCCATTTGTTGTAATAACAAGTTGATCTTTATATAATTTATTAATTCTTTCTAAATCGTGAATTCCTTCTACAACTATTAAGCTCTTCATATTTATTCTATCTCTTTATAATAATATCTAACTTGTTTCTTTCTTCCACTTCTAATTAAACTAGAAATGATCTTAGAATATTCCTGCAAGCTAGTTTCACTCTTATCTTTCTTTATTATTCTAATTTCATTTAAACTATCATTATTTTTAGTATCTAAATAAGCTATTTGTGATACCTTTATCTTATAGAAATAATATTTCTTATATTTATTATTCTTATATTTTTCTTTAATACTTTCGCATAAAGCTTCATTCTCGCTATATTCTAAACCCCTAAATAGTTTTCTTGATTCAAGAGACCTAGCTAAGTCACTAAGTACTACATCACTAGATTCTACAAGTTGTTTTACAAGACCTGATATGTAACCATCATCTAAATTTAAGAATGATTTTAAATTAGTATTATCATTCATAAAATTGATTAAATCATAAGCATTAATATCTATTTGGTTTTTATTCTTATATACATCGTATATTCTCTTATATAAAGACTCAAGTAATAAATCATAACCTTTAGCTGCCTCATGATAATATACTTGCCAGTACATGTGATAACGAGCCATAATGTAGTTTTCTAGTGAATTTACTGCACTAGATCTAAAGAATACCTTATTATCTTTTATAATCATACTTCTAATAAGTCTTTGTCTATCAATAGAACCATAAGTAGCACCTGTAAAATAAGCATCACGTGCTAGATAATCCATTCTATCAACGTCTATTTGACTAGATGTAAGACTTTCAAGTAAAGGGTATTTACCTTCATGAAGTAAGATATTAGTTATATCTTTAGGATTAATATTATATTTAACAAGTACCTCGTTAACCTGAGTATCACTTGATTCAATTATCGCGCATCCTATCTCCTCATGGCTAATTGATGTAATAGCCTCAAAAGCATGAGAATAAGGTCCATGACCTATATCATGAAGAAGGGATGTAACAAGTAATAATAACTGTTCATATTCACTTATTGAACTAGCACCTTCAGCTTCTTCTAGGATTTCACGGGCTACTTCATAAGCACCTATTGAGTGGGTAAAACGAGAATGCTCGGCAGTAGGGAAGACCTCAGATACTCCAGATAACTGTCTAATACGACGTAAACGTTGGAATTCCTTTGTATCAATTAATTCTTTAATCACCTTATAATCTACTTTAATATATCCATAGATAGGATCACGAAATACTAATGTTCTTGATAGTTTTGTAAACATAAAATCACCATCTTTAGTATACCATATTTTCTTCTAATATATTATAATAATTATTAAAGAGGTATATTAATATGTGTATATTTTGTAAAATAATTAATAATGAAATTCCTTCTAAGAAGGTTTATGAAGATGATAAGGTTCTTGCAATCTTAGATTTATCACAATTAACTTATGGACATACTCTAGTTATGCCAAAGAAACATTATGATACATTTTTAGATTGTGATAGCAAGACTGCAGAAGTTTTAGCTAAGACAGTTAAAGATTTAGCAAGTAAGATTAAGACTAATCTAGGCGCTGACGGAGTAAACATTTTAAACAATACAGGTGAGGCTGCAGGTCAAACAGTAATGCATACTCATATCCATATTATTCCACGTTATAAAGGTGATGAATTCGGATTTAAAGAAGTTAATCATGAGGGAAAATATGATTTAGATGAAGTATTAAATAAGATTAATAAATAGGAACTAAAAAGTTCCTATTTTTCTATATAATCTGATACATTATCAATATTTATAATTGTTTTAGCTATATTTCTCCCTTTTCTAACGACTTTATTAATATATTGTTTAGATACATTATATTCTCTTGCCAGTTCCGTTTGACTTTTACCTTCTATTACACTTTTAAAGATTAAAACTTCTCTATCTGTTAATCCCTTAATCTCACTAGTACCTTCTTTAAGTAAAGTGATAAATTCTTGTTTTAATATTTGACTTCCTTCCTCACATTCTTTAGACTCTATATTTTCATCTAATCTTTCACAAGATGTATTTAATAATTTTAGATATTCTAAAGCTGTCGAATCTTTTTTTATTTTAGTTTCCCTTTTAAATAATTTTATAATCTCTTCTTCACTTAAATTATAATTTAAAGGATTATCGATAATCTTATTAAGTATTCTTAAATTTTGACTCTTAGATCCCCCAAAATAATTCTTACTATTTAAAATATAATACCTTAGGAAAGTATTAAAATATATAACTAGTGAGCATTTAGATTTATCATATTTATCTAAATAACCAGGTAATCTATATAGAAAATCAAAACAAAGTTCATTTACTTCCTTAACCTTATATTTTTCAAGGCGAGATCTAATAATACTTGCTAGATCATCAGAAGAACACAAATAATTTATAGCTTTATCATTATCTTCTTCTTTTAATTTAATATAATTATTATAAATATTATCAATTACTTCTTCTTGTTTCATTTGTTTTCATTCCAAAAGTCTACGAGAGTAGTTTCAAGACTTTCTTTAGATTCAATATATTCGATATTAGTCCAGTGAGCAGGGTATAAATCCTTATACATTTTATATTTAAATCTCTTATCAATAAGAATAACTGCACCATAATCATCTTCGGTTCTAATTACACGTCCTGCTGCCTGAACTATTTTTGCAAAACCAGGGTATGTATAGGCGTAATCAAATCCACGTGAATATTTATCATCAAAGAACTCTTTAACAAGTTCATTTTCAATATTAACTTGAGGAAGACCGACACCGACAATTATGACTCCATTTAATAAATCACCATTATAATCGATACCTTCGCTAAAGGATCCACCTAAAACAAAAAGACCTAAATGAGCTCTTTGAGTATCGCAAAACTCAGATAAGATATTGTTTCTTTCTTCAATATTTAAATTTTTAGTTTGAATAACTAAATTAGTATCTAAATCAGATAAATAAGGTAAACATAATTCTAGATATTGATAGCTTGAAAAAAATACTATATAGTTACCTTTTTTAATAGATACTAGTGTTTTAATATCTTTAACTATATCTAAGATAGTATTTTCTCTATCTTTAAATTTAGTAGACACTGTATCATTTACAATTATCTTTAATTTATTAGAATCAAATGGGGATTCAAGTGATAAATACTTACCTTCCCCGTGTGTAATTAAATCCATATAATAATTAATAGGATTTAAAGTAGCACTAAAGAAGACTATACCATCTGTTTGTTTTTTAATAGTATCAAGTAAAAAACTAGAAGCGTCAAAACATTTTATCTCTATATAATAAATATTATCTTCCTTTTTAATAATAAACATATGATTATCAGAGAAATATTCATTTGTATCAAGGAAATCTTTTAAAGTAAAGAAAGCCTCTAGTGCCTCATCACGTTCTTTAAATTCTTGTTTTTCTTCAAAGATATTAAAAGCTGATATATAAATAGAATTTAATAAATTAAGTATTTCATCATCTTGAAAACGAGAATAATAATACAAATTCTCACTCATTATCTCATCATATTCTTTTAGTTTAATATTTAATTTATCTCTCTTCTTAAATAATGTCTTATCAAACTGAATCAAGATATCAACTAATTTATTTATATCAGTATTCTTTAAAATAGCTGAGTACATATCCTTTGATCTTTCAACTAGGTTATGAGCCTCATCAGCTAATATCTTACTTTTATAGGTATCATCTTCAAAATAACGAATCAAATGGGCTTTAGGATCAAATACATAGTTATAATCGCAAACTATAAGGTCAGCGAATTCTGATAAATCTAGCGAGAATTCAAAAGGGCAGATTTTATATTTTTCTGCATATTCTTTAATTAGATTATAATCAAAGATATTATTATTTAAGTAGATATCTTCGATTGCAGTTCTAAGTCTATTAAAATATCCCTTAGCATAAGGGCACTTCTCAGGCTTACAAATGCGCGCCTTGGTAGCGCAAGCTTTAGCTTTACTAGATAAGACAATACTTTTTAATTTTAATCCCTTTTCTTCTAATAACTTTAAGGATGAAATAACTACATCTTGACCACATGTTTTAGCGGTTAGATAAAATAACTTATCTTTCTTAGAACTCAATGTTTTAAGACTTGAAAAGAGGGTAGCCATCGTTTTTCCAATACCAGTAGGGGCTAAGGCATAAAGGATTTGATTATTAGATAAAGTATAATAACAAGCCTTCATCAACTCATATTGCCCTTTTCTCTTCTCTTTAAATGGGAATTCAACATCTTTAAGTGTTTCAAGAGTAGTTTGATTGCTTGATTCAACAAGTTCTAGCCAATTTAAATATGTTCCTAGAGAGTCAAAAAAGAACTTTTCAAGGAAGGCATAATCCTGTACTATATCGAATTTCTTAGTCTCGTAATCAGGCAGGTGAATATATGTTAGTCTTATATTTACACTATCTAAAGAATTAATATCTGCATATAAATAGCTATATAAATATACTTGAGCTAAATATTCTTTATGGAAATCAAGAGTTATATCTTTTAGATTAGTCTCTGTTGATTTAATCTCTTCTATTATAGTCTTTCCGTCTTCTTGAAGGAGGCCATCAATAAAGCCATGAATAATAAAAGTATTTCCGTGAAAGTTCACTTCTTTTTTAATATAATATTCTTTTTTAGATTCTTCATTATATTGTTTTTGAAGGTATAAATGAGCGTTTTTTCCATCTTCCCCTCTTCGATTAGAAAAGAATTCATTAGTTAAATCGCCACTTGCATACACAAATTCTGCTATCTCTTTAACCGCAATTGTTTTATTCATTGATATACCTCCTTATACATAAATTTACAACATTATATCATGAAATAAGAACGTAGTGAATAAAAGCTATTCACTACATTAAATCTTATTTTCCTGCATATTCTTTGTATTCTTTTACAAGCTTATCAGCGTCACTTAAGAACTTAGGCAATTCATCCCAGTTTTCAAGTTTAGCACCACTTGCTTTAGCGTGTCCTCCTCCGCCATATTCGTTAGCTAGAGTCTTAATTTCAGGACCACGAGAACGAAGTCTAATTCTAATTTCATCTTTAGAATATTCCATCATTAAGCACCATACAGGATATCCTTCAATACCAGCTAAAGATGATACTTGATTAGCAGCTTCTTCATTAGATACACCGTATTCTTCAACTATTTCACGAGTCATACAAATATAAGCAACACCATTTTCTGTTGTTTTAAAGTTATTTAAAACATATCCTGTAAGTTTAAGTGTTTTAAGATTAGTAACTGATAAATTATTATCTACATCTTCAATATTTACCCCGCAAGATAGTAAGAAAGCAGCGTCTAGGAATGTATTTGGTGTAACTGAGTCAAATCTAAATCTACCACTATCTGTAACCATACCTACATATAGAGGATAAGCAGCACGTTCAGTAACCATTAGCTTCATTTCACGTGCAAAGTCACAAATAATTTGTGTGCAGCTAGCGGCTTCTTCTTCAACATATTTGATATCACCATATGGTGTATCTTCAATGTGGTGGTCAATCTTAATTAGCTTTTGAGCAAACTTATATCTTTGATCACTAATTCTTTCAGCGTTACCACAGTCTACAACAATTGCAAGTGCACCTTTGTATAGGTCATCATCTGCTCCATCAGGAACACCAACAAATTTAACATAGTCACTTGTTTCACCTACTACATAAACCTTCTTATCAGGGAAGTTATCTAGTATTAGATATTTAAGACCAAATTGAGAACCAATACAATCACCATCAGGACGAGTATGTCCGTGAATCATAATAGTATCATATTCTTTAATAGTATTTAATATTTCTTTAAAAACCTTGTTTTTCATGTTGTTCTTTCATCCTCTCATCAAAATCCTTTAGTACATTTTCTGCCATTTCAAAACTATCTATAGTAGCCCCGCAAGCCTGATCATGACCTCCGCCACCATATTTTTTTGCTATATCAACAATCGAAAAGCCACGTGATCTAAATTCACATACTACCTTTCCATTTTCATCTTCAGTAAAGTTAGCCCAAATGTTTATACCATCAATACCTGCCATAACGCCTACCATACCGCGAGAACAGTCATTAAATGATATATTATATTTCTTTAAATCATCTTGAGTATTAAACATATAAGCTACACCACTATCTCTAGTTTTAAATCTAGATGTAAATATAGCTGTAAGCTTCTTCTTTTCTAATGTTTCTACATATAATTTATTATATATTTCTTGAGGATCAAATGAATAATCCATTAGATCAGCAGCTATTCTAAGTGTTCTTGAACTAGTCTCATTATATTGAAATCTACCACTATCTGTAACAATACCAGTAAAAAGTAATTTAGCAGATTCCTTAGACAATTTAAATCTATTTTTAATTAATATTTCAGCTATGTATTCACAAGCAGCGGCTCTAGTTGAATCAACTATAAAATGATCATCATCAACAATATTAGATTTATTTGTATGGTGGTCAATAATAAATATTTCTTTACCTAACTTATATCTTAAATCAGACAACATATAATCAACCGCTACATCACAAATAATAACAAGCGCGTCTTTATATACACTATCTTCTATTTCATCCATAGTACCCATAAAATCAAGTCTCGGATTAGTATCTCCTACTGCATAGACCTTCTTTTTAGGATATGTATTTAATATAGTATATTTTAAACCTAATTGACTACCAATCGCATCTCCATCAGGTCTAGAATGTCTATGAATAATGATAGTATCATATTTCTTAATAGCTTTTATAAGTGCTTTAATTTTTCTCTTCATATAAACTCCTTATGTAATATTAGAGTATATCATTTATTTTTACTTTTGTCTAATATTTAAATGAATAATTATAAAAAAGGTAGTACCTATTATTTTAAGTACCACCTTATAATATTAGATTTTAAATGTAACGCTTGTTAAAATAATACTATTTCCAGTCTTATTTGTAACAGTTATCTTTAGTTCTTTAGATAAATCAAATTTAGATAAGTCTATAGTTACAACAGCTTTAGTAGAACTAGCTGAAATATCCTGTGTAATAGTATTTGTTCCATCAGATATAGTAATAGTACCACTAGGAGTATTCTTATTAGCATAATAAGTAATTTCACAAGACTTAATTGTATCATATAGATTAGATACATTAAGACATAGAGGTGTACTTGTTTGAGCATATAAACCTTTACCTTGATTAGCTAAAGCAGCCGTATATTCAACACTTACACCATTCTTTGTTGTACTACCACTAGTTGATGAGAAGACAGTTAAATCAATAGTAGTATTAATTGTAGTATCACGGCTAGCTAAATCCTTTAAAGTAGCTAGTTTATAAATAGCTTCTTGTAATGTCTTATATCCTTTAAAGAATGATTTGGTTTCACTTGCAAGTTTAGAATATTCTTCATTTATAGAATTGATTAATTCTTCTTTTTCAAGAGTAACTTCACCAATAGAGTTTACTAGATTATTCATATAGTCTAAAGCATCACTATTTGATGATACATATGTATTATCATCATATAAATCATCATAGGTAATACCTAAAGCATCACATTCATCTTTAAAGATATAATAAGCATATTCTGGATGATCAATAAATGGATTTCTATTCTTTTGTATAGCAAACACATTATTGTTTCTAGTTATTTCTCTTTCATCTACTGGATCATCCTTAGCCCATTGTAATAAAGTAGATAATTTACCTAAATACTGAGTTCCACCCTTTTGTCCTTTAGATGAGTTAATCTTATATAGGTCATCAGTAAGTACTAGATTTAAGGTATCACTGTTATACATTACAGTCATGTAGAACATTATACGAGCTACATCACCCTTAACTTCATCTCTAGGTTCAAAGGCTAGATCATTCCATGAACAACCATAGGATGTATTAGAAGAGTCTACATTATCAAAGTACTTATCACTTCTTTTACCATTGATTGAGCATTCAGTAACTCTAAGCATTTGGATATCTGAATATGCTTGATAAGATTCCTCTCCGAAGCCATATGTTTTAGCCCAGATGTGTTCTTTATTCCACTGACCAGCACCACTACCACTATTATCTTTATCTAGTCTTTCTCCAGTATATAAACACTCAACATAGTTAGAATCATAGGTATCTGTTAATTTTAGTTTACTTGTTTGTGTAGAATAAGAATATTTTTGATAGCCTGTATTAAGTAATGTGTTAAGCTCGCTAATTAATGTATCTTTATCAGTTGACGTAATTGAATCATAATAAGAACCAGTGTAAATACCTGTCTTAACTACATCTTGATAATAAGCACTATGATCAACTTCTGTAGTTGAGCTCTCAGTAGTACTTTCTTCACTATCACTAGGTGCAATCGTAGCTTCATCACCTGAATTAGGTTTGTTACAAGATGCAAGAACTAAAGCACTAAACATTAAAGGTAATATTAATTTTTTCATGGTTTTCTCCTTAATTGATAAAAAATAAGGATAAGCATTAATTTACTTATCCCTATTTATTAAATTTTAGAAACTATTCTGTAACAGAACCGTAAACAATAGTAATCTTAGTAATTTGAACTTGTGAAGACTTTGCAGTTGAAGTATTTTTTACAATAACATCACTAGCACCAACTAAGTATTCTCCGCTAGTACCAGTAATTTCAACCAAGTCAAGATATTGAACAGTTGCTATTCCATTATTTTTTGTCTTGTAATCAATAGTAATTGACTTAATTGCATATCCTTCTGTAACAGAGATTTGTATTGAACCTCCATTACCATTTGTAACATCACCATATAGTCTAAGTTCACTATAAAGTCCTGTTGGATTACTACCTGAATTTTTGGCACAAGTAATAGTAACATTAGTATCAGTAATACCTAATTTACTTGTAATATCACCATCAGCAGCACTTCCATTTTCAGTCCAAGCCTTTGATGATTCTACTGTTGTAACATTAGTAATTTGAGCTTCTGTATACTTCTTTATAGAAACTGTTTTAGCTGTAAATTTAGCTGTTGCAGTATAAGTCTTATCACCAACTGCATAAGATAGAGTAACTTCATTTGTTTCTTCAGTTTCTTTAGGTGTAATTGTAACAACTTGATCTGCTAATGAACAAGAAGGAGCTTTTGTAACATCAGCTGTAATTCCTTCAGGAAGAGTTACTGTAGCAGCTTTAGAATAGCTAGTTTCAAATAATGCAGCAGCTTCATTAACCTTGATTTGAGCATCAACTGCTGGATCAGATTCAACGCTTAAAATTTTTGCATTCTTAAGTTGGTTAATTTTGTTATTTTGGCTTAATAAACCATAGAATTTAACTTTCTTACCAACAACAAATTTATAAGCAGAATCGTCAGCTAATTTACCATATTGAGTTCCATAAATATCATATGAACCATAGATACATAATGTTTTCTTTTGAGTACCAAATTCAACATCAATGTAGCAGTTTCCATATGTTGTGTTATAGATATTAGTTACATAACCTTCAACACAGTAATAAACAGTGTTATTGCTATCATATTCAGCTTTTAATACATCTGCAATAGAAGTTACAGGTAAAGCAGCTACAGAAACTTCAATAGTCTTTTCCTTAGATTTATCACCTAGAGTTGCAGTAACTTTAATCTTAAATTTCTTAGCCTCAGTAGCTGGAATAACAACTAACTTACCATCTTTATCAATTGAAGCTACATCAGCGTCATCAACAATGTCATATGTTAAAGTAACAGTGTCGTTGAATGCCTTATCATCTAAAGAGATAACCTTTGGTTCTGTGATTACATCAAATGAAACTTCATTTACAACTTTTTCACAGATTTGTTCATCAGTTAAATATTGAGCACTGATATACTTTGTAATTGTATAAGAAACTTCACCTGAAGTAGCTTTAACAACAATTGTACCAGTCTTTTCAGCCTCACCAGCTGTAATAGTAATCTTGCCATCAGCATAACTTACACAATCACCAGTTACAGTGTAACTAATTGTAGCTCCATTTGAAGAAGTAGGTACTGCAGTTTCAGTATTTCTAGCATATTCCTTTAATAGATCTTTAGCACCTAATTGAGCAGCATCATATGCCTTATCATAATCTGCAAAGCTATCAGTGTAGTCAGCAGCACATTCGCTAATATCATCAGCACTTGTTACAAGTAATTGTGGTGCATTGTACCAAGTAAGGATAGCCTTAACAGAAACCTTTTTACCTTTACCAAGTGAAGTAAATTTTTGCGAAATAGCTTTAGCGTCATCTCCGGCAAATGTAGTAGAACCTTCCATTAGAACTACTTTAATATCTTGTCCATAACGAGTTAGAGTAGCTACTGTTTGGCTTGTAGTTGCACTTGTACCAGCTTTATTACTGAATTTTTCAACAGACTTAATTGTAAATCCTTCAAGAGAAACATAAGTGTTTTGTAACTTCTTAGCTTCTGTTGTAGGAGCGTTATCTTTAACTAAATCCTTCTTAAGGATATGTTCAGTAATGCTTGTTCTTGCAATTGTATTAACATCAATAGTCTTAGTTTCATCTACAGTAAGTGTAGAACCAAACTTAGTTTCAAGTAACCCATTGTATAATGTGTTTGTAGCGCCACTAGCTGTTACATAAGTACCTGGAGCAAGATTATTATACTTGTCTTGATCGATATAACCATTGTAAACATAGTAAGCACCCTTAACTTCATCATTCCATAAAACAAGGTTAGCTTCTTTGTAGCTTGATAAATAACCTAATTTAGCAATTACATAACCAGATACGTTTTGAGTTACACCAGTGGTAGTAATCCATTCATCATAATATTCAGTTGCTGACATTTGTCTTCTAATACGAACATTAAAATCAGATGAATTAGCTTTTGAACCTTTATAATCAACTACTGCATGGAATGTAACTCCTTTATATTCTATTTCGCTATCAGCCGCAGGACGATGTACTGTAGCAGTGAATGTTTCAGCGTCTCCTTCTCTTGTAAATGTTAATAAAGTTTCATCTTCAGATACCCATGAAAGTAGAGTCTTTGAATCTCCTGAACCAACATATGCAGGAACTGTGAAGTTAGAGTCAATCTTTGTACCACTTACAGTAAGAGAAATTAGATTTGCTAGATCAGCTGCTACTTTAGCTGTATCTTCTGCGCTAGTAGAATCACTATTATTATTGTTATTACCACATGATGCTACTGAAACAGTACAACCAACAATTAAACTAGCTAATGCTAGATTAGATAATATTTTAACAAATTTTTTCATTGTAGTTTAAACTCTCCTAAGTTTATTATGCTTTTATACTTATTTGGCTCATATATCCATCAAAGTTGATAGTACCAACATTTGCTTTATCTGGATTTTTATTGTCCTTATTATAGGCATGACCTGAAATAGTTGAGCCTACTGTATATTTGCTTGATACAGTACTATCTCCGTCTGTTAATGTAATAACAAATGTATTACCATTCTTTTCGGCAGTAATAACGTTACCTTCAACCTTAGTGATTACAGCATCACTAATATCAGAATAGTAAAATCTTGTTTTTTCTTTAGTATATTGCTCACCATCAAAGAAATCTGATGCTTCTAGTCCATGTAATCCACTAGATGATGTGAAACCTGAAATATGGAATAATGTTCCACGTTTTAAAGCTGTTTCATTAAACATATCAGGAACTGTAGCTCCAGAGTATCCTAAAGTTAAAGTATAACGATATGCTACTCCATCAACTAATTGTTCAACAACTCCTGTAATGAAACTACTGCTAGAAATAGTTCTTTCAACTAAATATGCATCGAAAGCTACTCTTGTTGGAATTTGAGTAGTGCTATCATAATAAGCTGATGCATTTGTTGTTAATTCTTTTAAATTAACATTTGTAATAGTTTCAGGATAATATTTATCTTCATCATTTCCAAATACACCCATTTTAGCATTTTTAGCTTTATTTTTAGCCTTTTCAAATGTTGAGTTGTATTTGCAACTGCTTGACGTACCAGTATAGTCTGAATATCCCATTTCTACAGTTTCAAGATTTAAATTAGTAAATTCAGTATCGCCTTCAAGCTTATACCAAATGTAAACTAAATATCTTGTACCATTAGAATCTTTTGCTGGAGTAGAAGCATTACTTTCAACAACGATTTGAGTTGCTTTGTTTAGAATATTTGCATTCCATACAGAAGCTGCTTTTCCCCATTTTTCATAACCAGCTGTAGATTCAGGAGTATCTATTGCTAAATATCTAGCTGTAATTGAACCACCTGATTTTAGTTTAAATGTTGAAGTATCACCATCAGTTGTACGAGTAAGTGTGCATTCTTCAATACCATCTGTAAAGAAAGTTTTACCAGTAAAACTTTGAGTTAATTTTAATTCTTTAGCAACTTCAATCTTGTATGCTTCTTTAGCTGAAGTTTCGCTAGAACTTGATTCGCTTGAATTAGTTTCACTAGATGTAGGTTTACTTGAACTATTATCAGATTCGTTATTAGTGCCACAGGAAGCTAGGCATAAGCCTAGTCCTGTTAACATTAATGTACAAATTTTTGTAATTTTTTTCATTTTTAAATCTTTCTAAAATTATAAGCTGTATGCGCATTCATCATATGCTGATGCAAGAACAGATGCAATCTTTCTTTCTAAAGGTAATGTAGAAGTGTTCTTTAATAAAGTTTGTAATGCAGTTTCCACTTGTGTACGAACAACTGCAGAACCGTTGAAACAATCTGATGTATACATATCAGAAGCTACACTTGCCATAACTTCAAGACAGTCATGGTTAATTTTACCTTTAGCAGCATCAGTATCAAGGCTATCGATAAGACTTGTTAGAGAATCTGAACGAACAGGTGAATAACCAGCAGATGCTTTTGCATAAGCTTGTTGAACCTTATCGCTTAATAATACTTTTACAAACTTCCAAGCAGCTTGTTGTTTAGCTTCGCTACCTTCATCAAACATAACAAGAGAAGGTCCTTGAGAAATTTGCTTTCTATAACCATCTAGAGATGGTTCTGGGGCTACAATAACTTCAAATTGTTTATCAGAAGTTGGTAATTGGTTAGATGCTCCACCTGTAGAACCGATTGAAATAAATGATCCAGCATATGATTGCTTGTAAGCAGCATCATCAGTAGGAATTACTTTATCCTCACCAGCAGCTTTATACATAGTGAATAAACCTGATGTATATGAACCATAAACACCCTTAGTTGTAACTAAACCGGCATTATACTTGTTATATACTGTTTCGAAGAATGACTTTGTTTCATCATTATTAAACTTTAACTTACCTGCACCACTCTGAGTACCATCAGTATAATACTTTGTTCCGCCGTTTTTAGCGCTTACTTCTTCTAGATAAGTAATTACCCAGTTAGATTCAGAGTCATAACCTAGAGGTGTTGACATTGGATAAATCTCTTTTAACTTTGCACAAACTTGCCATAATGCATCCCAAGTCCATGAATTTTTATCATTAACATCGATATGTAACTCATCTAAAATTGGTTTTACTACAGTCTTGTTAATGTACACTGCATCTGTTGATTTAGCTAGTGGCATAGTATAACGCTTAGAAGAATCACCAAATACTGTACCTTCTTCATAGTACTTTTGAATTAATTTACTTTCATAATTAGTTTTGAAATCATCATCTTTTTCAATAAACTTATTAAAATCTACTACTTTTTTGGTCTTTAAATAACCAGCAACGTGGTCACCATAACAATAAGCAAGAGTAGGTTGATTACCTGCAATTAAATCTGAAGTAACCTTAGTATTTAATGTAGAATAACCATAACCATTTGTAATTTCAACAGTCCAACCTTCATTTGCTGGATCACTTTCATAAAGTGTCTTTGCTTGTTCAAGAACAGCTTTTAAAGTGTCACCTGCTGTTGTATATAATGTAATAGTACCAGTTTCATTACCAGATTCAGTGTTTGTACTAATTCCATTATCATTAGAATTATCACATGATGCAAGACAAACTACTCCAAGTGAGAATAAAGCTGCGCTAGCAATAATTTTTTTTGTTTTCATTTGTTTTTCTCCTTATATTTGTCCCTTAATTTCCCAAAATATATGAATTTTAATCAAACTATCCTTTTATACCACTCTTAGATACTCCACGCATGATGTATTTTCTAAAGAAGATAAATACGATAAATAATGGAATAGATATAATCATTGATGCAGCCATACGCATTGGTTGGTCTGCTGTTAAACCTAAGGCTGTAGCTCTGTCTGAGTTAGAACCTGCAGCTGACATCCAGTTAGATACTAAACGCCATGTTTCGCTGTTTACAAGTTCAGGCCACATATAAGAGTTCCATGTACCAATTAATTTTAAGATTGTAATTGAAATAATAGTAGGTGCTGAAAGAGGGATCATTACCTTAACTAAATATTCAAAATCTGAACAACCATCTACCTTTGCAGCCTTATATAAGCTTTCAGGAATAGATTTGAATGAATTTCTAAGTAAATAAATGTAATAAATTGAACATAGGAATGGAAGAATTAAGATTGTATAAGAATCCTTCCAACCCCAGTTAGATGTTTGCACATAGTTTGTAATAGTGAATAATTCACCTGGTACCATCATTGTTGCCATTAAGATAGAAAATAATAAATTCTTTCCCTTAAATTTAACTCTTGCAAATGCATAAGCTGCTAGAATTGTAAGTACAACTGATGCAAATGTTGAAATTAAACCAACAATAATAGAATTTTTAAGAACCGTTGAGAATAAACTATCTCTATAAGCAAATGCAAGTGTATAAGCTTCTGTTGTCCATTTATTTGGCCAAAGAGAAGGAACAGCTTGTGTATATTCCTCTAGAGTCTTAAATGATGAAATAACCATCCAATAAAATGGGAAGATACAAGTAAGAGCTCCTAATGTAAGTAAAACGTAAACAATAACTTTATTTACAATACCAACAATTTTTTCTCTTCTTTCAATTTTATTAATATCGTTCTTATTAGGTTCGATACTAGAATTAGTTTGAATGCTAGTTTCCATATTTTACCTCCTAGTAATGAACACGTTTTTTACTAACCTGTAGGTTAATTAAAGTAAATATTAAGATAATTACAAATAGTATTAATGCAGCTGCTGATGCTAAACCAATTCGAGGATTTTGGCTATTGATTTGGTCATATACAAATCCTACTAATGTATTTATATAGCTATTTTTAACTTCATCTTTACCAAAGATACCGACGACGGCTGTATATGATTTGAATCCACCAATAAATCCGGTTACGATTAAGTATGAAAGCATTGGTGAAATTAGAGGTACTGTAACTTTCCAAAGAGTTGTATGTTTACTAGCACCATCTACCTTAGCTGCGTCATAGTATTGTTTTGAAACATTTTCAAGTGCTCCAAATAGAATTAAAATTTTAAATGGAAGACCTGCCCAAATTTCATAAATAATAACTACCCATCTAGCATACCAAATCTGTGGATCAATAAACGCATCACGCCATTTTTCCAATTCAGTTCCGTCTATATTTTCAATAACATCGAAATTTAGCCAATTAATTTCAGTATGGAATATTTCATTAATCAAACCATATGTCATAGTTGAACTCTTTGTACCAATTACTTGGAACATAGTCGCAAATACAGCACCAACGGCTAGAGAGTTAGTTAAATATGGTAAGAAGAAGATTGTTTGATAAGCACTTCTTAATTTTGTAATAGATTTTAAGAATACAGAAATAAATAAGGCAAGAAGTGTTGAAATAGGTACAGATATGAATGCAAAAAGCAAAGTATTTGCTAAACAATATTTAAATTTTCCATAGCTTAATACATAAGTAAAGTTTGCCCAACCTATACCATCATAACCCTTTCCACCACCAACTACATCTAGATAAGAAAAACCTTCTTGGAATGCATAAATAAATGATTGGATTAAAGGATAGAATGTAAATACTGCCATTAAAATGATAACAGGAAGTACATAAAGCCATCCCTTAAAGTTTTCAAGAGTTTTTCTAAACGGTCTTTTATACTTTTGGGGTTTAATATCGTTTGTTTGCTCCATAGATTAGTCCTCTTTTTCTTCAGATGATCTTAATCTTTCTTCAGTCTCACGATTGAATAAGAATACCTTATGAGGCTTTAAGCTGAATCTTACAGTTTCAGTATCTGGTAATTTAACATCTGAGTCTACAATTGATCTAACGCTTGGTTTTGTAGATTGTGGATGAACTGAGATAATCGACTTATCTCTACCCATAACTTCTACTCTTTCCTTAAGAAGAGTAAGTGGTCCATTATCATCAACAATGAATCCTTCAGGTCTAACACCAACATAAACTTCTTGATCTGCTAATTCAGTATCTTGGATTGCTTCATCACCAATATAAACTTTATGATCTTTAATTTCTCCTAAGAAGATATTAATTGGTGGTGTACCTAAGAAGTTTGCAACGAATAGGTTAGCTGGATCATCATAGATATCTTGTGGAACACCAGCTTGTTGTAAAACACCAAGTTTCATAACTAGCATAGAATCACAAATAGACATAGCTTCTTCTTGGTCATGTGTTACGAACACTGTAGTGATACCAGTTTCAACTTGAATACGCTTAATTTCTTCTCTTGTTTGAAGACGAAGACGAGCGTCTAGGTTTGAAAGTGGTTCATCTAGAAGAAGTACAGATGGGAACTTAACAAGTGCACGAGCAATCGCAACACGTTGTTGTTGTCCTCCAGATAATTCACTTGGTTTTCTTTGAAGAAGTTCTTCAATTTGAACCATTTTTGCAGCTTCTAAAGCTCTCTCTTTTGCTTCAGGCTTTTTTACTCTCATGTTAAGTAGAGGGAACATAATGTTTTGCTCTACAGTCATATGAGGGTAAAGTGCATAGTTTTGGAACACAAGTCCAATACCACGTTTTTCAGGTGCTAAATCAGTTACGTCATTTTCACCAAAGTAAATACGACCACTAGTTGGCTCTTCAAGTCCTGATAACATGAAAAGTGTTGTAGATTTACCACATCCTGATGGTCCTAGTAATCCAACAAGTTTTCCAGATGGTATTTCTACATTAAGGTCATTAACAGCTATGACCTTACGTCCGGCTTTCTTGTTTTCAAAAACTTTAGTTAAATGCTCTAAAGTAATTTTCATAGAAATTCCTCCATTTTTTAAGTATTCCCCTTGCTATATAATTTTATCATATCAAAAATACTTTTACAACGATTTAAGAGGTATTAAAAGTTAAAAAACTTGTAAATTTTATCAAGTTTAATCTTTTAATTTTAAAAAGTTCGATTTTTAGTCCAATTAGTCTTGAAAACGTTTTACTTTGTTAGTTACAACTTACAATAAATTTATCAAAAATAGCCTTATTTTTTAAAAATAACCCCTATTTTTTTAAAAACATGAAAAAACTAGCGACTTTTACATCACTAGTTAATTCATAGAATTTATTAATATTTACAGTTGTTTGGAGTTCTAGGATAAGGGATAACATCTCTAATATTATCTACTCCAGTTAGATACATTACAAGACGTTCAAATCCCATACCAAAACCAGAGTGAACACATCCACCATATCTTCTAGTATCTAGATACCAATCAATTTTAGATGAGTCAATATTCATCTCTTTCATACGCTCTTCAAGCTTGTCTAAGTTCTCTTCTCTTTGAGAACCACCCATAAGTTCACCACTTCCTGGTACAAGTAAATCTACAGCTGCACAAGTCTTGTTATCAGGGTTAACCTTCATATACCAAGCTTTGATATCCTTAGGCCAGTCAGTTACAAAGACAGGTCCATTGAAGTGGCTTGTAAGCCATACTTCATGTTCGTGTTGTAAGTCAGCCTCATAGTCAGGTTTAAATTCCCACTTTTCTCCGCTTTGAAGAAGCAGGTCAACAACATCATGGTGTTTAATACGAGTAAACTTAGCACTAACAAGTTTTTCAAGTCTTTCCTTAAGACCTTTTTCACAGAATTGATCACAGAAATTAATTTCTAAAGGACACTTTTCAAGTACATACTTAATTACGAACTTAAGCATTTCCTCTTCAACATCCATACAACCTTCAAGGTCACAGAAAGCCATTTCAGGTTCAATCATCCAGAATTCGTTTGCATGTGTCTTATTGTTAGAGTTTTCAGTTCTAAATGTAGGACCAAATGTATAAATATCACTAAATGCCATCGCAAATGTTTCACCTTGAAGTTGACCAGAACCAGTGATAAATGCTTTATGTCCAAATAAATCATCACTAAAATCAATTGAACCATCTTTATTTAGTGGTGGATTAGATACATCTAAAGCTGTAATCTTAAACATTTGATCTGATCCTTCACAGTCAGCTGATGTGATTAGTGGAGTATGTACATATAAATATCCATTTTGCTGGAAATATTCATGAATACCCATAGCACAAGAAGATCTAATTCTAAATACAGCTTGGAATAAGTTTGTACGAGGGCGAAGATGAGCAACTTCTCTTAAGAATTCTCTAGTATGTCTCTTAGGTTGAATAGGATATGATTCAGGAGAATCACCTAAAAGTTCAACCTTAGTTGCGTGTACTTCGAATGGTTGTTTCATCTCAGGTGTAAGAACAACCTTACCTTCAACTAAAACGCTAGAACCAACTCTAATCTTTGAAATATCACCAAAGTTTTCTAAAGTCTCATCATACACAACTTGAAGTGGTGTAAAATATGTACCATCTGAGACAGTTAAGAAACCAAACTTAGCTTGAGCTCTATTTGTTTTAACCCATGCACATACACAAATAACATCATCAGAATGATCTTTAAAAGTTTCAAATAATTTTCTTAATTTAATTCTTTTCATAAATTCCTCCTAAAATAAAAAAACATCCTTAAATTACTTAAGGACGTTATAATACGCGGTACCACCTTATTTCAGTATAAAAAATATATACTGCACTTAAAGCTCTTAACGCGAGTAACGGGCGGTTCTACTTAAATTTCTTCCGCCTCTTAAAGATGTTCTCCTTAAGATAAAGTATTGATTTTCACCAACCATCAACTCTCTTAAACTTTAATTCTTAATTCGTTCTTATCATCGATTTGTTTTATTTTATTCTAATTAATATCTCTTGTCAACAAGGTAATAACCTTTACCTATATCTTAGTAATCTTAAAAGATACTCCATTTTCTAAATTAGCTGGTTCTAGTTTATAGCCAAAGAAATTTAAGGTTTTAACTACAATAGACATACCAAGACCAAACTTACCTTTAGAACCTTTTTCATAAGCCTTAAAACCATATTCAATAAATTTAGAATCTAGTGGCTCACCATCATTAAATATTTCAATATAATCTTCTTTTAAAGTTATATTAATTTTGTTTTTAGCATATCTTACGGCATTATCTAAGATGTTTTCAATAACTATTTGCCAGTTGTCCGAATACCCCTTAAAATAAACACCTGATTGTAAATCTAAATTAAATTCTAAGTTAGAATTAACACTAATATTAGATACAACACTTTCGATTAAACGTTTCATATTAACGTCTTCAAACTCTTTATCTTTAGTTAGATATTCAAGTTTATTGTAGGTGATAAGTTGTTTTGTTTTATTTCCTAAGATATTAGCTTGATTAATAATAACACTAGGTCCTGTTTCCATCATATGACCATCTTGCATAGCCTCTGCATATGATTTAATAACTGCAATAGGTGTTTTGAAATCATGAGATACATTTTGAAGCATTTCTTGTTTTGTTTGATCATTTTTAAGGATTTGCTCACGCATCATCTCAATAGCCTGGCTTAGTTCTGATATTTCATCATCTCCTAAGTCTATATAAGAATCTTTATAATTAGTATCTTGAAGAAGTTCAATATGACGTTTAAGCTTCTTAATACGAGATACATGACGTTTACTCCACGCAAGAAGCACTATTACTGATACTGAAAAAGATATAATAAATGATAAGCACATACCAAGTACCATGTTATTTTTAAAACTTGTTTGTGCCGTATCACATGTTGCAAAATAAATTACATAATAGTAAGGACTAGAAGCGTCACCTAGATTATTTTGGCTTGTTGCATACGCAATAAACAAGCCATATCTATTTTGAGAAGGACTTAATTGCCCACTAGATCCTTGATGCAAATTAAGACTTCTTACAAATTGATCAAGACCTCTTTCATCTCCATCACGTCCCTCTAGAATTTTAGCGATTGCATCTGCATCTGAAAACTTATAAGTATAGGTATCACCTTTTTCTATGTTAGATGTAACTGTTCCATTTATACAATAAATATATTCTTGAAGGGAAGAAGATATATCATCGCCGTTTTGCCAATCATTTCTTGTTAAATCAACAAGCTTAGTAAGTTCCGTTAAAGTAAGATTAGAAGAATTTGAATTAACTGACTGAATAGTAAGGGCTGTATAAAGTAATACAGCAATTAAAATAACAATACTAAATAAAGTAACTAACTGACCAGTAATTCTAAATTTACTCATAGTAATCTATATCCAAAACCATAAATAGTCTCAACGTTAAGTCTAGGCATTTTACTTCTTAAACGTCTCATTAAATCATCTACTACCCTATCAGAACCAAAATAATTAGTTCCCCATACATTATCAAGTATTTGATCACGAGAGAATGCTTTACTCTTATTTTTAACTAAAAAAGTAAGTAAATCATATTCCTTAGCTGTAAGATTAATAACCTCTTCATTATCCTTTACAACTCTTCTATCAAAGTCAATATAATAACCATTGTATTCAAATAGTTTATCAAGACTATTTACAGGATAAGCTCTAGAAAGTAACTTCTTAACCTTTAAGACAAGTTCTCTAATACTAGACTTACCGATATAATCGTCTCCGCCCATTTCAAGCCCCATAACTCTATCTAGGTCCTCATCTCTGCTAGATACAAAGATAACAGGCATAGTAGGATGATCTAAACGTATCTTCTTTATTAAATCATATCCTGAGATTTGACCTGGTAACATGATATCAAGAAGCCATAAATCATAATTATCATCAATCTTTTCCATTGCTTTTTCACCTGTAGTAAAGTGAACAACATTATAACCTTCTAAGCTTAAATATTCTTTAACAAGGTTTGCAAAATCTAAATTATCTTCAACATATCCAATTTTAGTCATTATACCAGCTCCTAACATTAATTATTTAATAAATTATATAATATTAATTTTATTTAATCAATTTACTAGAGTTAAAAAACAAGAGGTAGTTAAGCCTCTTGCTTCAATTTAATATTTTCTTCTGCTTCCTTAATAGCTTTCTTTGAACTCAAACGAATAAGGAAGAAACTAATAGGAGCCCCGATAATAAAGACAATTATACTAGTTGCGATAACTAAGGCATCTATTGTAAGTCCTGTGTAATCATAAGATAAGAATATTGCAATAATTGAACCAACTACAAAACCAAAGATTGTCCAGTATGTAGCTCTTTTATACTTAGTTAGTAAATAATTCATTATTTTAGCTATTACAAGGAATCCAATTACAATACCTAGAGCTACTAATACTAATACTAAAAGAGAATGTCCAAAATTATTTTTTAGTTCAGAAATAGTATTAAGTATAGGTTCATAGTATCCAAAGATTAATAATAACATAGAACCACTAATACCAGGTACAACTAGCGCGCAGCTTGCAAGAAGTCCCATAAGGAATAATAGTGCATATTGATATGAAGGCATATTAACAGATAAATCAACATTACCCATATTAGGTATGAAACAAATACCTATTACAAGTACGAATGAAGAAATAATACCTATTATATCAAGTTTCTTAAATCCATTATTTTTACTATCTGAAAATAGAGATGGAATACTTCCAAGCATTAGACCTGCAAAAAGAGATATAGTTTGAATTGGAATATATTTAAGTGCTAGTTTAAGAGGGAAATACATAGCCATGAATGCAAGAGCCATACCTAGAACTACCGGAAATAGGAAAGCAAAAGAAGCTTTGAAATCCTTCTTCAAATTAGATATAGCATTGATTAATTTATCATAGATATCAAGTAATACAGCAATAGTACCACCAGATACACCAGGAATAATCATAGCTACACCGATTAAAGCACCTTTAAGCATATTTTTTAAAAAATTCATAAAATCACCTTAAACCCATTATACATTAATTTTATTTATTTGTAATATCTTTGTATTATTTAACTCAACTTTATAGTGGTTAATAGATATTACCATTTTATCTTTACCAAGTATATTAATTAAATTAGTAACCTTATTAGTTATATTAGAATCTATTTTAGCATTAAATTCATCAAGTAATATGATTTTTGCATCACTTAACAAAACTCTAGCTATATTAAATAGTTCTAATTCACCTAAAGAATAATCAGAAACATTAAATTGTTGATTAATATCTTTAATTCTTTCAAGTCCCACCTTATTTAGTATATCATAAACTCTGCTTTCAGGAATATCTTTTAATAAGGTCACCTCATCTTTAATAGTCCCTCCTGTAAAGAACACATCTTGGCTTAAAACTGCAAATAGTTTTTCTTTAAGATTATCCTTAAATAGATAGACATCATTATCATTGATTGTAACATGCCCACTAGTAGGCTTTAAAAGCCCATAAGATAGTTTAAATAGTGTAGATTTACCTGAACCAGTTCTACCTACTAAAGTTAATTTATCATTATCTTTTAAAGAGTAATTAAAATCTTTTATTACAATTTCATTTTCTTTATAAAAGAAAGATACATTATCAAATTTGAGATTAATAGTATCTAAATTAATACTTTCTATAATTTCTTTATCTTTTTCTTTAAGCATAAAGAATTCATTGATTCTTGAAATACTTGATGTACTCTTCTCTAGAGTTTGAATTTCCATAGATAGAGATTCAAGTGGAGTAAAGAGGTTAGATATTAAATCAATCATCGAAATTACAGCACCAGATGTTAGTGCAAAAGCATTACTATTTAAAACTCCAAAGATAATTAAAGATACTATCAAAATATACTTTATTATATTAATTACTGGAGAAAAGAAAGAATCGTAATTGCTAGATTTAGTTTTACTTTTGTAATGATCATTAATAAGACTATGATATTTATTCTTTACATCATCATATATTCTATAAGATTTAATAACTGTAATATTATCTAGCGTTTCAAGTGTCTTATTATTAACTTCAGCTTCTAATTTTTTAGTTGTTTTAAGGGTATTAAACATCTTTTTCTTTATATATAAAGTAAATAATGTAATAAATGGAATAACACATAATACAAACAAACCAAAATATATAGAATATATAAATATTGATACCATAATTGATATTATTTTAACTGAATCAATTACAAGTGAAATAACCCCATCTGTTACAAGTAAACTAATGCTTTCAATATCAGATGTAAAATAGGATTCAAGTATACCACTATCAATACTAGATAGAGTAAGATAATCAAGACGTTCAATCTTCTTCATCATCTCAAGTCTTAATTCATGTTCTAGATTTTTAGCTATAAATACAAGAATTACACCTTCTATGTATGATATTAAATATATAAATAGATTAGATAACATATATAAAGATGCATATAATAATACTTTATCAGTTTCTTTATTCTTAATTATCTTATCTACTAAATTAGTTAGAATAAATGGAGGTAATAGAACTGAAAGACTAGATAATATTATTAATGTAATAAGTATTATTATAATAAGTGGATGTTTTTTAATATGATTTATTAAACATTTCTTAAAACTCATATATTTCCTCCTATTATTTGTGTAAATGACTTATTTTTAAGTAAATCATCATAGTTACTAACACATGCAGTATTATCCTTTAAATATATTATTTTATCAGCTTTGGCTAATATTTGATTATTATTAGAAACAATAATAACAATACTTAAAGGACATAACTTTTTGATATTATCTATAATATCTAAACTCATATTAATATCAAATGCAGTAAATGCATCGTCAAGTAAGATTAGAGCACTATTTTGAGAAATAGCTCTTGCAATACCTACTCTCTTTTCTTGCCCACCTGATAGTGTTGAGGCAGAGTGGTTTAACACTTCATTTTCTCCATCTTTAAAGTTATCTATGTCTTCCTTTAAATATACAGCCTTTATATATTTAGAAATATCTATATCTTTATCTAATGCTATATTATATTTAATAGTATCACTAAATATCTTAGTATTAGATTCCATATAAGATATAAAGTTATCTATTTTAGTATTTAATCCATCTTTTAATTCAATATCATTTAATTTTATAGAACCAGTATATGAATAAATACCCGATAAAGAAGCTAGAAGTGTTGTTTTACCACTATGAGTAGCTCCGCTTATTACAATTAGATCTCCGCTATGTGCCTTAAAATTAACGTTTGATACTTTAAATGTTTCATCAAAACCAAATGTTAAATCATTAACTTCAAGAATATTTTCGCTTGATTCAACTTTAACTTCTTTGATTTTGCGATTCTTTAAATATGGTTTAATTCTATCCCAGGAAACTGAAAGACTAGCAGATGCATTAAATAGTTTACCTAGTTTAGAAGCCTTTCTAGATACAAGCATATAAGTAGAAAGGAAAGTAGAGAAAGTACCTATAAGCCATATTCCATTAAGAACATTTAAAGATGAATAATAAATTACAATAAATAATCCTATTAAGGTGATAGACATGTATAAAGGTTCTCCTGCATCTTTTAATAGAGAGGCTTTAATACTAGTTTTTCTTAAGTTGTTAGATGATTCTGTGTATTTTTTTAAATATCTGCTTGAAGCAGAAAAACCTCTATAATATACTTCATTTTCAATAAGTGATAAGGTTAATTTCTTATTCTTAGAAGCTTCTTTTTTAGATATTAATACATTCTTATAAATTAAAGATTTTATAGATCTAGATACTATAATAGATACAACAATAAATATATAACTTAATAATGTTATTTTATAATCAAGTACAAGTAAAGATATAGTATAACCAGTAAATAGTATTAAGGTATCAAATACTTCGGTTAATATTTTTCTTACACCCTCAGCTGTATCATTAATATCTGACATAGCTCTAGATACTAAATCTGCTTTATTATCTAAATCCTTTATTTCATAAGTAAGTAAATTATTAAAGAAGATTTCTCTTTGTTTAAGTACCATTTTATTTGCAAAATCTCTTACAAAGAAACGTTTTAAGTATCTATTTATTTGAATAAATATTACTAGTAGTAGAAAAGATATACTAAAATAAATAATATATTTTTTATCATTTGATGTTTCATATAAATCGATTAATTTACCTTGAAAAATTGGTATAAATACTAGTAAAACATTATAGAATATACCAGTAATAGAAGATAATATAAATGATTTTTTATTTAGAAAGAAATAAGTACTTAGTTTTTGATAATTATTCATCTATATCCTTAAACCCACTCTTTCTTAAACTCTTAGACTTTAAATATACTTTATTAATATAATTTAAGAATAATTCCTTTTCTTCATCATTTAAGACGCTAGTAATATATTCAAAATACTTAATTTCAATATTGTACATAGTATCCTTTATTTCATGTCCTTTAGCTGTAGCTTTAAGTAGTTTCTTTCTTTTATCTGTTTCATCACTTAATATTTCAATATAGCCTAAATCTTTTAGTTTTCTAGTCATTCTTGTGACTAAAGCCTTATCTACATTTAAATATTCAGCTACTTCAATCATAGGACGAGATTCACGCTTAGATACATAACGAACAAGTTCAAATTCAGTACCATTGATTTCACTAGAAGAACTTACTTTATTCTTATATAAATTTAAGTTTCTAATTATCTTATTAATTTCTCTATATTCCATTTCAATAACTCCTCTTAAGTCTAATATATTACTAATTAGTTGACAAGTCAACTAAATTAAGCAAAAAAAATAATACCTGCTATGCAGGTATCATAATTAGTCTTCGTATAAATCTTCGTATTCATCCATCTTGTCAGTATAATCATCTTCATCGAATAGATCATCTGAATCATCGTTAACATAATCGCTAGAATCATCATCGTCATATGAGTCTTCAGTAGATTCTTCACTATCTTCATCATCTTCATAGTCATCAGATTCTTCGTCATCTTCATCAAGATCTTTCTCTTCATCATCAAGAACTTCTTCATCATCCTCTTCATGAGATTCTTTTTCATCATCTCCTGAATATAATTTAGAACCATCCTTGTCATATTCATCTAGAGAATGTCTAAGTTTTAAGTCCCATTTTCCTTCATTTGTGACTTTGTCTACTATATATACAAATTTAGAACTTGAACAAATATCAATGTATAAAGCTGAACGTAATTCAACATCATTTACATCATTACCAGAAGCAGTTAATGTATTATTTAATAATTCTTCAATAGTAATACCAGTTTCGCTTTGTTCTACTAAATCATAAGCAATTTCTAATAAAGATTTTTGTGCCATAATATCTTGTTTAATCCTCCATTATAAGATTACAAAATATTTTACATTAAGTTTGTAAAATTTTCAAGTAGTTTAAAATGCGATTTTTCGACTCGAGTAGTAGTGGTTAATTTTTACATTGTGTTATATAATTGATTTAATCAAATTATTATAATCAATAAAACAATTTCAACTTTTTTATTTTACATCGGTTGGCAATGCATTGTCTTTAATTTCCTTTAAAGATGAGAAAAGACTAGGAAAGCAGCCCTAGTCTTTTCATTTTTCATCGGATGTTTTGTCTTCGTTAATAATATAAAACAATTTTAGGAATTTGTAAATAAGAAAGTTAACTATTTTTTATTTGTGTAACAACTAATGCAATATGATATTTTATAGTAGAAAACATAGCCAATTA
>CAVCUQ010000013.1:0-38660 GCA_963605425.1 uncultured Eubacteriales bacterium
AAGCCATTTTTAATGAAGTCGACCTCTCAACTTCCACTACTATTTTACCATTTTTTAAGGCACTTTCGAGTAGTAGAAACTAAGAAATTCTTATTAATAATCAGTTTAGTATTTTAATTGTTTGAAAAATATCATTGTGTTTTTCTTAAAATAAGGGACAAACTTATTTTCAACATTTTCATAATGTATTTTTTCGAAAAAAGAACAATATAGGACTTCTTCGCAAAAATCATCTTTCAGCGAAAGAAACACTTCCAGCAAATCAGAAAGCTTATTCATTACATTTTCATCTTCTAAATGTTTATAGACAAAAGGCATCAAATAATCCTCAATTAAAATTGTCGAACCAATCTCTTCACCATCCCATTCATTCATTTTGTCATATACATATTTTTCTTTAATTTCATCAAAGTGCTTAAGCACTGTTGAATTAAACTCACTTGCTTCCATGTTTATCCTCCCAAAATTTAATAGCTTTTTCCAATTTTTCTTTTTCTTCAGCTAAAACTCTTTCATCGCCAGGTGCCAAATTCTTAGTTAATGTTCTGCTTATTTCTCTTACACGGTCACATGCCTTTTGATAATGAGACTTTTCACCAGGTTGTACTCCATTGATAGCCTCATCTATAAGTTTATCAGCAGTTCCACCATCACCAACATAAGCTCCTAGCCTATATAATTCAGAAATTATCTTCTTTCCTTTTTCTGTCTTTACAGACGCCAATCTTTTTTCACGAGTATTTGCTGCTAGTTTGTTTTCTAATTCTTCAGATTTGTTTTGCGTTTCCGTCTGTTCTAAACTTTGTTGAGGGTTTCCTTTTGTCCCGTATGCAAGATTAAGATTAGAGTGTCTCATTTTTAACGCTCCATCTTTTCATGTTTTGACTTCTAAGGGAGTTATTTGGAATTATAACCTTAACACCAGAATCAACAGCAAGTTTAAATGCTTCTTCAGTTTTAGAAGGATTTCCGCATACATCGTAAACAACTATAGCCTTCAAATTTGTTTTATTTTTAACCAAATATTTTATGGTCGCACAAAGTATCAAATACTCATTACTTTCATCAATATGTCCCTTAGTAGAAATACCGACAACAGAAGAGTTTTCAAGTCCATCTAAGTAATAATCTATCGATTTTAACGATGGAAATGTAATCAATGGAATGACTATGGCTCCAATTACATGAATAAACCACAAAGACACAACCCTTGCTTTCTTTAATCGATAAATATTTTCAACTTCATCTGAATCCTCTAAAAGTGAATAATCCGGTGAAAAAACAAATTTTACACCTTCAAATCGCTTTTTGAATTTTGCAAGATCTTTTTCGTTATTGTAATAGATAGCATTGTATAATCCATGCTGTCCATCAAACTCGTTGTCAAACTGAAAGAAACCGACTGCAGTTAATTCTGTTTTCTTGTAATAAGACTTTTCGCTATATAAGGCAATGTAATCAGGATAAATGTTTGTGTTGCAATATAGTGAAGGAATATCATATTTTCCTATATATTGCGACTTATTAGTCAAGACTTGATACTTGAGCAACAAAAGTTTCTGTAAATCTAAATTTTCGTAACATATAGTACCATTCTTTTGTACTTTTTTATTTATTTTCATTTTAGTTATACCTTTCTACCATTCACATCATGGTTGATTTTCAAGGATAACTATGTTAAAATGACACTGCTAGGTAGCCAATTTAACACGCTATCTGATAGCTTGAGTTATTGCGAGTAATTCAAGCTATTTTTTTTATATTTTTTCACTTTTTTGATGTTCACCTCCATTGCAATTCATAAACAAATCTATGAATTTTCTTTTTCCAACACATTACTAAATTCACCATTAATATACATATTTTGGAGATTATTTCTTTCTCTAATCTCCTTTTTATTTAGTTTGTACAATGGCAATATTTTATTATCACTAATCAAGTAACAACAATCTGGTCTAGTTATTTGATTGTTCATCAATGTGATATTGTGAGTCGTTATAACCGATTGCATATTATCATAACTGTTTACTATTTTTAAAATAGCTTGTGCAGTCGTATAGTGATAATATGCATCGAATTCATCAATAATTAACATCGATAGATGATTGAATTCGAGCATCCAGCAATAAAACAACCAAATTGTCTTTGTACCTGATGAAATGATACTGCCAAAAGGCATAATTTTGCCATTATCAAATTTAATTCCAAGATCATCAACTCCATTTTGGTTTTGATAGACACAAAGATTGTATATCATTCCTTGGTTTTGTAAGAAATCCTCGAAATCTTTCACTTTATCTTGTCTAATAATAATTGAAGATAATGACTCAGGTCCATTGGAATAACCGATATAAGAATTACCTTCAGTCAAACTTTTGAAATAGAGCATTCCTTCAACATATTTTACAAGTTTAAAGATTGGAGACTTCTCGCTCAAAATTGTATTGTTGTAGATGAATTTGATTACAGATAATTGTTGAGGTACATTTTTAATGTTTAAAGTTTTTGCTTCTTCGATGAGGTTCACATTATGACTATCATCAAAATAGTTGTATTCGAAGATCAATTTACCATCCACATATACCTTTTCGTAAACAAGTGAAACTGGATTCGATTTAACGTATTCATATTTAACAATTTGCTTACCAAATTTAAATGTATATATGAACGTAGCTTTAGGATTAGTTGAACCAGCATAAAAATAACGATCTAGTGGCATAAGATACTTTTCTTTATCCACAATATGATATGTAATATCCATTATCGCCTGACAAAGAGAGGATTTACCACTTGCATTTGGTCCATAGATCAATGCTTTTTTAACAATTCCTTTGTCGACTAAGGAATTGTTAAAGGTATATCTCTTCTTACTTTCCAAATCGAATTCAATTTTGTTTTTGAATCCTTCAAAATTTTCGACTTCGAACTTTATAAGCATAATCATCACCTCGATGACATTATAACACAAGTTCTTACATTCGCAAATAATTTTCGTAATTTTATTCCGAAAAAATCACTTTTTTCTTTTTTTGAAGAAATAAAATCAATATATTATGTAATTATCAGTCAGTTTGTTAAAAAACAATATGTAATTTTTTCTAAATAGATGAGAGAGTAATAGTTACTCTCTCATCTATTTATTTCTTTTCTTTATCTAATGCTTCCCAAATACCAGTTAAATACATAGCACCTAGTGCTCTATCATATAAACCGTATCCTGGTTTAGCTTCTTCATCCCAAATCATTCTTCCATGGTCTGGTCTAATATATTTGTTATATCCATTATCATGTAATGCTTTGCATATTGCGTACATATCCAAACTACCATCACTTGAGTAATGTGCAGCTTCTTCAAATGAATGTGGTCCAAGTTGCCTTACATTTCTTAAATGAGCAAAATGAATTCTATCCATCTTTGAATATTTATCAATCATCTTTACGATGTCATTTGCAGGACTTGAACCAAAGCTTCCTGTGCAGAATGTAAGTCCATTATAATGATCATCTACTAATTTTAAGAATCTATCAACATTCTTCTCACATGTAATTAAACGAGGAATGCCAAAGATAGGCCAAGCTGGGTCATCAGGATGGATTGCCATTAAGACATCATATTGTCTAGCCACTGGGATAATTTCTTCAAGGAATAACTTTAAATTGTTCCAAAGACCTTCTTCACCTAAACAAGTATACTTTTCAATTAATTCCTTAACTTCTTCAGGCTTATATGATTGATCCCAACCAGGTAAAGCAAGTTTTGTAGGATCCATTTTAGCTACATCTTCTTCATAATAAACAAGTGATTTAGAACCATCTTTATTTACATGATCAAGTTCACTTCTTGTCCAGTCAAAGACAGGCATAAAGTTATAACATATACACTTAACACCATATTTAGATAGAAGTTTAATATTTTCCTTAAAAGCTTCGATATGTTTCTTATAATTACCACTTCTAAGTTTAATATCTTCACTAACTGGAACTGATTCAATAACTTCCATTTCAAGTCCGTGTCTATTAACTTCTTCTTTTAAAGCCTTAATTTCTTCTTCAGGCCAAACCTCTCCTACCGGTACTGAGTACAAAGCTGTAACAACTCCGCTCATACCAGGAATTTGTCTAATATAGTCTAGTTTATTCTTATCAGATAAACCATACCAACGAAATGTCATTTTCATGATTAATTTACCTTAACCTTTACAACAATTTTCTTTACATCTTCATTAATAATATTTTTAACGCGTGGTTGATGTAAATCATCTGGTGATACAATTGCAAATTCATTTTCATTTAGAATGATTGAAGAATGCTTCTTTGGCATTTTATAAAATTCTAAATCTTTTTGTTCATTATATCCAAGACCTTCATTATTACCCTTATTACAATATCCTAAAACCTCACTACCAGAAGCCATATATTGAATATCATAATATTTTCTATGGCTTTCAAAAGGACATTCTTCAGGTTCTTTAGTTTCATACTCTTGCACTTCTGCAAATACATTTGAACCATCAATTGGATATACACCACTTTTTAATGATTTTAGGTCTGTTTTTTCAAGCCAATCGAAGGCTTTTTTAAAGCCCTCTGATTGGTAATTATATTTAAATTCTAATGATTTTTTTGTGACTAACATTTTAAAACCCTCTAATAAAACCTCAATTTAAAAAGAAAGAAAAGTAAAGGCTAGATTTGGTTCTTACAACCGATAATCATAATGTCATCATTTCCGTCAAGCATATTAAGTTCAACTTCCATAAGCATTAGGATATTATTTAATTCATTTGAACCATTGAAGTCCATAACTCTAGCACCGAAACATACATAGTAATCAGGACGCATGATAGCATCTGATTTGTAAACTGCAAGGTCTTCCCACATTTGGCTAACAATTGTTCTGTAGCTTCCAGGCTTACATACAACTGCTTTAGCGTCATTTCTTTGAACCTTAATGAATCCTTTTTTATCAAGTACACGAACAGCATTCTTATTCTTGATATTAGCTTCAAAGGCATAGAATCCTCTAGTTTGACCTGCTAAGTTAACATTTGATTCATCACATCTTAAATCTTCTGTGGCTATTTGCTTAGCTTCTTCAAGGGTACATTCTTTTAATAAATCAGTTGTCTTAACTTCAGTTGAACCTGTAGCTATAGCTGTAAGCTTGCTTGTTTGTGCATCAATTTCAATATGTACTTCAACACTTGATGGCTCAGCACCACTTTCAACTGCCTTATCAATAGCTTCAACCTTAATTGCACGAATATCTTCAGGAGTAGGATTTGGAACAACACGTTCTACAACGTCTCTAACCATCGCAAGTGCTACACCGATACTTGAAATAACTTCAGCATTTTCAGGAACAGAATATTTAACATCCATTTTTTTTGCAACATATCTAATTAAACTTGTTGCACCACCACCTACACCAACAAGGGAGATTTGGTCATGTTCAAGTCTATATTTCTTAGCTAAATCTTCAATGATAGGAGCTACCTTTTCATAAGATCTTTCCATGATTTGAGTAGCTACTTCTTCAACTGTAATACCTAAGTAATCTGCAATAGGCTTCATCGCTCTTCTTGCACTTTCAGGATTACCATATGAGAAATCACCTTCATGAACAAGACCTAGTACATTTGCAGCACAAGAGTTGGTAATCGTAACTCTCTTTCCACTTGCGAGTTTAATTGCAACATAATCATCTGGATCTCCTTCTTTTGGTGAGAATAATTCAAGCTTAGGATCAACAATCTCTTCAACTGGAGTAAATACTGCATAATCTAAACCAGCAATGTGTGCTGAACGAGGACCTACAGAATGTACACCAGATTTATTAAGACGAATCATAGAACCACCAGCAACACCTTCAACTCTAACATCAAGACTTGAAATATATGTTCTATAACCACCTACCATTGAATAATCAATTGCAGGACGACCATCTTTAATAACACCTATATTTGTTGTAGTACCACCAACTTCAAAATATACACCATTTGAAGCACGAAGATACATTAGAGAACCCATAACTGAAGCAGCTGGACCAGAAAGCATTGTTAAAACCGGTCTCTTCTTCATTTCATTGATTTCCATAACACCACCGTCACCTCTCATGATCATTAGAGGAACAGTAACACCTGCTTTTCTAACTGAATCTTCAGTTTGATTAGCAGTATTTAACATCTTAGGAAGTATTGAAGCATTGATAGCTGCAGTTCTTGTACGTCTAGATAAACCATAAAGCTTAGTAATATCTGAAGCCATAGTTGTTTCAAGACCAAGTTCACCATGAGCAATATCGAATACATATTGTTCATCTGTTATATCATCTACACCATAACTCTTAGAAGCTACAATTACATTAGCTCCTTTTTCTTTTAATCTTAAGACAGCATTTTTTACATTATCATGATTAATATTCTTTTCACTTAAGAATTCATGAACGATATGGATCTTTCTGCCATTTCCTAAATTAATATCTTTTAAATTTGTTTGAATTTTTGCAAGTAATGCACCTGTTCTTACAGTACCCATACCAAGAATACCAACAGTAGCTACATCACCTTCAATTAATGCATTTGTAGCTTGTGTTGTTGAGTGAGCAACGAATACTACTTCACTAGGGTCGATATTATTTTCTTTTAAACAATTATTAAATGCTTGAACTACACCTAAAGCTACACCAGCTTTATCATCATGAGTAGTTTTAACACTAGATTTACCAATAATTTCATGTGTAGCATTATCAATAGCTACAGCTTTTGTATGAGTACCGCCAACGTCAATACCCATTCTAACTAATCTTTTTGCCAAAATAATTACCTCCTATCTAGTAAATGCGAAATATGTAACAAGTTGCATAACAATGCAGATAGCCCAACCAACAATAACGCTAGTCTTTAAGTATTCCTTAGTAGGAACCTTAGCATAACCAACACCCCAAGCAATCCAGCTTTGAGTAACACAACAAGAAACGTTCATTACTGTTGATGGAATGATGAATAAAGGAGCTAGGAATGTTGCAGGTAGACCAAATCCTTGAAGAATACCAAGTAAAGCTGCACCACAACCAAATAATGTTAATGGACCACGGAATAAACCAAGTGGAGCGATAACTGCAAATATGATTACTAAAGTTAATTTATTATTAGGAATAATATTACCAAGTACTGCATTGAAATATGGAGAACATAAAGTAGCTGCTTTATTGAACATAGGTAATACTAATAAGAATCCAATTAATGGAGCAGCGTCTACAACACCATCATAGAAATCCTTATTTAATGTACGGCAAGCACCCTTAAAACTCTTTAGTTTACCACATACTGCAAGAGCATAGAATCCTGCAATAATGAAACCTAAAATGATAGGGCAACCTAATAAGTTTAATACAACTGGTAAAATTGGAGCTATTAAAGAAGCTGTAGGAGCAAAGTCTAGTTTCTTTCTTTGAGGAGCTTCTGCAGCCCAAGCACTAGAGATTCTCTTCTTTCTTGTATAGAAAATAATAACACCAATAGTGAATACTACTTGAATAGCCATCATAGTGAATCCCCAAGCTAAATGATTGTTAATAACAAATTCATTATTGAAGAAACCTGAATATTGGCTATTTAATACAGGGTTGATAAACATACCAGCACCAATAGATAATGTATAAGAAACGATAGCACACTTCTTAGGAATACCTAAAGAGATTAAAATAGGTAAAACAATAACACCAATAGCTACTACAGCACCAGCACCAAATAAAGATGAGAATATAGCTGTAGTTACGATAGAAAGTAAAATACAAGTAATGGCAGGTCTATCTCCACCCATTTCTGTTGTCTTTTTAATTAATGTAGATGCAATACCAGTTTGAAGAATAACTCTACCAAACCAAGCACCAAAGATTACGTTTACAAGTGTAGCACCCCAAGATTCAGGTCCACTTTGATAAACAAGTTTTAATGCACTCTTAAAGTCGGTATCAACTAAAGCTTTATTATTTTCATAGAAGTTTTTATCAAATACCACTCCGTTTCTAACAAATGCATTTCCAATTAAAGGTAATGCTAACCATACCGTTGCAATAATTAACATACCCATGAATAGGTTACCGCCTTTGATTGCATAAACTGCAAGACCAACGAACGATAAGATAAGTAATATTCCAATTACAATTTCCATAAATCCTCCTTAAATCTTCTCTATTACTTCTTTTAAATTTGATAGCTTTAAAGCTTTAGTTTCAAAATATACTCCATCAGGAATCCAAAAGACATCAAATCCTCCTAATATAGCAGCTTCTACTCCAGCCTTGCTATCTTCAAGTACTAATGCATCAAACGGTTCTATTTTTGCTTTATTTGACACTTTAAGAAAAATCTCTGGGTCAGGCTTTGATTTACTTACTTCATCTCCAAATACTAAGTAATCAAAGTATGTATCCACTTTAGCTAATTTAAGATAAGTTTGAGCCACATCTCTTACTGACGATGTTGCAAGACCTATCTTAATTTTCTTTTTCTTTAAGTAATCAAGTAATTCATAAAGTCCTTCTTTAACAGGAACTCCATTTGATAATATGTACTTATAAACTAATTCATTTTTCTCTTTCTTTAAGACTTTAAAATCTAATGTACTATCTTTGTAATTTTCTTTAAATAATTTAACACAAGCATCTAGATTTAAGCCTCTTAAATCAAGTAAGAAATCATGCTTGATAGGAAGGTTATATTTGTTAAATAAGAAACACCACATCTTATATGATAAGGTTTCAGTATCAAACATTAAACCATCCATATCAAATATAACTAATTTAGTCATTACTTTTTAAGACTTTGAATAGTCTCCCAAACAGAATCTATTACAGGAATACCATTCTTTAAATTATCTTCTCTTGTTCTAAGTTCAATTTCACCTGGGTAGAATACTTCTCCGCCTTCCTTAACAGGTTCACTTGATTTAATATCACCTAAGATATTATTTACAATTTCATCTGTTAATTCTTTAGTGTTGAACTTAGTAGGATCAATTGCAATCATGATTTGAGTTAATCCAACCTCATCACCAAAGGAAGCAATCTTTGAAACACTGTTTCCGTTTGTAAGTACAGTAGCAATTAAATCAAGAGCAATTGAGAATCCAGAACCCTTCCAATATCCCATTGGTAAGAATCTTCCTGTCTTTAAAATTTCATTAGGGTCACAAGTTAAATTGCCATTTGAATCATATCCACCAGGATAAGGTAACATTTGTCCTTTTAACTTAGCTTCTTCAATCTTACCATATGAATATTGGCTTACTGCACAGTCAATAACTACATGTTTACCATTAGATCTAGGAACAGCCATAATGAATGGGTTATTACCAATCTTAGGATTTTTTCCTCCCCAAGCTGGCATATTAACTGTTGTATTTGACCAGCAAATACCAATCATGCCTTGGTTAGCAGCTTGCCATCCATAAGAACCACCTCTCATCCAGTGATTGTTATTTCCAAGGGCTACAACACCAACGCCATGTTCTTTTGCTAGTTCACAAGCTCTATTCATTGCAATAGATGCATTTAAAGGTCCAAATCCTCTGTGACCATTCCATCTTTCTATAGAACCAAAAGCAAGTTCTTTTGTTGGAAGAGCTGATGGGTCAATTTCCTTCTTGTCTAAATAACTAATAACTCTTGGGAATCTGTTAACACCATGGCTATAAATACCATCAAGACTGTTGTCTGCAAATACTTTAGCCGCAATTTTAGCATTCTCACTATTTAAGCCTCTTGATTCTAAGATAGTCTTAAATTCGTTTAGTAAATCCTCGTAACTGATACGCATTTTAATTCCTCCTTAAGTACCACTAAAACCGGTTTCACATCTATAAAATAGCATTGAAAGCGTTTTTTGTCAATATAATTTCTTAATTTTTTTATTTTTTTATAAAAATGTTTTGTTTTCAGTAAAACCGGTTTTATTTTGACGAATAAAAAAAGGAAATTTCATTAAATTATAAAACTTCCATTTTTTGTTAAGCACTTTCCTTAATTACAAGTTCAGGTCTTATAACTATTGATTCTGCTTCTTCTTTATTTATTATTTTTTCTAAAATGTCTACCAAATAATAAGCTTGTTTGTCTGGTTTATTATCAATGATTGTCATTTTAGGTGATGTGATTTCTGAATACAAAGTATTGTTATAAGCAATTACATCAATATTTTTACCTGGCATAATTCCATTTTGATGTAAATAATTAATTACACCTACACCTACAATGTCATTACCACAAATAATTGCATCTGTTTCTTTATCTTTTTCAAGAATTAATTTACATCCAAGTGTTCCACCTTCAATGCATTGAGTAACATATTCAATATGAGAATTAAAATCTAAGCCTTGGTTTTTACAAAACTTTTCAAAGCCAAATATTTTTCGCATTCCTGAATCATTCTTTTCATCAGATAAGTAATGAATATGTCTTCTTCCTTTGTTTAGTAAATAATTACCGGCTATTTCAAGACCTGCTATATCTTCTGAAAGAACAGAAAATGCATTAGGTAAATTAATAGTACCATTTGCAATAACAATAGGCAAATCCTTAATCATTTCTAAGACTTTAGGCATGTTATTAATTTCAGTAAAAATAGATCCTACAAAGGCAATACCATCAACAGATCTTTTCTTCAAGTTAGCAATATAGTTAATAAGATTATTTTCATCTAAACTAGTATTGCAAATTATTACATTATATCCTTTTTTAGTAAATATTTGTTCAAAATTATAACAAACCTTTGCATAGTGAGGTGTACGAATATCAACTGTTATTACAGCTACTGTCTTTAATGTTTGACTCACAAGAGCTCTAGCATATACATTTGGAGTAAAATCTTTACCCTCATTAGCTAGAATCTTTTCAATTTTAATTCTATTTTCTTCTTTTATTGGTTTATTATTTAAATATCTAGAAACAGTTGAGACACTTGTTTCAGCCATTTCTGCAATATCATAGATCGTTAGTTTCAATAATATCACCATCCAATTCAAAAACAGTTAAGGCCATATCACTCGCCTTTTCTTTATCAATACAAGAAAGCAGTACATAATCTAAAACATAAGGTGAAAAAGATAGATTAGTGAATTCTTTTGCAAAAGCCATAGCTGCTATCTCTGATAAGGCAATAATTTTAGATTTAAATTCATGTTTTAAAAATTTAAATGTTGTAATCTTTTCAGTTTGAGTAAAAAACTTTTCAGGTTTAGCATTTTCTAAATAATGAAAGACTTCATGAGCTATAACTACTTCTTTAATTTTATCACATGACAAAGTAATACCGTATTTAGCAAGTTTCTTATGAATTCTAAAAATATTAAGATTATGAATTACTATTTTATTAGGATATTTAAAATAGCCTAACAAATTTCCTCCATCAGTCTCATCATCAATTAGAATATTAATATTAAATTTCTTTAATAAATCTTCTACAGTTTCATCTTTATATTCTATTGCAGTATTCTTACCACATTCTAAAGATTTATTTATGTATTCTTCTCTTTTCTCTTCAGTTAATTTATTATTAATTGTAGAAAAAAGAAACTGATATCTTCCAAATACATTGTCATTTACTTTAAGCAATCTATTTAATTTTTCATCAAACACTTCCATATAATCACCTTTAACCTTAATAATTTTATTATATTACTTATTACTAATATATTTCAAGTATAAATAAAACCGCTTTCAGTAAAGAGAGTAAAAAAGGACTTATAGAATCCCATAAGTCCAATAATTTTATTTATTTTCAGCTTCTTTTAATTCAGTATCTGAAATAGTTTTAGCTTTTAAGCCTACAACCTCATCACATGGAAGAGCAAATATAATACCATGAGCATCAGTTGATAATCCGCAATGAGTATTAACTGAAACTAAAATATTTTCTTTAATAGCCTCATCAGCTAGAATTAAAACAATTTCTTTTTCAGGAGTTAAGAAGATTTTAAATTTAGCTAAAGTCTCTTCTTTAGCAGTACCTCTACCGCTAATTACAGTACCACCTTTAGCACCAGCTTCTCTAGCTGAATCCATTACAGCACCAGAAAAACCTTGATTAACTATAACAAGTATTAAATCATAATTTGACTTTGACATATTAATCCTCCATGTTTGTTAAGAATTTATAGGCATTGATACCTATCATTTGTGATAAAGGAATAGTAAATGCAACACCACCAGCATCTTTTACTTTAAAGTATTTGTCTTCATAAGCTGCTAGTATATCTTTTACATTAGTCTCTTTAACAACAGAAATAATTACTGCTTTTTCAGTTTTATTTAAACCTAAATAAGCAAGAATTTGCTTACTTGCAAGTCCATTACCATAGATAACCTGACTTTGTGTTACATCAAAACCTTCAAGTACTGAAGTATAGAAATCAGCTTTTTTTCTATTAACAATTGTAACTAGCACCTTTAACTTAACAGGTGCATCTAATTCTTTTTTAGTTTTATCCATAAATCCACCTCTTAGAAATTAATGATAGTATTATCATCATTTGTTTTAGAAATTTCTTTCATTCTCTTTCTATGAATAAAAGCCTTTTGCGCAGTAGATTTAAATCCTAATAATTGAATTGTAATAAGTGGAGTCATAGCTACCATAGCTACTACACCATAACCATTATTAAAGATATTTTCAGGACAAAGGACAGTACAAGCACCTAAAGCTAGTGGTAAAACAAATGTTGAAGTAAGTGGACCAGATGCAACACCACCGGCGTCGGATGCGATACATGTATAGATACGAGGTACAAAGAATGATAAACCAAAGATAATTAAGTAACCAGGAATTAAATAATATAAAATTGAGAAGTCAAAAATTATACGTATCATTGAAAGCATCATTGAAAGACCTACACCACAAGATAAGGCAATAAGTAATGTTTTCTTTGAAATAGCACCCATTGTCACATCATCTACTTGGTGAGTAAGAGTTCTAACAGCAGGTTCGGCTAGTACTGTTAAAGCACCAATAATAAATCCTACAATTGTTAAAGCGACCTTATTAGCAGCCAGTTCTTGACCAATCTTAAATCCAATAGGAAGGAAACCTATAGAAGCAGCTGATAAGAATATTACAAGACCAACAAAGGCATAGATTAAACCTACAATCATAACTTTAATAGCTTTAGCAGGTAACTTTATAAAGATAAGATTAATAATCATAAAGAAACCAAATATACAGATTAAGGCTATTGCAATAGACTTCGCATGTTCTCCTATAATTTCAAAGATATGAGAAGGATCTAAATGAAGACTATATGCAGTACCTTCAAGTACTTCTTTGTTATAGTCTAATACAGTAGAATCCAAGTTCTTAATTGAAAGACCTAATAATATTACAACGATAATAGGTCCAATTGATGATAAAGCAATTAAACCAAATGAGTTTTCTTTACTTTCTCTGCCACCTACAGTAAGTGAAATACCAGCACCTAGAGCCATAATGAATGGAACAGTTACAGGACCTGTTGTAACACCACCAGAATCAAAACTGATAGCGATAAAATCACCATTTCCCGAGAATATTAAAAGAGATGCAAATGCAAATAACATCATATAGAAATATAATAATATTTGAGTTAAATCCCTCTTAGTAATAATTTTTAGTACACCAATAACAGTAAAGATACCAACACCAAGACCAATTGCAATGATAAGTACCATATCACCGTTTAAGCCAAGCATTCCAGGAATTGCATCCTTTAATTGACCGGCAAGAACAGATAAATCAGGTTCAGCTACAGTAATTAAAACACCTAATACGAAACAAACAAATAATACTACTTTTATTTTCTTTGTTTGAATAAGGGTAGAACCAACTTCTTTACCCATAGGTTCAATTGCAAGGTCAATACCTACGTTAAATAGTGAAATACCAAGTATTAAAAACAATGAGCATACTATAAAAGCACCAATTTCAGCTCCATCTAATTTAATAATTTGAAAAATTGCAAGAAGACAAACTAGCACCGAAATAGGTAATATAGAGGCTACAGCTTCCTTGAATTTATCAAGTAATTTTTTAAACATAAATTTCACCTTTCCTTTCTAAAATAATTCTAATATTATTATACTTATTAATTGAATTTATTCAAGAATTTACATTTAATTCCATACTATATTATTAATATAGTATAGTTTTTGAAATAATTAACAATATATTAAAAATACATCCCTATAAAATGACTGTTAATTGTATTCATTTGCAATAAAAGAAATCATTAAACCACTAGAAGTTAAATATAAACTGAATTTAATGTTATCTTTATTATCAGTCACTTTATACTCAAGTACGTCTACTACATAGTAAAATGCACATTATTTGTGCTATCTAAACCCTTAATTGAAACATCAATAGTTAAAAGAATGGAAGTTGACCAGTTCTTTTTACTAAAAGTAAATAATCCAGTACCTGTACTTTCTATTTTATCACCGGATTCATACTTAAATTTTTGATATGTTGACATAAAGCAAGATAATTGTTCCTTATTCAGATTATAATTAAAATCAAATAAAAAATTTCAGATGAAAAGTCCCAATAACCCTTAAATGCTATATTATCTACTATATTAGGCAAGTAGTCATAAGAGAGTTTAGCCATCTTATAATCTTTAATAATATCACCTCTTTCAATAGTATAATCATCAAAATTCAATCCATAGCTATCATCTAAACGCTTCAAAGGCTTCTTCTGGTTTTGTTTGACATTAAATTGTAAGTGGTGTTTTACAATCCAAACGCATTAAAAACAGGTAGATTTAAATATAAGTCTACCTGCTTTTATCTGGATTATAATTGATATACACACTGCTTTATTTGCAGTCAGCATACCTATTTCTAACATCATTTTTGTTAATCACTTAGTTTATATACTCCAAAATATGTATCTTTGGTTGGAATATAAAGTTTGAAAGAATTATTATTCTTTTTATTAGTAACATTATATACTTGTAGAGTTGTAAGATAAGCAAGTACACATACTCCCGAAGTATCATCTAAATTATAATTAAATTTAGAAACATTTGGAGTCTTATAAGTATATGATTTATAATTAGTGCCATATAATGTATAAGATTCCTTTACAAGACTTGCATAACAATTATATTTTTCCGAAAACAATTTTGCTTCATCATATGAAATATCTCCATCATACAATAAAGGCTCTCCTGAATAAAACCAATCTGTAGAAGTACTTGGTTTTAGTTTATCAAAATCAGCTGGAACTGTTAGGTACACAATAGGTACATCATTTAAAATGTTACCTGTTTCGATAGTGTAATCTTCAATATTTATTACGCTCTTTGAACAAGAAATAAAGAGTGGGAAAAGTAATAAATTTAAAATTAAAATAAATATATTTTTTTTCATATTAATCCTTATAAATTATTGTCACAACAGGGTCAGCAACTATATATGCACAATCATTTTTCCTTGAATTTTCTTCTACTTTATTACCCCACCAATAATTTCTATAGTTCCATGTGTCATAGTTAAGTTTATAAACGTTTGCAACAAGTCCTAATGCAAATGTTTTATCTTTAATAGCATCTTCATATACGGAAAAATTAACTGAAGTTGTAATAGTTTTAGAATATGCATAAGCTAAAGTTCCGCTAATGGAGAATTTTTGATTTTCGCTTTCTTCTGCTGAAATACTAACATTATTAATATTAGTTTTTGCACCTAAAGATTGAGCAATTGTTAAAGAATAAGATGTAGTTAATGATATACTAGTATCTTCACAAGTAGTAACTGTTTCCGAAAAATTAAAATTATTTAATTTTGATCCATCATACCAAGATGTAAGTCTGTCAACATTTAACTTTCCTAAATCATCATAACTATTTATTCTCATCATTTGATGAACACCGATAACTCCATCAAACCACCATGTAATTTCGGTTTCATCATATGAAATAGTATTGGGATCATAACTTTGAGTACTTAATTTCATGTTTTCATTTACGCAAACATAAGATAAATTTAATGCGCTAAAAGACAAAATAGTCCCTAATAAAATTTTTAGCATTAATTTTCACCAACCTTTTATATTTTACAACTATAGTTATCTCTTCGCCTTCACTATTAGATTCAATACAGACATAGGTTTAGGTTGCACACTTAGATTAGTTGTTCATAAATTATAGGGTGATTTTAAAAACATGTCAACAACAAATTTTAAGAACTTAAATCACATCTTGCGAATTGTTAATAGTTTATATAAATAATTAAGATAAACTTACCACTCTTTTAATATTCTTACTTATTCATCTCTTTTTACAATGACTTTTAAATACTCTCATAGTTTGCAATGGAGGTCAAATTACAAAGTTTTAGCTTCTAATCGCACTTCATTTTCAGACTAAGGCTATTTCAAAGTACAAACTCATTTATTTATCGAACCAGTTAACTCAAATACTTTTTTCGAAAGAAAATAGAGAGGATTTTTATTCTCCTCTCCATATATGTAACTAACATTTTAAGTTTATATAACTATTCTAATTAGATTTAAGCTAATCTAATAAAGATATAGTAATTGAACTATTTGTTTTAGTTTCACCATCTATAACTTCAAGTTTTAATTCAATTGAAGAGGCTTCACTTAAATCAATATCTTGAAGAGAAGATTGAATACTTTCTAAAGAAATATTATATATACCTGAAACAATTTCTTTATTACTATAAGTATTTACTGTAACTACATCAATATTTAATTCATAACTTTTTGAATCAATTATTAATGAAACAATTGGATTTGAGAATGCATGTTTACTGTAACTATAATAACAATAACCAATTTTTACCACATCATAATTTTCATTCTTTATTTCTTCTAAAACTAAAGAATTTTTATCAGAATTTTTCTCAAACTTTAATCCACAGTAGCTGCATACCTTATTATCATCTTCATCATATGTATATGACCTATGTTCATAAGGGGAACTACCTTCTTTTTTAGTATGACAATTCTTACACTCTAAGATTTCAAATTGTGTGCATGTAGCATTGCTAACGGTTACATATTCAAAATGATAATCTGATTCTCTTGTACCTTCAAGTTCTTCACTAACAAGTTTTCCATCTTCATATCTAAGATCATAAGTATAAACAATTAATTTACAGTTTTCCGCATCATAATCATATACATACTTATATCCATAAGACTCAATACCATTTTTATAACGAATACAAGTTTCCTCTGTTTCAAGTAATTGATTACTAATTAATTTATATTCAACAACTCTATATTCAGTAATCACACCTTTCTCAAAGTATTTACTTTCTTCTAGACCTTCAATTTCAGTACGATTCTCGTCATAAGTATATTTAGAATAATGAATGCTAGAAACATAAGTATAACTATTATCATATGAATAATCATATCTTTCCTCTATTCTTCTGTTTTTATAGTCAGAGTCATAATAAGTATTAATTATTTTATGATCTTCTGTATCACAATTTTTACATTTTGTAATGACAGTTTTAGTTAATCCATCTGTAGTTTCTATATCCTCATATTGATGTGTTGAATTATAATGAGTTTCTATTGAACTATAAGAACTATAACTTGTTGTGTAATTAAGCTTTACAGTTGTTTCAGTAACTGTTTTTATAATGCATCCTTCTTTAGTTTCAGTTGTCTTTTCACTAATAACTACCTTGCCATTTGCATATTCTTCTATTTGAGTATTTGTATCTTCATCTTTAGTTGTTTTAGTAGGTTCGTCTTTAATATTCCAATATAAATCTGTTAAAGTATGACAATATCTACATTCATCGTATTCTAAATATCCATTTACATCATATTTAGATAGATCGACTCTCTTATTATAATCATACTCATGAGTATAATATATCTCATTACCATTGTAATTTTTATATCCACATACTTCGCATATAGACACCCAAACACGTCCATCTTCACATGAAGTAGCTCCTTGTGATAATTCCCATGTACTATTAGTTTGATGACTATGAGTAATATAATCTACAAATGATTTATTACAGTCAGAGCAAGTTCTTATAACTTTAACACCTTCGCTGCAATCTCCATTAGGATTAACTAGTTCGTAAGTTGTAGTGTAATTCTTATGTCCATTTACATAATATTCACACTTTTGGTATCCACAATCAGAACAAATATACTTATTATATCCTGCTTCGCTGCATCCGCTAGCTTCCTTAGATTCAGTTAACTTAAAATTATGCATAGTAGGATTATTAGAATCATTTGCAAATTCAATCTTTTCACTCTTAGTATTGTAGAATAATTTTAAAGAATAACAAGTAGTTAAATAAGTACCTTCTTCTTTCTCGGAAGTCATTAAATTGCCACTTAGATCATAATATTTTCTAGTTACAGTTTGATAACAAACACCTTTAGGTTTATTAGTAAAATTTATGTAATATCTATACCAATTATTACAATCTGAGTCTATAAACTGCAGTTCCATTTCATCAAAGATTATTTGGTACACATATTTATTAATATAACTATATACTTCAGTATAATTTTTATTATTAATAACGTTCTCATAAGAATAAGTATAAGAATATACAAATCCAGTTACATTATTATCTTCATCTTTAACTAATTCTATATTAGAATTTTTAATTAACTCTGCAAAATCAATAGAATATAATGTATCGATTTGATCAATTATATTTTGATCTACTGTAACATTAGAGTTAAATGATGCATTTAAAGTAATATCAACTTCTGTACTAGAATTTGAACCAAGCTCTAATATTCCCTTTACTGATACATTAGCTTTAGTTACTTCACCATCTTTGTTAGTATAAATATTTAATCCTAATACATCTTTATATTGGTTAACGTAATCATCAATTAATGATATAATTTGAGCTTTAGCTTCTGCATTAGGTGCTACAAAATCAAATATATTCTTATCTTTATAAGCATCAAGCATTTGTACTAATTGAGATTGATATGTAGTTAAATCAATAGAATCGTTAGTTATATTCTTAACAAATGTAACTAAAGTTTGTGATGAGATAACAGGACTAGTTAAGTATTGAGCAAGAGTTTGATCATTATTATTTAAATATGAATTAATCATATCTTCAAATGTCTTGTCTAATGAACCAGTAGGTACATTATCATTTAATATAGTGATAATTTCTTCTAGTGTTAATCCAGTTTCACTTACTTTACTTACAATATCACCAACTGTAAGAGTATTTAATTTATTTACAAAATTATAAATCTTATTAAATGTTCCTTCACTAGTTGCATAATCAATCACTTCACTAATGGTATGAGTCTTAGCATATTCATAAATTTTAACAAAGTAATTTAAGTTTAATGACAACTTATATTCATTAGATGTAGTATCTAGAGTAAATAATTTATTGATAACACTTACAATAGCTTTATTAACAAAGTAATCTTCATTTGTTGAAATCTTAATTAAAGCATCTGTAACTTTCTTTAAAGTATCACTATCAATAGATTCGATAACTTCTTTAATACTAGAAACACCCATTTGTTTTAAATAGTCATCTAGTTTTAATTTATAATAATGACTCTTTTCATCATAAGTACTTTCAGTATGTTTATATGTATAGTCACCACTTACCATATTTGAATAATATGATTCTGTAAGTTGCATATAAATGTAATCATCTTTTACATATAATTTGCTTGTACAGTTACCTTTAGTACCATTTTGAGTTTCGCTAAATGCAACATAACCATTACCATATAATTTACCATTTTCATCTAATTTTAAATTTAATGTAATTGTACTAACTTCAACAACAACATTTGTATCATTAATCTTTACACTTACTTTTAAATCCTTACCAGAAATAGTATATGAATCATATTTCATAACACTAGTTAATAAATTCTTAACATATGTACTTGAAACAATAGTCTTTCCGCAAACATAACATACTAGATTTCCTTTATGTCCTTTAGCCTTTACAACATCAGTTTTTTCAGCAAATCCACAGATTGAACAAGTCTTTAAAGTATAACCTTGAGTTTCACAAGTAGCTTCGACTGTAGTTTCAGTATAAGTGTGAGTACATCCATCACCACAAACTGTACATACTCCATTTTCATAAGTATGATTTCCTGTCGCAGGAAGTCCTTTAGCATGACAAACTAAACACTCTTGACTTACACCGCAAGTTGGAGTTTCAAGATTCCAAGTATGTCGTGCACTTACATAATTATCTTTGTAAGAGTCATTACATCTAAAACAAGTATGCACTGTGTAACCTTGTTCTGTGCAAGTAGGATCTACTAGAGTAAGTACATAATCATGACCTAATGATGATACATATGTATCCTTAACCGTTTCATTACATACTAAACATGTATGAAGAGTATAACCTTGAGTTTCACAAGTAGGATCTACTATAGTATTTACATATTGATGATTTAATTGCATTGTATCAGTCTTAAATTCATCATCACATCTAGAACACTTATATTCTTCATGTCCTCCATGTTGACATGTAGCTACACTAGACTTATCACTATTTAGAACATAATCATGATCTAAAGCTGGAATAAAGTATTCCTTTACAAGCCCGCAGTTTTCACAAGTTTCAACTCTCTTACCGCTTGCAAGACAAGTAGCCTCAGTTTTATTAGTTTGTGTAAATTTATGACCTATAGCATCAGACTTAGTAACCTTTATATCACCACAAACTGAACAAATTTCACTATAGTAACCATCTTCTGTACAAGTAGCCTTTAAATCAGCACTCTTAACATAATGATGACCATATAATTCGCACTTTTCAGAATTAGTTAATTTAGATACTGCGTAATATGAGAAATGTTCTGTTTCAAATACAGCATAACCATCTACATAAGTAGCCTTAATTGTAGTAGTTTGGCCATTTTCATTAATATACCATACGCCAATATCTGTAGGATTTTCTCCTTCTTTTAAAGTATATGGAATTCTAATAGTAGCCTTACCATTATTAAATCCGATGTGATTATTATCACTGTCAAGTAATTCAAAATCATATACAGGATTATCACCAATTAATTTTTTATTTTCATCACTTAATGATAAAGTGCTTGTATCAACAGTATCAGCTTTAATAGTTACATCACTTGAAATATTATTTAAAATATTATCATCTAATGTAATAGATGTATTACCGCTTAATTCAACCGCTTTAGTTTCCTTAATATCAGTAGCACTAACAGTAGCTTCTTTAGTAGTACTGTGATTTAAAACAGTCTTCTCATTATGACATTCTGAGCATTCATAAATAAGTTTAGTTTCAGTTGAAGTGCTCTTTAAAGAATATGTATGGGCATTAACATCAACTTCAAGTGCTTTTGTAATTTCATTATTACAATCAGTACACTTATAAGTTAAAGTACCAGAAGTAGAACATGTTGCAAGTTTAGTGCTTTCAAGTTCATAATTATGATGATATCTTTCTTCATACTTATAAACTTTTTCACCGCATTCTTCGCATGTAGCTACATAAGGCTTTTTATAAAGACAACAAGTTTCAGTTGAAACCTCTTCTCCGCCATCTACAAAATCAGATAATTGATGATCTAATTTAGCGACTTTAACTTCTTCAATTACCTTATCACAATAATCACATGTATAGGTAATCTTACCTTCGCTAGCACAAGTAGCCTCAAGTAAAGTTTCTGTTAATTTATGTCCTGTTTTCTTTTCAAGTACAACATTACATACTGAACATACCTTATCAGCTTCACATTCATGACCATTTCTTACTGGTGTATGACCTAAAGCTTTATAAGTTTCAACTTCTTCATATCCGCAGACAGAACAAGTTTGTTTTACATATCCTGCTTCAGTACATGTAGCCTCTTTTTTAGATTCTACAAGTGTATGAGAAGTAACTGGTGTTTCAACTTTAAACTTAAATGTTTGACCTTCTAAAGTATAAACATATTCTTTAGAACCAGCTTTAGTACAAGTAGATAAAACTAAAGTTGTTTCATCAATTGCATAATCATTTTCATTTAGTTTAGGTAAAACATGAGTTTGGCTATCATCTAGAGCAGTACAATTTCTAGTTAGTAAACCAGTCTTTTCAGCTGTTGGGATTGTTACAACTTCCCAAGATGAATAAGCATGAACATGAGTTTCTTCCTTTACTGGAACTTCTTCGCTTACCTTGTCACCACATCTAGTACATGTTTTCTCCCTTGTACCTTTCACACTTGTTGTAGGTTCTTTTGTAACTACCCAAGCTCCATATGAGTGACCTAAAGCTTCTGTCTCATCTCTTTTCTCACTTTCACCACATTCGCACTTATATAAAGTGTATCCTTTTTCAGTGCAAGTAGCGTTAACTGTATCACCCTTAACAAAATTATGGGTATGACCTTTACCACCACAAGATGCAAAGAAAAGAATTGAAACAATGGTTAAAAATGAGACTAAAAACAATTTTTTAATTTGCTTCATAGTATTCCTCCCTTAAACAAAGTAAATTTATAATATAATCGTAGATTATCTTACATTTAAATTATAAATATTAAGTGCTAAAAAAGTGCTAAAGAATAAATAATAACAGAAAAATATAGTAATATAATTGGATTTTATTCTTCTCTTAGAGACTTGTAGTTTTATATAATATATAAAAAATAAGGAATTATAACTTTTACATTATAATCCCTTATGTTTATTAGATTTTAGAGGCTACATCATATGCAGTCTTTATAGCATTTTCAATGTTAGAAGGTCTATCTCCTGCGCAGTCTCCTGCGTAATAGATAGGTTTAGTTACACCTGTTAAGTCAGGTAATACCTTAACACTAGATAAGGCATTAACAATTGTATCACATTCAATAAACTTCTTATCAATTTCATTTCCATCTTTATCTATAACTATAGTTTCAACACCAAAGTCTGTAAATTTAGAAATCTTATGTAATACATATTGCTTTACATTATGTTTCTTAAAGTCTTCCATCATAAATGGCAGAATTGTACTAGATTCTCCGTCTGCTATCTTATCTTTCATTTCAATAATTGAGACATCATAACCTTTAGATGCTAGATATTCAGCTGTTTCAGCACCAACTAGCCCTCCACCACATACGCAAATCTTACCATATGGGATTTCTCTTTCAGCTAATACATCCCAAGAATCAAGCACGTTAATATTATCAATACCTTCAATATGAGGCTTTAAAGATTTAGCACCGGTAGCAATTACTAAAGCATCATAGTCTTTAGCTTCCTCTTGTGTAAATTCATGTCCTAATTCAAATTTAACATCAAGTTTCTTTAGTACATTTTCATAATAAACAATACTTCTTCTCATTTCACCTTTACGAGGTGGAACGCATGCAATATTGATTTGACCACCAATTTTTAAATCCTTATCACAAATAGTTACATTATGTCCTCTAAGGCGAAGTACTCTAGCAGCTTCAAGACCAGCAATACCAGCACCTACTACTAATACATTCTTTTTATCAAGAGCAGGTGTTATAGTACGTACTTCTTCAAATCCGTTTTCAGCATTTAATACGCAAGAAACTCCTCTACGTCCCATAATTGCATCAGTACAACCTTTATTACACATCATACATCTTCTTATGTCGTAAGAAGCGTCATTTGCAAGTTTATTTACAATATTAGGATCAGTTAAAAGATTTCGGCCAAAGCCAATATAATCTGCATATCCTTTATCTAGGATATCTTCAGCCATTTTAACTGTAGCTATTCTACCAACAATACTTACTGGAATTGATACATTATTTTTAATAGCCTTAGTTTCTTCTAGCATAAAGGCATAAGGACGAGTTTGCATAGCAGGAATTGTATCATTCATGTTACCAGTATGATTTGCTTGAGCCACATGAATCATATTTACACCGTGTTCTTCAAGTAATTTAGCAAAAGTTACTGCCTCTTCGATTTCAAGACCACCTTTACCTTGAAGAGTACCATCACTTCTCTTAGTTACAATAGGAAGCTTATATTCAATTACAATATTAGGGCAAAGCTCTCTAATTTTATCGACAACTAGTAAAGCAAACTTTGTTCTGTTTTCAAAACTTCCACCAAATTCATCATTTCTCTTGTTTAATATTTTAGAACATAGAGAACCACATAATCTGTCTCCATGAACTTCAATTACATCTATACCTGCTTTTTCTGCTCTCTTAGCACAATTAGCTATAACATCAACAATTTCATATAATTCTTCTTTTGTAACTTCAGATACAAAGTGAAGCATATCATAATGAAGTAAATCTAAAGCCTCTTTTTGTTTTCCTTCTTTAAATAAAGCCATAAGTTTATTAGCATGATATTCAGGGTAGAAAATTTGAACTCCTAGTTTAGATCCATATTTATGAACTTCATCAGCTAGTGCTTTATAGCTTGCAATTTGTTCATCTCTAAATAGTTTAGGTGTAGGAGATATAGTCATAATCGGAGTAACATCTCCAATTACAATATAACCTGTACCACCTTTGGCAAGATTTGCATAGAAGTTAAATGATCTAGCACCAATTGAACCATCTCTTTCTTCATAACCTGTTGTAAGAGGTGGAAACATAATTCTATTTTTAAAAGTAATATTACCTACCTTTAAAGGTTCTAATAATTTCATAATTTATAAGCTCCTTTATTTCTTTTCTTTATCTAAAGCTTCCCAAATACCAGTTAAATACATAGCACCTAGCGCTCTATCATATAAACCGTATCCTGGTTTAGCTTCTTCATCCCAAATCATTCTTCCATGGTCTGGTCTAATATATTTGTTATATCCATTATCATGTAATGCTTTGCATATTGCGTACATATCCAAACTACCATCACTTGAGTAATGTGCAGCTTCTTCAAATGAATGTGGTCCAAGTTGCCTTACATTTCTTAAATGAGCAAAATGAATTCTATCCATCTTTGAATATTTATCAATCATCTTTACGATGTCATTTGCAGGACTTGAACCAAAGCTTCCTGTGCAGAATGTAAGTCCATTATAATGATCATCTACAAGTTTTAAGAATCTATCAACATTCTTCTCGCATGTAATTAAACGAGGAATACCAAAGATAGGCCAAGCTGGGTCATCAGGATGGATTGCCATTAAGACGTCATATTGTCTAGCTACAGGGATAATTTCTTCAAGGAATAACTTTAAATTATTCCAAAGACCTTCTTCACCTAAAGTAGTATACTTTTCAATTAATTCCTTAACTTCTTCTGGTTTATATGATTGATCCCAACCAGGTAAAGCAAGCTTTGTAGGATCCATTTTAGCTACATCTTCTTCATAATAAACAAGTGATTTAGAACCATCTTTATTTACATGATCAAGTTCACTTCTTGTCCAGTCAAAGACAGGCATAAAGTTATAACATATACACTTAACACCATATTTAGATAGAAGTTTAATATTTTCCTTAAAAGCTTCGATATGTTTCTTATAATTACCACTTCTAAGTTTAATATCTTCACTAACTGGAACTGATTCAATAACTTCCATTTCAAGTCCGTGTCTATTAACTTCTTCTTTTAAAGCCTTAATTTCTTCTTCAGGCCAAACCTCTCCTACCGGTACTGAGTACAAAGCTGTAACAACTCCGCTCATACCAGGAATTTGTCTAATATAGTCTAGTTTATTCTTATCAGATAAACCATACCAACGAAATGTCATTTTCATATGTTTTATACCCCACTATAAGCGTTAAATGCACCATCAATTGGTAACACTACACCATTTACGAAACTAGATTGATTAGCATCTGCTAGGAATAATGTAGGTCCTATCATTTCTTCAGGTTCTCCAAAACGAGACATTGGTGTATTACGCAAAATCTTTTCTGCTCTAGCACTAGGTTTTCCTTCTTTATCAAATAATAAATCTTTATTTTGACTAGTTACAAGGAAACCAGGAGCTATTGCATTTACTCTAATACCTACTTTTGAAAAATATACCGCAAGCCATTCAGTAAAATTAGATACTGCAGCTTTAGCACCGCTATATGCAGGAATTTTAGTTAAAGGAGTAAATGCATTCATTGAAGAAATATTAATTATAGAACATCCGCTTCTTCCTATCATATCACGGGCAAAGACTTGGCTTGGTAATACTGTTCCCATATAATTTAAATTAAATACAAATTCAATACCTTCTTTATCTAAATCAAAGAATGTTTTAACCTTATCTAAATCTTTACTATCAAAAAATTCATGGTCACAATTAGCTTTAGCATTATTTCCACCAGCACCATTAATTAAAACATCACAAGGTCCTAAATCTTTAAGGATTTCTTCTCTTACTTCAAGTAATTCTTCTTTATTTAATACATTACATTTGTAAGCTTTAGCAATATAGCCTTTGCTAGTTAAATCTTTTGCTTTAGCTTCTGCAACTTCTAAACTTAAATTAAGTAAAGCAACCTTAGCACCACCAGCGCAAAATCCTTCAGCTATAGCTGAGCATATAACTCCGCCACCACCAGTAATTACTATGACTTTATCTTTAAAATTATCATTTTTAACAATCATAAAATTCCTCCATATAACCTATAGCCCTTTTGTGTTTTAAAAGGGCTATAGTATTAATTTTTAAATTACTTATTTGACTTATAAGTTAAAGTAACTGCATAAGCAGGGTTGAAGAATTCACCTGATAAGCTCATGTAATCACTTGATACAGTTAATTCAGATGTATTAGTTGTGCTTGTCATATATTGAATGCTTTCAGCATTTAATGTAACCTTACCATTTGCCATAGTATAAGTTCCTTTAACTGATACAGCATTATTGTATTGAGGAACAGTTACTGTAAATGTATTATCATCATATAGATTTAATACAATTCCAGTATTATTTACTGTACCTTCATAAGCATATCTTAAAGTTTTTTCTTCTGCAGTTGTCTTATCCTTAAATTCAACTACTACAGTGTTAGTACCGCTTAAAACATTGAAACAATACCAACCACCAGCACTAGTAGGATCAATTAATGTTGTACTAGAACCATTTAAAGTAACAGACTTAACTTCTTTACCATCTGAAGCAGTAGGTTTAACACAGACAAGCTTACCAAGTTCAAGATCAGCTCCGCTTGTAACAATTTGCATATTAGTAAAATCACCATTAGCACAAGTACCAACTACAAATGAACCACCTGTCGCACTTTCATAAGCAAGCTTACTAGCAGCGTGTTCTACTGAAGTAGCTTTAGTAATAGTTTCTCCATAAGTAGCTGTAAAGCTTCTTTCACCTGTTAAAATAATTGTAGGTGCTGGAGTCATAATATGCATGTCTAGAGATGCACTATTATACTTTTCACTGAAGCTTGTAACAAATCCTTTAGCATTAGTTACAACATTAAATTCAGCAGCATATCCTTCACCCTTTAAGTCAGATTGTCCGCCATCAGTCTTATAACCAACATATTCAGGCTTATATGTAGCTTTTAGACCATCTCCTTCTTTAGAGTAAGATGGAACAGCTTCTAAATAATCAGCCTTGTCAGCACCTAGGATAGCATCTGAGCAGAATAATTGGCTTTCAAAATATGATCTATCATTCTTATTATAAAGAAGTGTAGATGTGTCAATTGAACCAGCTTGTTCACTAGTTACACTCTTTAAAATTGAATCAATCTTAGTTAAAGCCTCACTAGCATTTACTTCAGTAGGTAAGCTAGATGTTGTTTCATAGTAGTATTTACCATCTTTCTTATATAGAAGTTCTTCAGTTACAGTATCTTTAGTATCATGTAAAGCATCTTTACTAGTCTTACGAGTCTTGATATATAAATCAGAACCTAAGTCTATTTGAGCTTCTGTTGTAGATCTAATTTGATGCTTAAATGAATCCATATTACCAGTTCCACCATTAGGATTAACATCCATGTTGTAGTTAGCAGTATAAGTTAGATTTACTGTAGTGTTAATCTTTGATTCAAATGTCTTAATTAATTCTTCTGCATTGAAATTATCTTTAGCTTCTCCGCAGCTTGCAAGAGCTATAGAAGCTACTGCAATTGAACCTAATACCATTAAACGTTTTTTCATATTTTATATCCTCCTATTTAATGAAATTTATAGTTTGTAAATAATCAATCATATTATCTATTTCCTTGCTCCAAAGATTCCATGAGTGATCAGCTCCTTCAACAACCTTATATGAACAATCAATGTTGTTATCAGATAAGAACTTATTTAATTCCATCGAGTGATCAAAGATAAAATCACGAGAACCAATAGATAAATAGATATATAATTTTTTATCTTTATTATTTAAGAATAAATCACGTAAAGAGCCATATTTACTCTCATCAATATAATCTGGCTTTGTAGCTGGTGATAAAGCTATGCATGCACTATATTTATCAGTATTTTTTAAGTAGTGATATAAGGAACCATATCCCCCCATTGATACACCAGCTATTGCAAGAGGCTTCTCAGGCGATAGACATCTAAAATTTCCATATAGATAGTCAATTACATCTCTTTCAATAAGACTGTAGAAATCATCTATAGGTCCCATATTTAGATACCACTTATTTTCACCATTGATAAAGCAAGCAGCTATACCTTTTTCTTCACACAATCTAATTAGATTACAATTAGTTTGCCAGCCATTTAAATCATCACCAAATCCATGTAGGCAGATTAGAAGTGGATACTTCTTATCTAAATTTTGATAATATTTATCATCTTTATTTCTAAGGACACCTTGCAGGTTTAAGGATGGTAATACTAAATCAATCTTTGTCTTTCTCGCAAGGGCCTTAACATATAAATCAATACTTAGTAATGCCATTACTCAAAGTCCTCCTCTTTATAAGGAATAACATAAGTTAAAGTTTCCTTATTTAATTTCTTATAAGCTGTTTGATATTCAATTAATGCATTTTGACTTTCATTTCTCTTAATCATACATTGCAAATAATATTCAGTCATTTCATCAGCAGCTCTTCTTTCCTCAAGAGGGCTTGTACCAATACTACCTACATAATAAGGAAGATTTTTAATTTCTTCATAGTCTATTTCATTTTGGCAACTACCACCGATTGCAAAGAATACGTTGTTATCATTACAAATTGAAGCGGCTTTATTTCTTTCAGTGTCATCTTGTAAAGATATGATGAATTTAGCACCTTGGTTACATAGCTTCTTAGCTACTGTTGATTGAGTATCAGTACTTGTAACTGAACCTGTAGGAAGGATTTCACAGTTATAAGCTTCTGCTAAATATCCTTGAATATAATCGATATATTTTTGAACTGTATCATTTACAGAACTAGGTGCAATAATACCAACAGTAATCTTTTCACCTTTTCTATAATTTGCCTTATCAGCTTCAGCATTAGTACCATTTTCAGCATATAGAGCTTTAATTGTTTCTTTACTAGAATTTTCTACAAATGTACTTAAGTGTCCAGCATTAGCTTCTTCAAAATATTTATCTACATTAATCTTTCTAAGTGTAGGATGATCCTTTGAAACGCTATCTATAGCTTCCATTTCATCATATTCACTTAATGTTTGAATAGCCCAGTTAGTAATAGATAATCTTAAAGCTGTACCATCATTATTCTTTAAGGCTTTACCGCTTTCAGCTGCATATACTCCGGCAGCAAATATAGGCAGTATATGAGCTGAGTATTTAGCAACTAAATATCTAAGAGATCCATTTTCAAATGCTGTTCTATAAGTAGATGAGAATCCACCCATAGTCGCATTACTTATACCATCTCCACTTGAAAGGATTGGGCTTGATGCAAATTCAACACCATTACAAGTTGAAATAACAGCCATAGGGTGGTACTTCTTAAATGGTTTATCATATTGAATACCAGAATCCCAGTTTTGGTTATTTACCATGTATATTTCAGCATCCTTAGGCAAGTCGCAAGTTGAACTTCTTGTAATAGTAAACTTTCTTGCATCCTTTTGACCTTCATAACCTGTTACAACGATACCATGACGATAAAGTGCATCGTTCATACCAAGCCACTTGTTTGTAAAGTGTTGTCCTTCATATCCATAGTAGTTGTATAGAGCAAAGAAGATAGCATTTTGAGTATTATCAAATGTTTCGATATCTGAGGAAACAGTTTGTGTTTTACCATAGATGAAAGCATCTTCAATATTACAGCTTGCAAGTGTTACTGATGTACATGCAAGGGATAAAGCTATAAGGCTTCTTTTAATTAAATGTTTTTTCATTTCTATACCTCCTTACCATTTGGATATAATTTCTTTTCTCTTCTAATATATTTTCTCATCTTTACCCAGTTGATGAATCTATCTTTATCTACCATATAAACTAGTACGGCAAATACTGAGAATCCGTTTAGAAGAGATGATACTGTAGCTGTTAATGCGTTATCAAATCCATATGTATAAAGACATGTAGTACCGATAACTGCAAGAAGTAAACCAACAATTTGATTAGAGTATTTAGCAAGTATTCCACCAATAAAGATAGGAAGGAAGTTCTTAAATACTGTACCACTTGAAGCTAGATTAACGTTGATTGTAATACTTGAAGTACCACAGCTTGACATAACTTGATAGATAGCAATTAAAGCACCAGCAATAATGAATGAGATAATACAATGACTAATTTCATTGATACCTGTATCTACAGAAATCTTTTGATCATATACTAAAGCTATCTTGTTATAACCAAATCTTGTGTAGCATAGAGCTCCTGCCATAACTAAACAGATAATAATTAATAATGGAATTAAGATAACAGGTTCTTGGAAGAAACTTGTTGTATGGCTTCCCATCGCAAGATTTACTGTTCCAGTGCTACCTGTAGCTTCAGCTACTACTTTAGCAATACCTTCATATACTAAACACATACCAAGTGAGATAACAATTGGAGGTAGTTTAGTTGAAATTAATACTAGTGAATGGATAAAACCAAGTAACATTCCAAATAAGATTGATAAAATTAAGAATTGGAATATATGAGCAATTGTATCAACACCAGGAACTATTAGAGATGCAAACAAGCAAGCTAGTACTCCTGTAGCTCCTAGTGAGAAATCCATACGACCTGAATTTAAGTTTGTATTAAGTGCTAGAGCCGCAATAAGTGTCATAAGCACTGTTCTTCCCATAATCATTACATTTGAGAAATTATCAAATGCAGATCCGATATTGAATAAGCCAGTACCATTCATATTAGATAAGGCAGATGCAATTAAAATCATAAGTAATGGGCAGAATAGAGACCAGAAAATACGATTAGTTTTTCTAACAACTTTAGGGTTGTTTGAAACTTTTGAATCATTAAATTTTATAGGTTTAGAATAATTCATTATTGTATACTACCTCCTGAAGCTAGCATTTTGCTTCTAGTGTCCCACATGTTAGCTAAAGATACGATGATAAAGACAATACCTTTAACCATGTAAGAGTATGAACCAACTTGGAATGTTGGAGTTGATATAGCAGCGAAGAATTCATCAAGGAATACACTGAAGAAAGCTCCAATGATTGCACAAGACACTTTACTCTTTGCACCACCTGAAGTTGTCATACCACCAAATACGATTGCGATAACAACATTTAAACCTACTTGAGATAAAACTGTTGTAGCACCATATTTAGTACCTGACATTGAACATGCAAATATGAATCCGCAGATACCAAGACCAATACCTGATATTGCAAATGAGATGATACCTGCTCTCATAAGGTTGATACCATTAAATTTAGCAGCTACCTTATTTGCACCAATAAATTTATTTCTTCTACCTACTTTTGTATAATTGAAGATTACAAAACATAGGATAAAGAATACAAGTAAAAAGATTGCATAGATCCAAGGAGATGAAATCATTCCTTCAGATACGTTAATTAAACCACCGAACTTATCTAGAATTGCTTCGTGTACGGCAGATAGAATATTCATCATAGTAAGAGTCATTACCATAACAGGTAAGTTAAGCATTGTAGCTAGAATCGCATTTATAATACCTAAACCAGCACCAAGTAATACTGCAAGTATTAGTGATAGAGCCATATTATGAGTTGAATTATAAGTTATAGCAGCTATAGTAGCGCACATTAAACTTGCATTACCCAGTGACATATCAAATCCACCTTGGGAGTAGATAAAGACAGCTCCTGTAGCTACAACAGCTACGAAGATACCATTATTAATTACATCTCCTAAATCACCATTATATCCGGTAATGTTTTTACCAATTGCATAAGCGATAATGATTAGGATTAACATAAATAGTGGAATTAAATTAACCCAGAAACGTTTAGATGTAATAGTTTGTTTAAAATTAAATGTAGACCAGTTCTCTAAATGTTTACTTCTAACTGAATCAAGTGGTGAAACCTTATCCGTGACATTTGCAATTAATTTAACCAGTTCAAGGTGTAGATCTACTCTCTGTGATTTAGAAATTCGAATAGCTTCAACATATTCTCTATTTTCTTTCTTAATAGATCTCTTACATACAGTTTTAATACCAACAACTATATTTTTAAGTTCACTCTTATCTTGATTAGTATCTACGCTAGCTAATTCTTTTTCTTTAGTTTGTTTAGCTTCATTTATTTTAAATTGATGATTCTCTTTTAAAGATTTAAGCTCACTATTTATATCAGCTAGTAACTTACTATCAAGTTTCTTATATTCTTCTTTCAATTCTTTAACTAAAGCTTTACCTTCTTCTTTATCTTTACTAGATTCAGAATAAGTTACAACTTTATTTACAATATCAGAATTAAAATATTTAAAACCATAATTTTCCATATTTTTTCTCCTTTCTAAATCATATATTCAACAATTTGTTCTTGTGTTAAATCCTTAGAACGAGTAAATTCTTTTTTAATTTCTCCATCCTTCATAATAAGGATTCTATCAGACATACCAATTAATTCAGGTAATTCCTCACTAATCATAATGATTGACTTACCTTCTTGTTTCATCTTGTAAAGAAGTTGGTAGATAAATTGTTTAACACCGATATCTACCCCACGAGTAGGGCAGTCTAGAATAAGGATTTCGGAGTCATTTGCAATCCACTTTGCAAGGGAAACCTTTTGTTTATTACCACCACTTAATTTAGAAACTAAATCAGCACTTGAATTACACTTAATTTGTAAGTCTTTAACTTCTTTATTAACAAGTTTCTTTTCATCAGACTTAGATACAAATAAATTTAACTTTGCAATATTATTAATTGACGCAATTGCAATATTATCAAAGATACTACTCTTTAGTGATAAAGCCTCAACATCACGGTTCTTAGGTAAGTAACCTATCTTTTGGCTCATCGCAAATGTTTCACTTCTTACAAGTTTATCTAAGTTCTCACCTGTGTATACATATCCTCCTTCAATCTTTATATTTCCAAATAAAGCTTTTCCGAGAGTATGCATACCGCATTCAGAAAGCCCACCGATACCTAGAATTTCACCCTTATGTAACTCTAAATTTACATGTCTAAGTGATCTTCCTTCGATACCATCAACCATCTTTAAGACAACCTTATCAGAATATGTAGAATCATAATCAGAACGGTAATAATCACCCTTAAGCTCTCTACCAATCATCGCTTTCTTGATATCATCAGCTATAAATTCACCTTTAGACTTATCAAGATTAGCTACTATGTTACCGTCACGAAGAACTGTTAGAGTGTCACATTTATCCATTAACTCTTCTAGGTCATGAGAAATAAATAGAACGGATTTACCATTATTCTTTAACTCTTCCATCTTCTTATAAAGTAAGTTTCTACCAGTTTCAGATAAAGCTGTTGTTGTTTCATCAACAATGAATATTTCAGGATCCTTATTTAAACACTTAGCTATCTCAATAAGTTTTCTTTGTTGCATATCATATCTAGCTGTAATCATTTTCGGATCAATATCATTAACACCAATCTTAGCTAGAGCGTATCCAGCATGACGAGCTAATTTGTCACCATTGACAAATAAACCAAAGATAGCAGTTAAGAAGAAATCTTTTACTTTTCTTAAACTCTTACTTTCATAAGGTTTATCTATATCAGTTAAAGCATTTTTATATTTATTCTTTAAAGCTTCTAAATCAGACTTAAGCCATCCTAAATGTAAATAGCTTTCTTGATACAATCTCTTAACATTCTTCTTATAATTAGTCTTTAATTCTTTAGTTTCATAACTAATACGATACTCAATAGTCTTTTCATCAGCTTTATCATTTGCATGTTTTTCTTTTAAAGAATTAATATTTAAGTTGAATTCGTTATATAAATTTTCGCTCTTCTTGTCGAATTCTTCTTTAATACTCTTTTCCTTAATAGAATTACTTTCTTCTAAAGACTTCTTTAAATTTAGGTATTCATCTTTAAGTTTAGCCTTATATTCTTTAATTAAGTTTTTATCTTTTCCTGTATTTAATATAGCCTCTTCAATTAGACTATCAAATTTAGTTGTATCTAAATCATATAAAGGAGAAAAATTAACTATTCTTCTTTCTTCAAAATAATTCTTACCACTAAATTGTTTTAATTCACCTAAATAAATATTTTCAGCTACACTAATAGGAGAAATAGTACCATTTTCTTGAACTATAATACCTATACCTTTGTTTAAGGCATCAACTTGAGATTTAGGTTCCCATAGTTTTCCATGATAGTACATTGTTCCACTAGTTTTTTCATATATACCAGTCATTATTTGGCTCATAGTAGATTTACCACTACCATTTTCTCCGATAAAACCTCTAATCTCACCAGGATATATTTCAATATCAACATCATTTAATGCAATTGTAGGTCCAAATTGCTTTACAATATGTGTTGCTTTAAAAATTGCCTCTTTCATAGATTATCATTTCCTTTCTTTTAATTTCTTTTATTTTTTACAAGTATATTTTATTATTTTTATAGTTTTATGAAAACGCTTTATTTTTCTATTTTAGAACACTTTTTTAATATTTTTGATATTTTAAGCGCTTTCATAGGTTCTAAAAATCTTAAAAATTTGTAGTTATAGTTGTAGTATTCAAAATTTTAAGTTAAAATATAGACATGGAAAATATAACATACGAATTATTTAAATTTGAAAATTCAATCCCATTTAAAATGTTTATCTTTAAACTAGGAAATCAAAAGCCACATTGGCATAAAGAACTTGAGTTAATCTATGTACTAGAAGGAAGTGCAAAGATAACAACATCTTCTGCTTCTTACACACTTTCTAGTGAAGATATTATGTTAATTAATAGATATGATACCCATTACATATCAGGAAATAACGCTGTTATTTTGTCATGTTTGATAGATTTAGAAAAACTTGGAGTAAATGATGATGAAATAGGTGGCTTAGAATTTCAATGTAATTCAAGCATTGAAGATGATAAAACTCCATATAAAAAAATAAAGGCTTTATTAGCCTCTATCATTAATTATAATTTAAAATATGAAGATAATTCTAAATATGCTAATCTTTCTATTATCTATTCATTATTTGCGGAATTCATGAATAAATATAGAGTTATATCTAACACTAAAAAGGTAAGTATTAATAAACAACAAGCTCGTCTTAGAGAAATTATTGATTATATCAATATAAATTATGCTAAAGTATTAACACTTAAAGATTTATCTGAGCATTTTAATTTAACAGTACCTTATATATCTTCATTCTTTAGTGAATATTTTAATCAAAATTTCCAAGATTATTATGATGAACTTAGAATAAATAAATCCTTATCTAGCTTATTAGAAGATAAATATACTCTAGATGACTTAGCTCTTCTCTTTGGATTTTCTGATTCAAGAGCTTATGTGAGAGCTTTTAAGAAACTTTATAAAGTTACACCTAGTGAATATAAAAAAGCTTCTTTAAATAATACTAATACGTCTAAATTTTTAGTTGAATTTGATACTAATAAATATTTAGATAAATTACTTAAGAATAATGATGCTAAATATCAATTACAATTCAAAAAACATAAAAATAGTATCATTAGTGATATAAATACTGACTTTAATAACAATATAGAAAATAAAAAAACTTATTTAAATTATTTTACAGTAGCTCATGCTAAAGACTTCCTAAAATATAATATTAGGCAGGAAATTGAAGAAACATTAAGAGTTATGAAATTTAAATATGTTAAGTTTCACGGACTATTTGATGACTGTCTCCATGTAATTAAAAGAAAAGGTAATACTTTAGTCTACTCCTTTGTTTATATCGATATGGTACTAGACTATATCCTCTCTTTAAATGTAATTCCTCTAATTGAAATAAGTTTTATGCCCTATACACTTGCAAAAGACAAACAGTTCTTCGATAATGGTACAATAATATCAGAACCAGAAAATGATGATGATTATCTAGATTTAATTTCTTCATTTATGGATCATATTATATCTAGATACGGTAGGGATAAGGTAAGACAATTCCCATTCACATTTTGGAACGCTCCTGATACATCTAAATATGCTTATGGTTTTAATGATGATTATCATTTCTTTAAATTATATAAATCAATATTTAATTTAATCAAATCTAAAGATCAGTTATTTGAAGTCGGATCTCCTGCCCTTTTGCCTTTATGCAAGGAAATGATAGATTGGGACAAGAACTTCTTAAACTACTGTTCTAGAAATGATTGTTATCCTAACTTTTTAATTGTTCATTATTTTGAAAATAGTTTTTCTAATTACTTTAATCAAATTAATAAAGAAGAATTTCCATTAGAACAAAATGCTTTTTCTAAATTTATAGATTTAGTTAAATCAAAAGATTTCTACTATGGGAATAAAGTATATTTAACTGAATTTAATTTTACAACAAGTCATAGAAACTTACTCTCTGATACCATCTTTAATTCTTGTTATATAGTTAAATCAATAGTAGAGAACATTAACCGTCTTGATTCTTTTGCTCATTGGTACATAAGTGACCTAATTGATGAAACTCAGCTTCCTGAAAACTTCCTTCATGGAGGACTTGGGTTCTTCACTTTAAATGGTATTAAAAAACCTAGTTTTTATGCTTATGAATTTTTATCTAAATTAGGTTCTACCATTCTAGAAAAAAGGGACGGAATAATTATCACTAGAGAAGATAATAAGATAATCATATTATTATATAATTATGAACAATATTCTAGTTTATATGCTAAAGGAGACTATTTCAACTTAAGCCAAAATAATAGATATATTCCTTTTGCAGAAAACAAAGATATAGTCTTTAATATCAATATATCAAATATAAAATATAAAAAATATAGTGGTAAAATCACTAGTGTAAATCATGAAACAGGTTCTATCTATGACCTTTCAGTTCGTCTTAATGTTAAAGGTATTCCAGATGATTCTACAACTGAAATGCTTAAAGCTTTAACACACCCAGCTAGCAAATTTATAGATGGTTTATTAGATAAAAACACACTAACATTACAAACAACTGTAAATCCTCTTGAGATAAAACTTATAGAACTTACTTTAGAATAATTTATCAAATCAAATGGTATTGTTATACTATTTGATTTTATATTTTATGCATTTAAAAAGAGTAGCTATTCAGCTACTCCATAAGTTTATATATTTATTATTTCAACAATAGAAGAGTGTTTTAATGTCTTATCATTGTAAGATATTCCAAGTAACAGAACCTTACCATGATAATCACCTAAAGAATTAAAGTATTTTTTCTTCTTTATTTGATTTATTGCATCTAGAGGTGTTGAATTCACCTTAAGTTCAATAATAAATGGTATATGATTATTATCATATGGGACAAATGTTAAATCAGCTCTACCTAGTTCACTAGTATCCTCTTTCTTAACATTATAGAATTGCTTAACATTATAATATGATATTTGGACAATTACTCCTAGAATATCTTCTTTATTCTTATTAAATGGACCAGCAAGTTCCTTATGATTTTTATCTAATGTATCATTTATAAAAGAAAAATTGCCTTTTAGAGTTTCATCGTATAATTTCTTTGAATTAGAGATAGGATTATAAATTTCGTTCCATTTTAATTTTTTAAGAGAAAGTTCAAATTTCTTCTTAATTTCATAATTTGGAATATAACAAACCTTTGATTTTAAATCATAAGCTAAATAACCTAAATGAATTAACACTGTAAGTGCAGAATCAGCTGAATCTATTTTTGTTAAATCATTGTCAAATTCTGATACATCAACATTAACCTTCTCACCAATTAGCATTTTACAAATAATATCTTTAAGTTGTCCATGGTCATAATTCATATAACTCGTAATAGCTTCAGTGGCACTTGTTTGGCTCCAGTAATCATCATAGACTCCTGTTGTAACTGCCTCAACTACTGAATTTGGATTGTATAAAGAAACACCATTTAAATTATAGCCATCATACCAAACTTTTGTTTCTTCAAAATTACGTCCATATTTATTACATAAGTTGATAACTTCATCTTCTGTAAAACCAATAAATGTTTCAAGGCCTCTTGCATTAATCATATTATATTCTTTAAACATATTTAAAGTAGATTCACTAGAATATCTCTTTATTGGTAAAATCCCAGTCATATAAACTAAATCAATACAACTAGAAACATTGCTAGATTTAAATAGATTTCTTAAAAAGTCTGTATATTCATTACATAATTTAATATTATTTTCTTGTT
>CAVCUQ010000014.1:0-38590 GCA_963605425.1 uncultured Eubacteriales bacterium
AGAAAAAAGGCAATAAAAAAAGTCTTTTATATATAAAATATATAAAGGACTCATGAATTTTAAAAAAATATAAAAATTTACTGGCAAACTCGGGAATTTAATTTACAAGTTTTATAATAGTATCTAGTTCAAATGATATTTTTTTATTTCTTTAATTATAACTTCTAATTTGCTATAATATTTTCAGGAAGGTTTTAATATGACTCAAGAAATTCAAATTACTAAACCATTTTTAAATAAATTATTTTCATTCTATTTTTTTAGAAATTTAAAGGTACTTAGAACACTTATTGTTTTAGTTACTTTAATTATTATTACTGTAGTATATTTTTGTATATTTTGTGCTAAATTATCATGGATCATATCTCAATTTGATGGAGTTACAGACCATATAATGAATTCAATATATTTAATTAGTATACTTGTTTTGTTACTTGTTATAACAGGATGGCTAATTGCTAGTTATATTAAATTATATAACACAAGCAGAGTTAATTTTATAGAAGAAATAATTCATTCATATCCTATTGATTCAACTCAAACAATAGAAGTTGTAAATGGTGTTATTATTTCTAAAAACTCAGTTGATTCACATTTAGATTCTTATAATGATAGTGATATATCTATATACTATTTATTTAAAGGATTAATGTTATTACAAACATTTGATAATAACTTTATCTTTCTAAATTATGAAAATAATAATGATACAAATAAAATTAAATCTAAAGCCAAGAAGAAACATTTCTTAAAAACATTAAAAGAAGAGTCCTAGATTTCTAGAACTCTTTTTTGTTTGCAGGTAGAACATAGACCGTATAGTTCAATGTTATGATCTTCAATTTTAAAACCTGTAGTTTCTTCAATTTGTTTATTTATTTCAGTATAAGGACATTCCTTTAAGTATATTTTCATACCACATTTTGTACATATTAATACATGTTTGTGATCATTTTTAACAATCATATAAAGGGCTCTGCCATCTTTATCTATTTCCTTATTTATAATATGTAATTCATGAAGACTTGAAAGTGTACGATAAACAGTAGATAAATTAATTTTCTCATCAATTATTTGTTTATATATATCTTCAGCTGTAATTGGTTCTTTAGCATTTTCAACTATATTTAATATTAACTTTCTTCCTTTAGTAGATTTAATACCAAAATCATTTAAATTTATCATAAAAACTCCTAAAAATATTTATTTGACAAATCTATTATACAATGTTAATATATTTAAAGCAAATGCAAATCATTTGCAAGAAGGTGAAAAAATGGAAAAATTAATATCATTAAATGATATATCATTTAGTTATGATAATAACACTTTTATTATTAAAAATTTAAATATGGATATTAATAAAGGTGATTTCATAGGTCTTGTGGGGGCTAATGGAGCTGGAAAATCTACATTACTCAAACTAATATTAGGTTTAATTGAACCAAATAGTGGAAAGATTGAAAGATTAAAAGGATTAAAATATGGGTATATTAATCAAACAACTTCTAATGAAGAAGGATCATTTCCAGCAACAGTCTTTGAAATAGTATCATTAGGACTTAAGAAGAAACCATTCCATTTTATTACTAAAAAAGATAAAAACGAAGTTAACAAGGTATTAGAATTATTTGGACTATCAGAATTAAAAAATAAATCAATTAATTCTTTATCCGGGGGACAAATGCAAAAGGTAAAGATTGCAAAAGTAGTATTATCTAATCCTAATATTATTATCTTTGATGAACCTACAACAGGTATTGATTCTGATAGTGTTAAAGTATTATTCGAATTAATTAATCACCTTCATGCAATGAAAAAAACTATTTTATTAGTATCTCATAATAAAGAAGATTTAACTTATTGTACAAGAATCTTAGAATTAAGTAAAGAAAATCTAAAGGAGGTATCTTATGTTAAGTAGTGCATTTATGCAAAGAGCCTTTATCATATCTATACTTGTATCTATAGTACTTCCTCTAATTGGTGCTCCTCTTGTTCAAAAAAGATTATCAAATACTGGAGACGCTTTATCTCACACTTCCCTTGCCGGTGTTGCAATAGGTGTGGTATCAGGTATTTCACCTCTTTGGATGAGTATTATTGTATCAGTAATATCAGCTTTAATTATTGAATATATTAGAAGAAAGTTTAGCAAATATTCAGAACTCGCTGTAGTTGTGGTAATGAGTTTTGCAATAGGTATAGCAGCCATACTTTCAAAATTTTCTGGTGCTCAAACTTTTTCTAGTTACTTATTTGGTTCTGTAATGCTTACAACAAATGAAGAAGTAATAGTTATGAGTGTGATATTTATTGTTACTATCTTATTTTTCTTTGGATTTTATTATCAAATATTATATTCTAACTATAATTCATTCCAAGCTAGTTTAGATAATGTAAAAGTTACACTTTTAAATATATCTTTTACAATCTTAACTGCTTTAATTGTAGCTGTAGCTAGTAAAACAGTTGGTGCTTTAATGGTCTCATCCCTTATGGTTATACCATATGCTTCCAGTTTACAACTTACTAGAAGTTATAAAGCAAGTATCTGCGCATCTATTATAATTTCACTTGTATCTGCTATAGTAGGTATAACATTATCTTATTATTTGGATATAGCATCAGGAGGCGCTATGGTACTTACTAGTGTCTTTATTCTAATTGTAAGTTTAATATTAAATAATATATTTAAATTTAATAAATAATTATAGTAAGGTAAAATGATTTAATTTAAAGTCTATTTTACCTTCTTTTTTTAATTTAGATAAACAAGATGAAAGAGCTGATCTATCAAGACCTAAATAATTAGCCATTTCATTTCTATTATATGGTACATCAAATGATTTAGATTTCTTTTGTTTAGATATTTTATTTAAGAATAATAAAATCTTATCTTTTGATGTGGTTGTTGTAAGTAATAAATTTTTAAATTGGATTTCTTTAGATTGCCTTCCTATTTCATCAAAACAAGCTTTCATTAAATCAATATGACGTTTGCATCTATTCATAGATGGATTTATAAGTCTAAATGAATCAAGAAGAAGAATAGTCACCTCGTCACTTTGAGCCCTTAAATCAAATTCATAATCTTTATGAGATGAAATTATATCAAGAAGACCAAACATTTGTCCTTTACTATAATCTAAATTAATATATTCTATACCTTCTTTGTTAATATAATAACTTCTAGCTTCTCCTGAAAGTATTAAATAGGCATTTGAAACCTTTTCTCCTTGAGTAACAATAAGTTCATCTTTTTTATAGGTTTGAATACGGCCATTTAAACAATGCATTATCGCATGGAAGTCTTGATCATCTAGTTTCTTAAAAAAGATAGTTTTTTTAGCTAAATCAATTTTTTTCATTATTTAATAAAAATGTTGTAAAAACAACAATAACCTCTACATAGATTGTATTATAATAAAAATACTTTTTCAAGGAGAAGATATATTATGAATGTTATTAAAAGAAGTGGTAAAGAAGTAGATTTTGATGAATCTAAAATTTGTGACGCTGTAAAAAAAGCTAATGGATCAATTGATGATAAGAAATTTCAAATGTCTAATACTCAAATTGAGGTCTTAACTCATAATGTAGTAAAGTCTTGTGAACATTTAGGCAGAGCTGTATCTGTAGAAGAAATTCAAGATTTAGTAGAAGAGGCTATTATGGAAGTTGGTGCTTTTAAGGTAGCTAAATCATATATTACTTATCGTTATAAACATGAACTTATTCGTAAATCTAATACTACTGATAATCAAATTTTAACTTTAATTGAGGGAGCTAATGAAGAGGTTAAGCAAGAAAACTCTAATAAGAATCCAACAGTAGTATCAGTACAAAGAGACTATATGGCAGGAGAAGTATCTAAGGACATTACTAAACGTTTCTTACTTAGTGAAGAAATAGTAAATGCTCATAATGAGGGACTTATTCATTTCCATGATTCAGACTATTATGCTCAACATATGCATAACTGTGATTTAGTAAATCTAGAAGATATGCTTCAAAATGGAACTGTTATATCAGGAACACTTATTGAACGTCCACACTCATTCTCAACTGCATGTAATATTGCGACTCAAATAATTGCTCAAGTAGCCTCAAGCCAATACGGAGGACAATCTATATCACTTGCCCATTTAGCACCATTTGTTGATGTATCAAGACAAAAGATTAGAAAAGAAGTAATTAACGAATTTGAACTTATTGGTGTTGAAGTATCAGATGATAAGATTAATGAAATAGTTGAAAAGAGAGTTGCAAATGAAATTGAACGTGGTGTTCAAACTATTCAATATCAAGTTGTTACACTTATGACAACTAACGGACAAGCTCCTTTTATTACTGAATTTATGTATTTAAATGAAGCTAAAAATGAACAAGAAAAGAAAGATTTAGCTTTAATTATTGAAGAAACATTAAAACAAAGAATGAAGGGTACTAAAAATGAAAAAGGTGTTTATATTACACCAGCTTTCCCTAAGATTATCTATGTACTAGAAGAAGATAATATTACCGAAGGTACTCCTTATTTCTATTTAACAGAATTAGCTGCTAAATGTACTGCAAAGCGTATGGTACCAGATTATATCAGTGAAAAAATTATGCTTAGAGATAAGGTTGATGAAAAAGGAGAAGGACATTGTTTCCCATGTATGGGTTGTCGTTCATTCTTAACTCCATATATCAATCCTGAAACAGGTAAACCTCAATACTATGGTAGATTTAACCAAGGTGTTGTAACTATTAACTTAGTTGATGTAGCTTGTTCATCTAATAAGAATATTGATGAATTCTATAAGATATTTGAAGAACGTTTAGAGTTATGTCATGAAGCACTTAGAGCTCGTCATAATCGTTTAAAAGGTACAGTATCTGATGTAGCTCCTATTTTGTGGCAACACGGTGCCCTTGCTCGTCTTAAAAAAGGTGAAACTATTGATAAATTACTTTATGGTGGCTATTCAACAATCTCTTTAGGATTTGCTGGCCTTTGGGAAACTGTTTACTATATGACAGGTAAGAAGTTAACCGATAAAGAAGGAGAAGAATTTGGACTTGAGGTCATGAAGTTCTTAAATGACCATACAAGTAAGTGGAAAAAGCTTGAAAATATTGATTATTCCTTATATGGTACACCACTTGAATCAACTACTTATAAGTTTGCAAAGTCCCTTCAAAAGAGATTTGGTATCATTAAAGGAGTAACAGATAAGAATTACATTACGAATTCATATCATGTGCATGTAACTGAAAATATTGATGCCTTCTCAAAATTAGCTCTTGAATCTAAGTTCCAAAAGTTATCTCCAGGAGGAGCTGTGTCTTATGTAGAAGTTCCTAATATGCAAAATAATATTAAAGCTGTAATAAAGGTTATTCAATTCATGTATGACCATATTATGTATGCGGAACTTAATACTAAATCAGATTACTGCCAAGTTTGTGGCTATGATGGTGAAATTAAAATAGTTAAAGACAAGAATGAAAAACTAATTTGGCGTTGTCCTAACTGCGGAAATACTGATCAATCTAAGCTTAATGTTGCACGAAGAACTTGTGGTTATATCGGTTCTCAATTCTGGAATCAAGGTAGAACTCAAGAAATTAAAGATAGGGTATTACACTTATAATGTACTACGGTAAAATAAATACTTGTGATATAGCTAATGGTGAAGGAGTTAGAGTATCTTTATTTGTATCAGGTTGTAGAAATCATTGCGAGGGATGCTTTAACCAGGAGACATGGAATTTCAAATTTGGAAAGCCTTTTGATGAGGAAGCGGAAAAGCTGATACTAGATGCCTTAGATAAACCTTATATTGATGGACTTACTATCTTAGGCGGAGAGCCTTTTGAAAAAGAAAATCAAAAAGATTTATTACCTTTTATATTAAAGGCAAGAGAAAAATATCCTAATAAAACAATTTGGGCTTATTCGGGTTATACTTATGATATAGATATGCAAAAAGGCGGAAAAGTATATTCAGAATATGTTACCCAAATACTTGAAAATATTGATATACTTGTTGATGGTAAATTTGATATTAAATTATATAATCTTGCATTAAAGTTTAGAGGCTCTTCCAATCAAAGAATAATTGATATGAAAGAGACACTTAAAAGCGGTAATATAGTTTTATCAAAATTAAATGAATATAAAGATTTTAAAATTGAGGAGTAGAAATGCTCCTCTTTATATGGTGAAAAAGATGAATTTAGAAGAAAGAATCGAAAAAGCAATAGAATTAAAACATAGTGGTAATAACTGCGCTGTATCAATACTTCTTGTCTATAATGACTTACTTAATATAGACACTAATTTACTTAAAAAACTAGGCTCTGGTTTTGGTAGTGGTATGGGTGGAATGAAAGCTACATGTGGGGCTTTAATTGGTGCTAATTTAGTTTTAGGATTATTAAATAATAGTGAAACACAAACAAAAATGATTTCAAAAGATATGTTAAATGAATTTGAAGAAAAGTGTAAAGCTACATTATGTAAGGATTTAAAGGGTATAGAAAAGGGACAAGTCCTTGCAAGCTGTGAATATGCAATTGAAACTTCAATAAGAATTTTAGATAGTAAACTTGCTAATTTGTAGTTTAATATTTATTTTTTTAACTCTTTATTGTAAAATACTATAGTTGTAAAAAGTCGAGGTTTTAAAAATGATTACTAAATTTTTATATCAAATGAATGTAGTAAATAAAAGAATAATCACAGGTTGTGTAGAAAACGATACAGATGTAACTTATGATGCATTTAGAGAAATCCCAATGGAACTTGAAAACACTTATAAGCTAGCGGATGGTGAAAGAAAAGTTTCAAACTTTGGTAAATTATATTATGCAGTATTTAGAGATTCAGATTATTATAAATATTTAAATTTAAATGATTACATGCTTAAGGTTAAAATTGAAGCTAGCGATAAAGTTCAATTCGCAACCCCACTTTCAAAAGAATGTTTAAATTCAATTTTATTTAATACAAATTATCTAGACCAAGATACAAGCCTTGAATTTATTGAATCAGGTTTTACACTAGAAGATAATTTAGAATATGATGATGAATACCGTAAGATATTTAAAAAGATAGATGATGATCAATATATTGAATTAGTTGATTATGATGAAGTATGCTTTGTAGCTAAAAAAGAAAGTGAAAAAGGAGTCTTCTATGATATTGTAGATGATTTCAAAGATGCTACACTAATTTATAAAAAAGAACTTAGACCATTACTTTTTACTCATAAATATTTAGGTTCTAAGATTAAAACTAGTGTTTATATGTCTCACTATAATATCTTTAAGAATTTTGATACTAACGAATATTTATTTGCTGGATATAATTCATTTAAGGTATTATACGATGGTACTAAGATTGTATTTGAAAAGGATCCTGTTATCACAAGCAAATTCCGTCTTGTTAATGATGAGGAAAGAAATTTAATCTTACGTGAAATCTTAAATATAATTAAACATAGAGAACCTAGAGGAAGTTTTGCCTGCACAATAAATGATTTATATGTTGCGCGTGAATCAGATAGTGTCTATAGATTAACAAAGAATGCTAGTGAGGCTACTAAAGTTTCAGATAATATTCTCGATATATTTAGAAATATCGTTAAATTATATTCTGATTTAGTTTATGTCAAATCATTAAGCTTAGTAGATGATGCTTATTATTTATATTCTCATTTAAATTCATATGAAATCACAAATGAAAAGAGAATAGAAGAATCTAAACTAATTAAGAAAGATGATGCAATAAGCTTTGTTAATGTTTTTAATCATTTTAATAATTTAGGTGATACGTTATTACTTCTAAATTCTAAATATATTAAATTAGATTATGCAAACAATAAATTTACTATTAATTATTTAGATAGTGCTTATAATGCATCTGTATTTACTAAAGAAGAAGTTTCAATTTTAGAAAAAATATTAAATAAGAAGTTTGAAAAGAGAGAAACATCTATTATAGTAGATACTACTAACCATTATAATATTGATAGTGATAAACCATTAAATGTAATATCTAGTTATAATGCTTTCTTAAATCAAAAGGCTAAATCTAATATTCGCTTTGGAAACAGCAGAAAGCCATTAAACGAACTTAAAGTTGGTTCAGATAAGGCTGCCTTTGAATATTTAGAAGAAACATATGTTAGAGCCGTTATAGATACTAAATATGTTACTGATAAATTAATTAAGAGAGTAAATAATATTTTAGTAATTGGTTCTACAGGTGCTTTAGATTTATATGGTATAGCTCTATCAGCTTTAGAAAATAATAAAAATATCCATGTATCTTTACTTGATACTTGTAAGTGGGGATATTACCCTCATGTATCAATTGGAGAAAATGTGACATTCGACGGATCATATAGACTTGAAGCAGATGCTTTAAATAAAGATAATATTAATAAATTTGATTGTATTATCTTCTCTAAGAGATTTAATGGTAACAAAGAAGGATTACTAGATTTAATTTCATGTCTTGAAAAAGATAATTATAATGGATATATTGTAAATATTTCATATACTAATAAATTAAATTTAGAATCTAATTTCTCATCAATTGTTAAAGAGAAGACAAACTTTAATAAATATTTAATTAAACTTAACTTAGATGAATATAAAGAAAAGTTTGAAGATATTGCCTTACTTGATGATGTTTCCTACTATTCAATTTTAAGGATAAAGAATAAAAAATTAGTGGACGCTACCAAAGCAAATAAATAAAGGATGAGAACTAAATCTCATCCTTTTTCTCTAGAACTACTAATATTCTTTCACTTGTTTTGTATAAGTGTTTATTAAAGTCACCTACAACCTTTATTTTCTTAAAATACTTATTTTTAATAAGTTCTTTATAATCATAATAGTGTTCATCATATTCCTCTTCAAATTTATCATTTCCATCAATATAAATATGATGATGAAGAGTGTTAGGAAGACTTATATCCATCTTCCATCTATATTTGAAATCTTCAAATTCTTCAAATATATCAGTACCCTCTGCTTCAAGAAAACGAGAATAAGAAAAGACATCAAATATGAATCTACCACCTTTATTTAAATGTTTATAGACATTTTCAAACATTAAATTAACTTCTTCAATTGTATTTAAATGATTTATTGAATCAAAATAACATGTTATAACATCATACTTTTTATCTATATTAAAAGTTGCCATATTCTCTAAATATAGGTTTGTATTAATATGATTTATATACATTTTATCTCTTGCAAGATCTATCATTTGACTTGATAAATCCAGTCCATCAGTAGGATAACCATATAAATTCATATTTACTAAAAATATACCAGATCCACAGGCCAGGTCTAAGATGCTAGAACCTTCTTTAATATTTTCTTTAGTAAAGTTAATCCAATCATTATAATCTAAGAAATCCATTATAGTATCAAAATAGGCTGAAAAGTTTTTGTATTCATTCATAAATTTTACCTCAAAATTATTATATCAAATATTTAGTTTTATTTGTATATTTGATATAATGAATAATGTATGAAAATAGGAGTTTATTATGAAACAAGTTGCTAGATTTGAAAAGATTAGTTTAAAACAATTTAATGAAGATTATAACTTAACTTCTAATATTGAAGAAACATATAATGATATTATTTTGCCTAAAAGAGCTACTAAGGGTTCTGCAGGCTATGACTTTTTCTCACCATGCGATTTCACTTTAAATCCAGGTGAAACAATTAAAATACCTACAGGTATTAGATGTTTTATTGAAGATGGTTGTGTTTTATCTATTTACCCAAGAAGTGGGCTTGGATTTAAATATAGAATTCAACTTAATAATACTGTTGGTATTATTGATAGTGATTATTATAACGCTGTTAATGAAGGTCATATTATGATTAAATTAACTAATGATTCTAATGAAGGTAAGGTATTAAATATTAAAAAGGGTGAAGGTATTGCTCAAGGCATATTCACTGAATATTTTATAACTTATGATGATGAGACTGATGGAATTAGAACTTATGGTTTTGGTTCTACAACAAAAAAATAATTTGTAAAATAATATATCTTATGATATAATTTTAAGACTGTTTAAAGGAGTATTTTTATATGAATTATAATGAATTAGCTGAACTTTTATTTCCTAATGTAAAAGAAACTAGAGAGGATGTTTTAGCAAGATTCCCTCGCAGAAAAGAAGGTACTGTTGTAACTCGTATGGCACCAAGTCCTACTGGTTTCCTTCATATAGGTGGAGTTTATACAGCGCTTATCAATAGAAAGATTGCAAGCCAAAATAAGGGTGTATTTATTTTACGTATCGAAGATACAGATAAGAAAAGAGAAGTAGCTGGATCTAGAAAAATTATTTGTGACATTTTTAATCGTATTGGACTTAAGATTGATGAAGGTGTAATTTCAGAAACTGAAGAGACAGGATCTTATGGACCATATGTACAATCTGAAAGAGTTGATATCTATCATGCTCTTGCAAAATATTTAGTTTCAATTGGTTATGCTTATCCTTGTTTTGCAAGTGAGGAAGAACTTGAAACTTTAAGAAAGACTCAAGAAGAAAATAAAGAGATGACTGGATACTATGGCAAGTATGCAGTATGGAGAGATAGAAGTATAGAAGATATTAAGGCTATGCTTGATAAGAATGCTCCATATGTACTTCGCTTTAGAGTAAATGAATCAACACCTAAGAGAGTTGAAGTTGAAGATTTAATTAAGGGTAAACTCGATATGGATAATAACTTCAATGACTTTGTATTATTAAAGACTGATGGTATTCCTACATATCATTTTGCACATGCATGTGATGACTACTTAATGGGAACTACATATGTACTTAGAGGAGATGAATGGGTTTCAAGTTTACCTATTCACGTTGAATTATTCAATGCTTTAGGATTTACATTACCTAGATATGGTCATGTAGCACCTGTTATGAAGAATGATAATGGTTCTAGAAGAAAATTATCTAAGAGAAAAGACCCTGAAAGTAATGCATCTTATTATCTTGAAAAGGGATACCCTGCAAAGAGTTTATTTGTATACCTTCTAACATTAATTAATTCTAATTTTGAAGAGTGGTATCAAATTAATAGAGATAAAGATGTCTTTGATTTTGAAGTTAAATTTGAAAACATGGGTGTTTCAGGACCTTTATATGATTTAGATAAATTAAATAACATCTCAGGGGAAGTTATTTATGAAAAGACTGCAAGTGAAAATACAGAAAACTTACTTGCATGGGCTAAGGAATTTGATTCTGCCTTATATGAAAGATTTACAAATAATCTAGATCTTGTTAAGAAGATTTTTGCAACTCAAGGATTTGAATCTAAAGAACATAGAAAAGATTTAGTAAACTATTCTAGTTTCATGGATTCATTTGGTTATTTCTTTAATGATTATTTTGAAAATGTACCTTCTAATTTAAAAGAAGAAATTCTAAAGAATGTTAAAGAAGAAGATTTAACTGAAGTTGTAGATGGTCTTATCAATTACTTTAAGGACCTAGCAAATGGCGCAGAAAAGACTATGAAAGACCTAGGTGCTGAATTAAAGTATACAGATAAGAAACATTATAAAGCAGACCCTGATAGCTATAGAGGTATGATTATGAATTTATATCATATTCTTAATTTAGCATTAACTCATAAGGAAAACTGTATGTCAAGTGACGATATTATTTCCGTACTTGGCATTAATGAAGTTATTAGAAGACTTGAATTAATTAAATAATATGGATATAAATAAAATCATAATGGATTTAAGAGTTAACCATAACTTAAAAGGTAAATATCCTGCCCTTGTATTTACAATGCCTAACTTAGGAGGGGTATATAATAAGGGTAAGAGATATTTTGTGGTAACTTATAGAGAAAAAGAAAAAGATCTATATTTTCATGGTCTATCTAAATGGTTTTATAAATATAGTAGTAAATATGATTTTTCACTTAGAATAGATAAATTCAAAGGATATCATGTTGAATATATATCAACTATTGGTAGCGCTAAATTTAGTTTAATATCATATAAGGATGATTTCTTCCCTTTTGGATATTTTACTGGAACTAGAGATTCTATATCTAGTGAAAACAATATTGGATATATTTGTGAAGAACTAGAAAAGAATGGTGTAAAATATACTGACAATAGTACTGAATACACTAAGAGTAAGGTAAAACATGGAAAATAAATTAACTGAAAGAGAAATTAGAGAATTAATTAAGAAGATAGAACATTCTAAGAATAGAAAAGATTCTAAACCTACAAAAGAAATGTATAAAAAAGAAACTGATAGAAATTATAAAGACGGAGATAGAAACTAATATGATACAAGCAGGAAATAATTATAAATTAAAAGTTGTAAGAAAAAGTGATTTAGGTTATATGCTTACTGACCTTGAAGGTTCTGAAGTTTTACTTCATTTCCGTGAGGCAGGGAAAGAATTTAAAGATGGAGACGAAGTAAATGTATTTATCTATTATGATAAGCAACATAGACTTTGTGCTACAACTAACAAACCTTTTGTAACACTTAAAAAACCTGGTTTTGTGAATGTAGAAGAAATTATCTCTGGCACTGGTGTCTTTGTTTCTAATAATACTACTAAGGATCTTTTAGTTTCACTTGATTATCTTCCTTATGACTTTAAATTATGGCCAGAAGTTGATGAAAAATTATTTGTATCTTTAAAAGAGAAGAAAAATACATTATTTGCTAAACCATTAAACAGATATGAAATCTTAGAACTAGCAAATGATGAGGTAAAATATTCTTTAAATGAAGTTGTTAATGCTTATGTATACCGTATTTTAAAAGATGGTATCTCACTTGTAACTGATGACTTTAAAGATATTTACGTTCATAAGACTCAATTTAGAGGAGTCTATCACATGGGTCAAAGTGTTCATGTAAAGATTATCCATGTTAAATCAAATAATGAATATAATGGTTCATTAATTGAACAAAAGGAAAACCAAATTGATCCAGATAAAGAATTATTATTAAATTATTTAAAAGGACATAATGGTGTTTTTAAACTAGATGCAAAATCATCAAGTGAAGAAGTAGAGGCTATCCTTCCTTTATCACGTAAAGCGTTCAAGAGAGCTTTAGGTGGACTATATAAAGATGGTTTAATTTACTTTGAAGATGGTAAAACTATATTGAAATAAAGCAAACCCTTAAAGATAGGTTCTAATTTTAGTCTTGTCTTAAGGGTTTTTATTTTGATTAAATTCACATATAATTAACAAATTCGAAGCGAGTTTTGCGAGTTTGCTAACAAATTCCGAGGGAGTTTTAAAAAGACTATAAAAAATGGACATCTAATATAGACGTCCATAATGTTTAAGATTAACTTTATATTTTATTTGATAATATTATTATTTATTGAATCAATTAAATCTTCATGAACAATATCGCGAGGCACAGGGTCATAAGTTCCCATTTTTGTTAACTTATTACATTTAAGTAATCTTTTAGTTACAAGGCAGGAAGCTTTTAAGAAGTTAAATTTTAAATAACATTCTTTAGCATACTCGCTGCACGTAGGAATAAAACGACACTTCTTATTTAATGGATCTTTATTCTTTTGATAAATATCAATAAATTTTAAAGCTTTATTGTTCAGCCTCTTCATCTTCGTCTTCATTTTTAACTGTATAAAGTGGGAATGATTTAATCTTAGGATCCTTTTTTAATTCTTCCTCTGTAGTAAGTTTATCAGTAAATAGGATACCATCTAAATGGTCATATTCATGTTGGAATACAATTGCAGGATAACCTTGTAAACGTAATGTTTTAAATACTGCCTTATTTAAATTGAAATCATATACCCAAGTCTTAACTACAATCTTGTAAGGACGAGGTACGATACCACATGTATCTCTATCTACAGAAAGACAACCTTCGCCATTAGGAAGGTAAGTTAAAACGTCGCTTCTTTCAATGATTTCAGGATTGATAACTGCATAAGAATAATGTCTGTAATTATCTAGGAAATCATCAAATTCAATTGCAAACATTCTTTTTGCAACACCAACTTGCGGAGCAGCAATCCCAACTCCTGGTCTAATACCATACTTCTCAGTTAATTCCTCATCTTGAGAAATAACTTCATATTCATATAATCCTTTAAGTACTTCAAGATCTTCAGAGCTAATAGGTAATTTAACCTTAGCACATTTTTCTCTAAGCACTGGATTTCCTTCTTTTGTAATATCCTTTGCTAAAAACATAATAATCACCTAAAAAGATTATATCATACTTTAATAAAATTTGTTATAATTAAATGCGAGGTTTAAGTATGATTATTTTAATGGGACCAAGTGCTTCTGGTAAAACAAGTATCGGAAGAATATTTGAAAAGAAATATAATATAGAAAAAGTAGTAACCTATACTACTAGAGATAAAAGATATCAAGAAGTAGACGGAATTGACTATCATTTTATAACTAAAGATGAATTTTTAAGATTAAGTAATTCTAATTTTTTCTTTGAAACTACTTTATATAATAATAACTATTATGGTACAAGCTTTGAATCTTTAAAGAATGATTCTTATATGATCTTAGATATTAATGGCTATTTAAAATATAAAAATAGTAATATTAATATCATGCCTTTCTTTTTAGAAGCTTCTTTAGAAAGCAGAAAAGAAAGAATGAATTTAAGAAAAGATTCTGAAGAAAATATTAAGGCTCGTCTTGAACTAGATAAGGATGCATTTGATGTAAATAAATTAGATAGCAATGTTTGTGTAATTGATACGGATAAGTATACTCAAGAAGAAATTGCAAGGATAATATATGATAGATACACAAAGTAGTTTAAGTAGTGAAGTAGTTGATGCTTTAGATGAAATTGCTAAAGAATTTAAAGAAAGTGAAAACTATAAAGAATATAAACAACTTGAAAAAATTATCGAAGATAAGTATGCAAGAGAAATAGTAATGTTTAATTCGACTAAAGAAGCTTTAGCAGAAGCAAAGAAATACTCTAGTAATTTAAAGACTTATGAAGAAGCGTTAAGCCGTGCTAAAGAAGTTTTATATTCTAAAGAAGAAGTTAAAAGATATAAAGAACTTGAAAGGATAATACAAAATGAACTTGATATATTGTCTAATTCTATAGGTGAATTCTTTTCAAATAAATTTAAAAAGAAAAGAGTGCTATAAATGGAAAGAAGAAAATTATGTGTTGAACTAAGTGATTTTAGTGTGTTATCTAAATTACCTAGTTCAAGTAATGTTGTCTATAAATCAAAAAAATATAATTATGCAATTGTATATACTAATAACTCTGATTTTGATTATACATTAAATGTTTTAAAAGGTAATAATCAGGTTACAAATATAATGATTGAAGACATGAACTTTAAATTTTAAGATGAAGTAATATATAACAATAGTTGAATCTCACTTTTTAGATTTAGTGATGTTCAACTATTTTTATTTTGATCATAAATTTCAAACATTAAATTTAAAGGGTACTTATCCTATTTTTGATTTAATAAGTCTTAATAAATGAAGACGTTTATAATTTACTATATTTGATTATAGTTATGTATCTAAATTTCTTTATTTAAAATCATTACCATATCTTACAAACATTTAAATTTATGCTTACTATGTATATCAAATGTTCTTGTAAGAATATTAGTCTAAAGAAAGAATCTTTGCTAAAAGAGACAATTTTTTTAAAGTTTATAAAAATTAACCAAAACGAGTTAATAAAGTAACTCCAAATACTTGAATTTATACTATCCATAGTTTATAATTTAATTGTAGTTAGGAGGAGAACTATGAATTATTCAGAATATGGAAAAGAATTAAAAAAAATATTGATTGATAAGAATTATCGAATTTATGATTTAGCATCTGCACTTTCAGTATCATCTGCATTTATTTCTTCTATTATCACAGGTAAAAAAAATGTTCCCGAAGATTTCAACGAAAAAATTGCAAAGGTTTTATCACTTAGCACCGAAGAAAAAGAAATGTTAGATACTAAGGCAGCTTTAAGTAGAGATTTAATTAAAATCGATTTAACTATGTGCAATCAAACCGCTAAAAACACAGTTTTAGCTTTTCAAAGAAATCTTAATAGTTTAGATGAAGAAACTTTGGAAAAAATTAATGAAATCTTAAATAATCGAGGTGATAAATAAAGATGAATAAAAATAATATTATTGATTATGAGACATATCCTATAAGCAGACAAGATTTAAGAACATTTACGAAATTTATAAGAAAACAGCTTCAAATTAAAACCGTAAAGCTACCAGTAATTAAACTTTTAGATTACTTAGAACAAAACTATAATAATATAAATTATTCAATAGAACGGGATACTGATTTTGAAACCAATATTATGGCATATCTAGATGAATCAATTGATGGCACGTATACAATTCATCTTAGGAATTCGGTATATGAAGCTGCTTGCAAAGGGGACAAAATGTCGATTGGATTTATATGCCATGAAATGTGTCATTATTTTTTGATAAGTTGGTTTGGATATAAACCAATATATGGTAGATGTCTAGGTAATAAGGAAATTGAAAAATACAAGAGTATGGAATGGCAAGCTAAGGCTTTATGTGGTGAACTAATGATACCGTATGAGTTGTTTATTAATTCTTCTATTGAAAAAATTATGAAGGAAACTGATAGTTCTTATTCTCAGGCAAGATATTATAAAGAAAATGTAGTTATGGCTTAATAATAAAAAAGATGAAAATGGAGAATGATCAGTGGGAAGAATAAGAAATAATAATTTTAATACAGGTGTAAAAGGTTTCGAAAAGCATTCAATATTTGAATATTGTATTGAAAATGCTATTGATGAAATTCAAAATTTACAACGGAAGTCAATAAAACAAAACTATGAAATAATAGCTGAAAATGGGACATATATATCAAAAAATTTGGCATATGATAACAAAAAGATGGAATTATATCTACTAAATTTAAACCATATAAAAGGTGGAAGTAAGGCTAAATTTCTGAGAGATGTGTTAGGTTATAAACAAGGTGATGGCTTAATCTTGTTTGATAATATAAAGCAAGGTCTAATTGATCAAATACCAATTAAAGTAACCCCTACTCCAAGTGGTGTTAAACAAGAATATATAATCAAAATAAAAGCTAAAAATGGAGACATAAAAATAGCTAGAGTTACTGTTATTGTTCAAAAAGATAATGGAAAGTCTATTTATAGAATTATAACTATGATTCCATATAAAAAGGAGGAATAAAAAATGAAAGAATTAGATGTGGTAAAATTAAATAAGGATTTTGAAGATTTAAAGCTTGGAACTGAAGGAACGATCGTTTATGAACATGGGAATGGATGGTTTGAAGTTGAATTCTTTGATGACAACAATGTTACTATTGGTGTGTATACCATAAATGAAGATTATCTAGAATTAATAGAAGAATACAAATAAAAAACGCATAAATTACGGCTAATAATTCATGCGTTATTATGAAATGCTATTTACATAACACTTTGTCAATTTTATTTTATCATTTTTTGTGCTTTTGTAAATAGCTAAGTAAGGAGTAAAATGATAAAAAAAGATAAAAAACAAATATTACTTAATAAATTAAATTTAAATTATACTGATCTTTCAAGCAAAGCAAGAAAAGAACCAATAGAAAATTTTCCTATCATAACTAACAAATTTTATCCTGAACTTATGCCAGAATATCTAGTATTATATTCGGAACAAAAATTATATTCCTTAAAAAAATCTGCCCTTTGTTTTTATTTATATGATAAAGATTTTAATGGACAACATGGCTTGTGGAATAGTATTTATTATAATAATCAGGAAGATTTAACTAAATTTTATTATAGATTTAAAGATGTAAAAACTTTTATTGAACCTGATATTTCACAAGTCAATTGTATTGAAGCTATCGAAAATAAATATAGATTATTTCAAAATAGAATTATGAGTTTGTGGTTTATACTTCAAATTAAGGCGTGGGTGATTCCTAATATTACATTTGCTGGAAAATATAGTTTTGAATATATGTTGCTTGGGATTGAAGAGTGTGAAATTGTAGCATTTTCTCTAAAAGGTTCAATGACTCACCGGTTTATAATGGAAGAATATTTAGAGGCTATTAAATATACTGTTAATCATTTAAAAAAATTAAAAGCTATTGTAGTATTTAGCACGTCAAAGTACGATGATAAAGTGTTTAAATATTTTCAATATGCCATTCAAAATGGAATTAAAATTTATATACCTCAAAATACTCAAAAAATATTGAACTCTAATCATTAAATTTCAGTGCTCTAAAACTTTTTCACTAAGCTTTGCGGTAAATACATGGGCTGGACTTTCTTAAGTGAGATTAATGTCATGCCGGTACTCTGAAAAAACAGATTTAACTAGAAAACAATCTAGGTGTTTAATGATGTCTAATTTAAAACCATAACTTACAATTTGCTTTTGTTAATAGATAATTGACCCACTGTCATAATTCAAAATTGACCCAGGTACAGCTTTTATTTACTTAAGCATTCCTTGTTTTTCTTAAGTCTATAAGATTCTCATTTGATATTAATTATCTGAGCTCGTTAGGTTAATATATCCAATTATGGCTGAGGCAAGACCCTGATCAGAATAAACTGGTTCAAATGTCAAGTACTAAAAACTTATATTATAATTTAAATTTACCTCTGAAACAAACTTGTTTTACTTAACTAGAGCCAATTATATATACTATAAGCATAAGTATGCTGATTATACTTATAAAATACCCAATAAATTTATATGAGTTAATAAGAATGGCAAAGTGTTCGTGTTTAATCTGCCTAAAGATTGTGTACTTGTTTTAGAAAAAATAATAAGAAATAGATAATTGAATTAGAAGTAATAGAATTTGCTCATGCAGTGGCTCATAAAGGTGGTTCTACATATTAGAAAAATAGAAACGGATAAATTTAATTTATATAAAAGAATTTTAAGATGTTAAGTAAAAATACTTGACAGTGACTATAACTTTATGTATAATGCTTAAGGAAAAATTTATTAACAAAGGAGTGACATTAGTATGGTAAAAATTAGATTACAACGTTTTGGTGCACACAAAGCTCCAAAATATAGAATTGTAGCTGCTGATTCAAGATCACCTCGTGATGGTAAGTTCCTTGAAATCCTTGGAAGTTATGATCCAAAGACTCAACCTGCAACTGTTAAGTTAGACGTTGAAGGTATCGAAGCTTGGGTTAACAAAGGTGCTCAATTAACAGTAACTGTTAAGAACTTATTAAAAGCTGAAAAAGCTTCTAAATAGTGAGGTAGCGCTGTGGGATCATTTGAGGAATTAATTTCAAATTTGATTGAACCACTATTATCTAGCAAAGATGACTTCGAAATAGAAAATCTAGGAGAAGTTGATGGAATCTTAACATTTAACGCTAAGGTTAAAGAAGAGGATTTAGGTAGAGTAGTTGGTAAAGGTGGCCATATTGCCAAAGCTATTAGAACTATTCTGTATGCTAAAGCTAGCAAAGAGAATAAAAAAGTTCGCTTAAACATAATTGCTAAATAGAAGAGATTTTAAATCTCTTTTTATTTTTGTGAAAAACGATTTCACCTTATTGCGTTCATTTTCTATATAATTTACATGATTAAAGTGTATATTAATATTGATTTAAGGAGTATCATATAAGTGTCTTAAGAGATTAAGACTAATAACAAATAAAATAACAATAATAAACAAAGCTATGGCATTTTAAAGGAATTATCATCATACATAACTCTCTCCCTAAATTCTAAATAATTCCTTTTATAAAGAATGCCGAAAGAGGACTCCTGACTTTTCTTCGGGAGTTCTTTTTTATACTTTATGTGAAATTTTATTTAACATAATCATTAAAATAATACTTTAATTTTACATTTTTATTTTGTATATTAAAGGCCCGTTTAGTTGTATCATATCATTGTCTTAAGAAATTAAGGCACAAGCAATAATAAACAATATAGTATTAATTTAAGTCATTTCATATTCATACATAACTCTCTCCCTAAATTTTCAAATGAAAACTTAAAGACTTGAATACTAGAAGTAAAGCTTCCGTCTTTTTACGGGAGTTTTTCTTTTTTTACTGTTTAAAAAGTGATATAATAGAATAATATAAGAGGAGGACAAATACTATGGAATTTCTTGAAGGATATATAGTTTCATCTAATAGCCAAAAAAGGGATATTTTAGCTAACGAAAGCTTAAATAAGGGATTTAAAAATTATAAATTTCTAAGTGTTAATGAATTAAAAGATAAGGTTTTAGGTAAATGTGAAAAAGAAGGAATATTATATTTACTTAAAAAACATCCTGATATTTCTATTTATTCACTTGTTTTATATTTAAGATATTTACCATATATTGAAATTAAGGAATATGGTAATTCTAAACTAGATTTTTTAGTTTCACTTAAAAAGGAATTAATAGATAATGGTTACTACACTATAGATAATTTATTTATCAACATGGTTAATAAGAGTAATCTAACTTTTTATAGAATCCAAGATACTAGGGATATTATGCTTTTGCTATCTCATTTAAAGACTAATGCATATTTTAATCATGGAGAAAATGAGGTAACAGATTCAATTGATTATTATGAATTTCAAACAATTGAACAAGAACTTGATTTTGTAATAAAGAGTATTAATCAACTTATTAGTAATAAAGATTTAAATATAGGATATGAAAATATTAAAATATGTAATGCTGGTAGTGATTACACATTCCTTTTAAATCGTTTTAAGGCATCTTGTAATTTGCCTATTGTACTTAAGGAAGAAAAGAATTATTTAATCAAGAAAAGTGCTAAGTTATTCTTATCTTTGCTAGAGGAATATGATAACTTTAACGATTTATTTGATCATTTAAAAGATAATATTTCAGCTGAAGATTATATTTATTATGTAAGTATAGTAAATGATTATAAAGGAAGCAAATATAAGCCTATTGATTTAAAAGATGTAATTAAATATGAACTTGAAAACAAATCATATAAGTCAAAAGATTATGAGTCTAAAATTGAATTAATTAATATATCTGATATAAAAGAACATCTAAATGATTATATTTTCTTTGTTAATTTTGATATGAATGTACCAGAAACTGTTAAAGATAATAATTATTTATCAGATAATGAACTTGAAATATTAAAATTAGATACATCTGCTTTAAAAACTAAACATAATAAGGAAGAACTAATTCATGCTTTAAGGGAAGCTAAAAACTTAGTAATTACTTATTCTAAAACTCATGCTTTTGCAAGTTCTATTAAATCATCATTAGTTGATGAATTAGGATTAAAGCCAAGTGAAATAGGTCAAACTATTGTTGTAGATCCTATTACTGATTCTATTAATATAGCTCGTGATCTAGATATGTTTGATAAGTATGGCATTAAGTCACCAAACTTTGATTTAATGTTTGATGTTAAATATAAAAGTTATGATAATAGATTTAAAGGATTAGATAAGGATAATATAGATTATATTTTACAAAAACCAATTAATTTATCATATACATCAATGGATTCTTACTTTTCTTGTCCATTTAGTTATTACTTAGGTTATATCCTTAAATTAAATGTATTTGAAGATAGTCTTGCAATTTCGTTAGGTAATATAGCTCACAAAATATTTGAAGATTCTTATAATGATGACTTCGATTATGATACTTCTTTAAAAAACGCTATAGCGGAAATGCTTAATAAGAGTAATAGAGCGAATAAGAAACTAACTGGTAAAGAAGAATATTATATTGAAAGATTAAATAAAGCAGTAGAGAATGCGTTATATGATCATAAAATACATGAAGAAACTTTAAAACTTGATAAGGTATTAACTGAAAATAAATTTGTAGTAAATATTAATGATCATTTAAATTTTATAGGTAAAATAGATAAGATATATTATTCTAACTCTTTAAAACAGTTTATTGTAATTGATTATAAAACAGGTAAAAAGGATGCTAGTTTGGATAATCTAGAAGATGGATTTAATATGCAACTACCTTCTTATTTATATTTAATAGAAAATGGTACTAATACATCATCAGGCGAAAATTTAAAAGAATTTAGTCCAATCGGTATGTATTTAGAAAAAATTAAAATTAATAAAAATAATTTATTTGATGATTTTAAATTTAATGGATTTACAAGTGAAATATCAACTGATATCGATACAATCAATCCTAGATATTTACCTATTAAATTTAATAAAGATGGAAAACCTGATAAAAGATCTCAAGCTAAACTATTATCAAAAGATGAATTTAATAAGCTTATAAGTATAGTAAGAGATAATATTGATAAATTTAATCAAGGTATTGAGACTGCAAATTTTAAGATTAAAAATTCTTGCTTCAACAAAGAGTCTAAATGCGATAATTGTCCTATGAATGACATTTGCTTTAAGACTTATGGCGATAAGGAAGAAATAGAGAAGAAACCTTTTAAAAAAAGGGAAGAAAATACTGAAACAAAGGAAGAGGGGGAAGAATAATGGATTTTACCGTTAGTCAAAAAGAAGCTTTAAAAGTCTTAGATAGGGATACACTAGTATCTGCTGGTGCTGGTAGTGGTAAAACTAGAGTACTTACTGAAAGAATAGCTAATCTAATTTCATCAGGTGTTAACCCTCTTAATTTACTGGTTTTAACTTTTACTAAAAACGCGGCTAGCGAAATGAAGGGCCGTGTTAAGAAACGTTTAAGAAAAGAAGAGAATATCGATCCTAAGATATTTAATTTACTTGAACAAGCTGATATTTCTACAATAGATTCCTTTGTAATGAATCAATGTAAGAAATATTTCTATAAATTAAATATAAGAAGTGATATTAATATCATTGATTCTAATGTTCTATCTATGCAAAAAAATATTATCTTAGATGAGATATTTGAAGAGTTATATGATACTAAAGATGAAGTATTTTTAGATTACATCACTAATTTTACTGAAAAAGAAGACTCATACATTAAGGAATATTTCCTTAAATTAATCAATAAAGTAGAACTTGAAATAGATGTAGATACTTTCTTAAATGAAGCTTATACAAAATATTCTAATGATAAATTTAAGAACTTAATGAAGAAGGGTGTTATTAATCTTCTAATTAAGAACCTTAAGATTGTAGATTTTTATCTAGAATATTTAGGACATATCTCAACTGAAGATAAAATTCGTAATGGAGTTTTAGATCAAAGAGAAAAGCTAGAGGATGCAATCGAAGATAAATCTTATGATTCTTTAAGAAAGTTTATCTTAGAATTAAAATTACCTAATGTACCTAAGACAGAAAATCAACTTGCTAGAGACTTAAAGAAGAAAATTAAAGAGCTAACTTATTATAAAGAATGCGTGAGCTTAGTTAAAGATGAACCTGATCTTGATGAACTAGTATCGAAATCTTTACTTAAAGATGAATATATTACTTTGTATGTAGATGTATTAAAGTGTTTCTTTAATAAATTAGATAAATTTAAAAAAGATAACAATGCTTATGACTTTTCTGATCTTTCTAAGAAACTATATATGTTAATTAAGAATGATGATGAGATTAGAAGTGAATTATCAAGAAAATATCAATATATATTACTTGATGAATATCAAGATACGTCTGACATCCAAGAAGGTATTTTAAAGCTTATTAGCCATAATAATATGTATATGGTAGGAGATATTAAACAATCTATTTATCGTTTTAGAAATGCTAATCCTGACATCTTTAAAGGTAAATATAATACATTTACGAAGAGACCTTTAACAGGAGAAGAAGATTTAGGTTTAGGATATAGAATTGATATGATTGAAAACTTTAGATCAAGAAGTGAAGTTCTTGATGATATTAATACTATCTTTAATCCATTAATGACACTTGATTATGGGGATTGTGATTACACTCATGGTGGTCAAATGGTGTTTGGTAATCATAATTATGATCTATATCCATTACTAAATGATCATCATATGGATATCTTTACCTATGAAATGCCTAAAGATGAACTAGGTAAAAAAATAAAGTACCCATATACGCCTATTGAAATCGAAGCTTTTAAAGTTGCAAGAGATATCAAATCAAAACTTGAAATGGGATATGAAGTAATTGATGGAGAAACATATAAGCCAAGAAAGGCTATATATTCAGACTTTTGTATCATAGTAGATAGAGAATCTAATTATGAAACATATACTAAGATATTTGAATATTGTCAAATCCCACTATCTGTTATTCAAGATGTTAAAATGACTAAGACAGATACTACTATGGTATTAACTAATATGCTTAAGTTAATTAATTTAGCTAGTATAAAGGATCCTTTTGCAAATAGCGATTATGTTCATGCATTTATGTCTGTTTCAAGAAGTTTCTTATATCAATTAGATGATAATACTATCTTTGATATCATTAAAAATAAAGATATAAATAATGAAATATCAGTTAATGCAAGTACTTTAAACAAATTAATTGATGTTGAATCTAATTCTAGTATCTATTTAGAAGCTTTAAATTTATTTAATTTCTTTAAAAAGATACCTACAACAAGTAGTATTACTAATAAAGAACATGAGGCTGAATATATTTATAATACTATTTTATCTTTAGATAGCTTAAATTATTCATTTAGTGATATTTGTACATATTTTACAAACTGCGCAGATAAGGACTTAGATATTAAATATAAATTAGATCATGATAATGAAATAGCAGTTAAACTTATGAATATTCATAAGTCTAAAGGATTGGAATTCCCTATTTGTTATTTTATAGGATTAGGCAAGGATCCTAACACTAGTGATGAAGATATTCCTTATTTTGATTCAACTTATGGTTTTGCATCATTAAAACAAAATACTGAAGATGGAGAATTTAAGAGTCTAAATAGTTTATTTATTAAGAATAAATTAAGAGATGAAAGAAGAAGTGAAAGACTTCGTCTCTTCTATGTAGCTTTAACCCGTGCTAAGGAAAAAATGATCTTTGTTTGTGAGGACTTTAGACTAGGCAGTAATGTAGTAGTTAAAGAGGATATGAACACATTTAGGGATTATTTTGCTTATGATTATATAGAAAATAATCTAGCATTTGATATGTATATAAAACCTTTTGAACTTGAGGATTTGAATTTAAGTAATTATAACTTAATAAATAAAACAGGTAAGAAGATTACTTATAATACTAAACCAGTATATGAACTTGCAGGTGAAATTAAAACTCTAGAGAAGAGCCGTATAAGTAAGACTGTAACTAAGCCATTAAGCCCTAGCGAACTAGAGAGTGTTGATTTAGGTATTAGATTACATGAAATAATGGAATCTCTAGATTTTAAGAATCTTGATTTATCTATACTTAAGTTGAATTCTTTTGAAGAGAAAACTATATCTGCTATCTTATCTAACAGTATTTTTAAAGATATTAGTAAAGCCGAAACTTATCACGAATATGAATTTAAATTTATTAAAGATAATGAAGTCTATAATGGTATAATAGATTTACTTGTGGTTTATAGTGATCATATTGATATTATTGACTATAAGTTATCTAATACTGAAAGCAGCGAATATGTAAGACAGCTTAAGATTTATAAAGAATTTATAGAGACTAAATCTGATTTAACGATTAACTGTTACTTACTATCATTACTTAAGAATGAAATTAAAGAGGTTAAATTTTAATGAATTATTATTGTGTTGCAAAAATATTAAATACTCATGGTCTTAAGGGCGAACTTAAGATTAAGGTTGTAACTGATTTTGATAGATTTTATGAAGGATCTAAACTTTATATCAATCATAAAGAATCGTACATTCCTGTAACTGTTAAATATTCTAAAGACTATAAAGAAGGTTTATTAGTTTGTTTTAAGGACTTAGAAGATATTAATTTAGTTGAAAAATATAAAACTGATGATTTAGTTATAGCTGAAGAGGACTTAGAAGAATTACCTGAAGGTTTAAATTATTTCCATGAGATTATAGACAAGCCTGTCTATAATCAAAATGGAGAACTAAAAGGTGTATGTGTAGAAATGCAAGAATCTCTTCAAAGTTATTTAATGTGCGTTAAAACTGATAAGAAAATAGTAAAGATTCCATTTATCAGAGGAGTATTTATTAATAAAGTTGATGAAAATGGTATCTATATTAATGAAATTGAAGGATTATTTTAATGAAGTTTAAAATTGTTACCTTATTTCCAGAGATGTTTGAAAACTTCCTTAAAACTTCTGTTGTCGGACGTGCTATAGAAAAAGGTTATATTGAATGTGAGTGTATCGATTTTAGAGAGTATTCATTAGATAAACATCACCATGTTGATGATACTCCTTATGGAGGAGGAGCTGGTATGGTGCTTAAGTGCGATATCATTGATTCATGTTTAAATGATATTAAGACTGATAAATCTCATATTCTGTTAATGAGTCCTCAAGGTAAAACCTATAATCAAGAGATTGCAAATCGTCTTGCAAAAGAGGAAGAAATAATAATAGTATGTGGTCATTATGAAGGATTTGATGAGAGAATTAGGGATTATGTAGATGAGGAAATCTCCATTGGGGACTTTGTGTTAACTGGCGGCGAAATACCTTCTATGTCGATTATCGATTCAGTCACAAGGCTTCTTGATGGGGCAATCAAAAAAGAATCATTTGAGGATGACTCTTTCTATAATGGTCTTTTGGAATATCCTCAGTATACTAGACCGTTAGAATATAAAGGCAAAATAGTTCCAGAAGTACTTCAAAACGGTAACCATGAGCATATTAGACGTTATAGACTTAAAGAAGCTTTAAGAAAAACATATTTAAGAAGACCGGATTTACTTACTAATAGAGATTTTACTAAAGAAGAGGTAATCTTGCTTGATGAGATTAAAGAAGAGGAGAAGAAATAATGAGAAAAAATTTTGGTGTTAAAACTATTTCTTATACTGAACCAGTATTTATTATTGGCACATATAACAAGGATGGAAGTGCTAACGCAATGAACGCTGCGTGGGCAGGTATATATGATACTAATCAAATCTTTGTATCTCTTTCTGACCATAAGACTTGTGATAACTTTAAGAAAGCAAAGGCTCTAACAGTTTCTTTTGGAACAAAAGATACTGTTAAGGCTTGTGACTATGTTGGTCTTGTTAGCGGTACAAAAGTACCTAATAAAGTTGAAATTGCAGGACTTACTCCTCTAAGAAGTGAGTTTATAGAAGCCCCTTATTTTGAAGAGTTGAAAGTGTCTCTTGATTGCAAGGTTAATACAATCTTAGAAAATAGTGATGGTATTAAACTTGTATGTGATATAGTTAACGTATCAGCTGATGAGTCTGTTTTAACTAATGGTCTAATAGACCCTTTAAAACTAGAACCACTAATGTATGATCCTATGAATCATAGATACTACACTGTTACAAGCTATGTGGCTGATGCATTTAAAGTTGGTAAGGAATTAATTAAGTAAAGAATTTTTAAAATTTATATTGCGTTTGGTATTGTTTCTTGATATAATATAAAAGGTTATTTATAGCCTGCACATTAATCCGCTATATAGACATGATCTATAGAATGATTTATGGAAGAAAAAATAGTTTTTATAGGAGTGTATTTTATATGTCAAAAGGTCAAGCTTTAATTGATGAAATTACAGCACAATATGTAAAGAACGATACACCAGAATTCCGTCCAGGAGACAATGTTAAGGTTTATGTTAAGATTGTTGAAGGTGAAACACATCGTATCCAAATTTTCGAAGGTTTAGTTATTAAGAGACAAGGACACGGAGTTTCAGCTACATTTACAGTTCGTAAGATTTCTTACGGTGTAGGTGTTGAACGTGTATTCCCAGTTAACTCTCCAATCATTGATAAGATTGAAGTAACTCGTCATGGTAAAGTTCGTCGTAACTACCTAAGCTACATCCGTGGATTATCTGCTAAGGATGCACGTATTAAAGAACGTCGTTAATTACATTGAAAGAAAGAGACTTAATTTAGTCTCTTTTTTTTGATATTTTGTAAATTATATTTTAATTTATTAACTTTTATAATATAATAAACTAAATAAAAGGGAGGTTTTAATATGGCAGATGCAATAGATGAACCTATAGATTTATATGAAAAGCAATTTAAAGATAAATTTAAACAAAATTGCGAAGAATATTTTGAAGAGTTATGTACAAAAGTTAATATTTCAAAAGATGAAAATAAACAGTTAGTTAATAAATATAATGAGGCTTTAAATGCAAAAAAATTACTTGATAAACAAAAAAGTAAGGTAAACACTATTAAAGCATTACTTATTCTTGGTATTATTTTATTTGTTATATGTTGCCCGCTATCAATTGTGTTCCTTGGTAAAACAAATAAAACAGTAGGTATAGTTCTTGGTATTTTATCTATAATTGTGGCTATCGCTTTATTTGTAGTACTTATTAAATTTAAGATAAAACACGCATCATTAGATGATGAAATAGAAAAAGCTAACGCTAAAGTTAATGAAGCTCTTAATGCTTGTTGGCGTCAAATGGCACCATTAAATAATGAATATGATTGGAATATACCATCTGATTTAATGGAAAAGACAACACCATTAATTGATCTAGATCATGAATTTGATGTAAAGAAATTTGAATATTTACATGAAAAGTTTGGATTTGAAGATAGTAATGATCCTAATGTATCAACTAATTACGTAATAAGCGGTAATATTTATGGCAATCCTTTCGTACTTTTAAATTCATTTAATACAGAAATGAGAGACCATACCTATACTGGTTCTATTACAATACATTGGACTACTACAACAACAGATTCTAAAGGAAATAGACAAACACAACATCATAGTCAAGTTTTAACAGCTTCTGTTACTAAAAAAGCCCCAAGTTATTGGTATGATACTCGTTTAGTATTTGGTAATGAAGCAGCTCCTGATTTAACATTTACTCGTAAACCAACTGTAAAGGCAGGTATGGATGATAAGGATATCTTAAAACTTGAAAAGTCAACTGAAAAAGAATTAGCTGACTTAGCTGAAAAGGCTATTAAAGATGGTAAGACATTTACGCCACTAGCTAATTCACGTTTTGAAGGTATGTTCCATGCTTACGATAGAAATAATGAACAACAATTTAGACTTTTATTTACACCACTGGCACAAAATAATATGTGTAAATTATTGATGAAGTCTCCATATGGTGATGATTTCTATTTCTATAAATTAAAACAGTTGAATTATATATTCTCTAATCACTCTCAAAAACAAGATTATAGAATAGCTCCTTCAAAATTTGCTCATTATGATATTGAAAAAGCTAAAGAGAACTTTGTAAATATTAATACAGACTTCTTTAAAGGATTATATTTTGATTTAGCACCATTACTATCAATACCTATTTACCAACAAACTAAAACACATGAATATATCTATGATATTCCTTATGAGGCATATCATACTAAATATGAACAAGAAAGTATTGCAAATAGATTTAATAAGAAAAGTCTTGTTCATCCTGAATCAAGAACAGATGCAATACTTAAGTGTAATCTCATTAAAAAAGAAGAATCTTCTGATTTAATATCTATCACAGCTTATTCATATAAAACAATTAAGCATACTGATGTCTTTACAAAGATGGGCGGAGATGGAAGATTACATAATATACCTGTTGAATGGCTTGAATATGTTAAACTTGAAAAGACTAGCCAAATGGAATTAGCTAATGTAGATTCAAGCGAAAAACTATTCAAATCGAATATTGCAAATAGCTCAAGCTCTGCTTGTGTCTATGAACGTGGTCTTATTTCTACTTTATGCACTAATGGTGCGAGTGGAATTAAAGATATAATAAACAAAATTAAGAAAGTAGAGGAAAAATAATATGGCAAACGGATTAGATGAAATTGAAGATGAAGCCTCTTATGGAAGAGATGTTAATGTTATTAACAAGCGTATTCCTGTTAAAGTAGGTAAAGGTTCTGTAGTATTCGAAGTTTTACTTTGGGTATGTGGTATCATTCCAGGACTTATCTTCTTATTTATGAAGATTAAGGCAGGTACTTATCTAAGACAACTTGAACAAAAGCTTCAACATGATGCTTCTCAAGTAGATAACTACATGGAACAAAGAGTAATGATTTTACAAAACGCTGCTAAGCTATTAGACAAAGCAGTTGATTTAGATAAAACTACATTAACTACTATTGCTAAATATCGTTCTGGTGTGTCTGATGAAGCTCGTAATGAATTAGGTAAGGAAGTAGAAAATGTTGAGAGAAAGATCAACATTGCATTTGAAAACTATCCTGATTTAAAGGCTCATAAAGAAATTGCAGACTGCATGCAACAAAATGCATATTTACAAAAAGAAATTACTGCAGCTAGAGAAGTTTACAATGATACTGTAAACAGATGGAACACTGAAATCCAAGTTTGGCCTACAAAGATGATTGTAGCTGCTAAGGCTGGATATACTACTCGTATTCCATTCTCAACTACTAAAGAAATCAAGGATCAAGCTAGAGGAACATTCTTCTAAAATTTAGAAAAGTCAGCTTATATAGGCTGGCTTTTTGTTTAAGCGGTGAATTTATGGAATTAAATATTAAAGAATTAAAAAATAATTATGAAAATGCCTTAAATAACTTTAAATTAAAATATAGTGATATTAAATATGATGTTAGTATCTCAGTACTTGATTTAAATAAAGACATTATAGGCTTTTTCTATGATACTATTGAAAATGATTATTCTAAAGAAGAAGCTTGTCTTAGATTATATGGATTTCTTCAAGCCTTATTTGTTTCGATTGACGCTATATACACATTATCTATTTCCTTAACTGGTTCTAAGAATTTTATAAATATTAATAATAATAAAACTTTAAGAGAATTAAAATATATAAGAAATGATGTGGTAGGACACCCTACTAATAGAGTTATTAATAAAGAAACTGTTTATTGTATATTAAATCCATCTGATATCTTCAAATATACCTTTAAATATAGAGTCTATGGATTTGAAAAAGAAGAGATAAGAGAAGTATCGTTCCTTGCGATATTATTTGATTATTATACAGAAGCTAGTAATTTGCTTAATGTACTTACTAATTATAGTAAAGTTAAATCTAGTTCTAAATTCTCTGATGATTTATATTTTATGCTTAATGAATATAAGGACGGTAGAGATATTAGTGTTATTTTTAAAACATTTAAGCTAGCTTATAAAAAAATTAATAAGACTGACACAAGAATTGATAGAAGAATCACCTTGCTTTCGAGATTACATTCATTAAAGAAAACTAAATTAAATAGATTTGCTTACCTTTATCATTTAAGATATCTATATAATAATATAGCTCAAAATGAAGGGGAACAGGTAAAATATGTCGATATTAGACCTTATCCTTTAGAACTTGAAGAAATTAAGAAATTAATAAAGTTAAACACGGAACTTGAAAACGAAATTAAGATTTTAATAAATCATAATAATCCTTTATTTAGAGAAGTTCTTGCTAGATTTATTAATGCATCTCAAAAACATGGTTTGTATAATGCACTCTCATACTTTAAGATGATTAGAGATTTTATTAAAGAAGAAAAATATGATTTAACCTTTGCTTATTTATGTATTATTAAGGAAATCCTTTAAACAATAATAAATTTTGAATATATTTACAAAGTAAATAAGTTAGGGTAAAATTAAATATACAAAATTTATAAAGGAAAGGATATTTAATATGATTATTACTAAAACACCATTTAGAATGAGTTTCTTTGGTGGTGGTACAGATATGCCTGAATATTTTAATAAATATGGCGGTTCAGTTATATCTACCTCATTTGATAAATATGTTTATGTAACAGTTAGACATTTACCTAGATTTTTTGATTATTCTACGGAAATTGTTTATTCTAAGACTGAGAGAGTAAAATCAATATATGATATTGCTCATCCTATGGTTAGAAACGCTATTAAGATGTGTGATATGCATGAACTTCATATATCTTATGATGCAGACTTACCTGCAAGAAGCGGACTTGGAACCTCAAGCACCTTTGCAGTAGGACTCTTAAATGCATTCAATTGTTTAAAGGGAAAGCATCGTTCTAAAAAAGAATTAGCAGATGATGCAATCTATCTAGAACGTACTCTATGCGAGGAAGCAGGAGGCTGGCAAGATCAAATAGCTGCTTCTTTTGGCGGACTTAATAGAATTGATTTTAAAGATGATACTTATACTGTAAATCCTATTATTATTAATCCTGATCGAAAAAAAGCATTAGATGAAAATCTATTACTTTTCTTTACTGGGTTTACTCGTCTTTCAAGCGATATTCAAAAGACTACAAAACTATCACTTGAAGAAAAACATAAACAACTTGAGGAAATGTTAAAACTTGTAGATGATGCTCAAGATGTGCTTGAAAATAAAGATAGAGATCTAGATGATTTTGGAAGATTACTAGATAAGACATGGAGATTAAAAAGACAAACTGGAGCTAATATTTCTAAAGCTTCTATTGATTCATATTATGAAAAAGGCTTAGAAGCTGGCGCTTTAGGGGGGAAACTCTTAGGTGCTGGTGGCGGAGGATTTTTACTTTTCTATGTACCAAAGGACAAACAAGATGATGTAAAGAAAGCATTATCTGATTTAATGGAAGTACCTTTTAATTTTGAGAATTCGGGTACAAGAGTGATTTATTACGCTCCTGAAACATTTGATAAAACTAATAGTATTGAGGATTAAAATATGAAAACAGTTATAATGGCTGGTGGAAAAGGTACTAGAATTTCTAGTGTAGCTAGTGATATTCCTAAGCCAATGATTAAAATTGAAGGTAAACCAGTATTAGAACGAGAAATTGAATGTCTTGTATCACAAGGATTTGATGATATTATTATTACTGTAAGTCATTTAGGTAATATCATTATGGATTATTTTGGTGATGGTTCTCGCTTTAATTGTCATATTGAATATTTCAATGAGGTAGAGCCTTTAGGAAACGCTGGGGCTTTATTTAAGATTAAAGATAAATTAAGCAATGAATTTTTACTTTTAAACGCTGATGCTTTATTTGATATTGATTTCAATAGATTTGTTAAATATCACCATGAAAAAGGAGGACTAGTAACTCTATTTACTCATCCCAATTCTCATCCTTATGATAGTGGTCTTATCATTACAAATGATGATTTATCTGTTGAAAGATGGCTTGCAAAAGAAGACGCGAGACCTAAATATTATAAAAATAGAGTAAATGCTGGACTTCATGTTATAAATAAGAAGGTCTTAGATATTAATATTAATACTCCTAAGGTTGATTTAGATAGACAAATATTAAAGCCACTTGAGGGAACTTACCAAATGTTTGTTTATGACTCCCCTGAATATGTAAAAGATATGGGAACTCCAGATAGATATTATGCAGTATGTGAAGATCTAAAGAATAATTTACCTAAAATCAGAAATCTATCAAATAAACAAAAGGCTATCTTTTTAGATAGAGATGGTACTATTAATAAACTTAAGGGTTTCTTAACTGATATTGGTGAATTTGAACTTATTGATGGAGTAAGTGAGGCTATCCGTAAGATTAATAACTCCGAATACCTTGCAATTGTTGTAACTAATCAGCCTGTTGTAGCACGCGGTGAAGTTACAAAAGAAGAACTTGATGAAATTCATAATAAGATGGAAACTCTTTTAGGATTAGATGGAGCTTATCTAAATGATATATTCTATTGTCCTCATCATCCTGATAGTGGCTTTCTAGGCGAGGTTAAGGAATTAAAGATTGTCTGTGATTGCAGAAAACCTAAACCAGGTATGCTTATTAATGCAAGCCATAAATATAACATTGATTTAAGTGCTTCATGGATGATAGGTGATTATAAGAACGATATTTTTGCAGGTATTAATGCTGGATGCAAAACAGCTTTAATTTCTGATAAGAATGAAACCTGGGGCGAGAATATAAAAGATACGAATCTTCTTAATATAGTTAATAGAATCTTAGGGGAAAAGTAATATGAACGATGAAAATTTTAAATATGATACGAGTGATTTAATTAAAAGATACCCTGAACTTGCTTGTTGCATAGAAGATATTAACGAAGCGTTTAACATCTTAAAGGAGTGTTTTCTAAGTGGACATAAGCTTTTAGTAGCTGGAAACGGAGGTTCATGTTCAGATAGCGAGCATATTGTTGGCGAGCTTATGAAGGGATTTAAAAAGAGAAGACATTTAAGTGAAGAAGAATGTGAGCAGCTTATTAATATCGATCCTATAAGAGGAAAAGAACTAGCTTATTCATTACAATGGGGATTACCATGTATAGCACTAGATTCACATCCTGGTCTAAATTCTGCCTTTACTAATGATGTTGTTAATGGCGGACTTTTAACATATGCTCAGCAGTTAAATGTATTAGGTAATAACGGGGACGTTTTCCTTGGTATATCTACAAGTGGTAATTCAAAAAATGTGATGTATGCAAGTGTTGTAGCTAAAGCTAAAGGTATTAAAGTTATTGGACTAACTGGAGAAAAAGGCGGAGAATTAGCTAATATAGCTGATGTATGCATTAAAGCACCATCAAATGAAACCTTTGTGGTTCAAGAATATCATCTCCCTATTTACCATTGTTTATGTTTAATGCTTGAAGATCAATTTGATAAAATAAGAAAGTAAGGATACTTAATGTATCTTTATTTTTTTACTTGCAATTTATATTATCAGTTTGTATAATAGTCCTATTAAGGACTTTTAAAAAGGAGTTAATTTTATGGATAATTTAATTAAATTAATAAGAGAAATTAATAAGAATATATCGATTGGAAATCGAATCTATGGTTCTTTTGCAAGTAATGAGGGAGTTAATGTAATAGAACACCCTATCTTATATTCACTTTTAATTTTTGAAAATTTAAGTCAAAAGGATATTGCAGATGAATATGGTCTTCCTAAACAAACTGTAAATAATATTATTAAGAGACTAGAAAATGAAAAACTTGTTGAACTTAAAACAAGTGAAAAAGACAAAAGAAAGAAGATCATTTGTCTTACTGCAAAAGGTAAAGAATATGTAAATGACAAATTAGGACACATTATTGAACGTGAAAATAAGGCGGCTTCAATAGTTGGAGAAGAGAAACTTAATAAATTAAATGATTTATTAATAGAATTAAATGATGTCTTAAAAATAGTATTTGAGGATAATTATGAAAATTAATTTTAACGAACATTTAACTTATAATAAATTACTAAAGGTTACTCTTCCTAGTATTTTAATGATGTTATTTACATCAATATATTCGATTGTTGATGGATTATTTGTATCTAATGTTGCCGGTAAGGTAGCTTTTGCATCTGTTAATTTGATGATGCCTATAATTATGATTATCGGTTCCCTAGGTTTTATGATGGGTTCAGGAGGAGCAGCTCTTGTAGCTAAGACATTAGGTGAAAAAGACGATAAGAAAGCTAGTGAATATTTTTCACTTATTATTTATTTCACTATTTTCTTAGGTATAGTTGTCTCTTTGATTGTATTTTTCTTAATTAAGCCTATAGCTATAGCTTTAGGGGCTACAGAAGAAATGTTACCATATTGTATTAAATATACCCGTATTATGGTTATATTTGAGGTAATGTTTATGCTACAAAACGCGTTCCAAAGTTTATTTGTTTCAGCTAATAAACCTTTCCTTGGATTTATAATATCTCTTATAGCCGGTCTAATTAATATTGTAGGAGACTTTTTACTTGTTAAGGTCTTTAATTTTGGAGTTGAAGGTGCAGCTTATGCAACTGGTGTTGCTCAAACTGTTGGTGCTATAGTACCTATTATTTATTTTAGTGTTAAGAACTCTACACCACTTAGATTTACGAAAGTCAAATTCAATATACATACTATCATTAAAGCAGCTACTAATGGTTCATCAGAACTTCTTACAAATGTAAGTCAATCACTTGTATCTATTGTCTATAACAAGGAATTAATGGTATATGCAGGGGATGATGGTGTCTCAGCTTATGGCGTTATAATGTATGTAAGCTTTATGTTTAGTGCCATCTTTATGGGATATGCTTTAGGTCAAAGCGGATTTGTATCTTATAACTACGGAGCTCAAAACACAGATGAACTTAAGAATATTCGTTCTAAGAGTATAAAGATAAATGTAATAATTGGTATAATAATGATTACATTAGTTGAAATACTAGCTACACCTTTGTCAAAAATATTTGTAGGTTATGATAAAGATTTACTTGATTTAACAGCTAATGGTTTTAGAATCTATGGAGTAAGTTTTATTTTTGCAGGAATTAATATCTATACATCTAGTTTCTTTACATCATTAAATAATGGCTTGATATCTGGTCTATCATCAATGTTTAGAACCTTAATATTCCAAATAATTTGTGTGTTAGTATTACCTTTAATATTTGGAATTAATGGTATATGGTTTAGTATAATAGTAGCTGAAGGGCTTGCACTTATACTAAATATTTTCTTCTTTGTAAAATATAAGAAACAATACAACTATTAATAAATAATTAAACTTAAGCTAATTTTGTTAATTCAAAGTTAGCTTTTTACATTTTAAAAGATTTGTAACCCCTATAACCCCTTGTTAAATGTTAAAAGAGGGGTTATAATTAAAATATAAATATAATTTAATCTTAATTAATAGTTTTAATAGGAGGTTAACATGACAACAAATGAAATTCAAAATAAACTTTTACAAATTCAAGATGAAAAAAATAAATTACCTAAAGGATATATATCTAAAAAAAATATTAAAGGTAAAATAAGATATTATCTTCAATGGAATGAAGATGGAAAAAAGAAAAGTAAGTATATTAGTGAAGATTTAGTCGATGATTTAAGAACTAAAATTGAAAGAAGAAAAGAACTTCAAATAAACGAAAAAGAACTTTTAGATTCAATGAAAACTTCTAAAAAAATAGAGGAAACAAAAGGAAAAGAATATAATTTTAAAAATAATGTATTAATCGAGGAAACATTAATAAGATATATAGAGCCTGTTAAAAAATATAAAGTTAGAAATATATATCAAAATATTTGTGACTATATTTATGGAGATGTTAGTGATAAAGTATTAATTTTGTATGGATTAAGACGTACAGGAAAGACAACCTTAGTTCGTCAAGTTATAAATAATATGAATGATAGAGATTTTTCTCTAACAGCCTTTATACAAATAGGCACTGGAACTACATTGAGTGATTTAAATCTAGATTTAAAATTTTTGATGAAAAGCGGCTTTAAATATGTATTTATTGATGAAGTAACACTTATTGAAGATTTCATTGAGGGAGCTTCTCTCTTTTCTGATATATTTGCATCATGTGGAATGAAAATAGTTTTATCGGGTACAGATTCCCTTGGATTTTTATTTTCCTCAGATGAACAGTTATATGATCGTGCAATTTTTATCCATACAACATTTATACCTTATAAAGAATTTGAGACTGTGTTGGGTATAAAGGGGATAGATGAATATATTTGTTATGGTGGTACTATGAGTCTTGACGGAGTACATTATAATTTATATTCTACATTTGCAAGCAAAAAGAATGTTGATGAATATGTTGATAGTGCTATAGCTAAAAATATACAGCATTCTCTAAAATATTATCAGTATGGTGGACATTTTAGAAATCTTTATGAATTATACGAAAAAAATGAGTTGACAAGTGCAATAAATAGAGTCATAGAAGATGTTAATCATTATTTTACAATAGAAGTCTTAACTAAAGATTTTATTTCTCATGATCTAGGTGTTTCCGCAAGAAACCTAAGAAATGATAAAAAAAATCCTGATGATATTTTAGATAGAATTGATAAGATTGAATTTACAAAAAGACTTAAAAATTTACTTGAGATTAAAAACAAAGATGAACAAAAGGTAAACATTAACGATGAACACCGCAAAGAAATAAAAGAATATCTTGATGCATTAGATTTAACAGTTGATATTAATATTCAAACCTTGCCTGTCTCTAGTAACAAATTATTCAAAACCGTATTTACTCAACCAGGAATGCGCTATTCACAAGCAAAAGATTTAATCCAATCCTTAATTGACGATAGTAGATTTCAAGAACTATCTATTTCTCAAAGAAATTTAGTTACGGAACGTATTTTAAGTGATATAAAAGGTAGAATGATGGAAGATATTGTTTTGCTTGAAACAAAAATAGCTTATCCAACTAAAAAAATATTTAAATTACAATTTGCAGTAGGCGAATTTGATATGGTTGTAACAGATAGTATAAATATGACTTGCGAAATTTATGAGGTTAAGCATAGTAAGGAAATAGTTAAAGAACAATATAGACATTTAATAGATGAAGAAAAAATTAAAAATACAGAATTTAGATATGGAAAAATAATTAAAAAAGTTGTTCTATATCGTGGTGAAAATAAAATGCTGGAAAATGGTATTGAATATAGAAACGTTGAAGACTATTTGAAATCCCTTTATTAATATAT
>CAVCUQ010000015.1:0-37650 GCA_963605425.1 uncultured Eubacteriales bacterium
ATTAGCGGCTTTTTTTAACTCGTATACCTAAAAACCTTGATTTTAGTGATATATATATATCAAAAGTCAAGCATAGTAAAATCAACCTGAATATAGAAAAAAGCTAATCATAAACAAATTAGCTTTATATTTTTTATTAAATATTACATTTTATTCATCTTTAAGAGATCTAGTCATAAGCTTTATAGCCGTATTTTTAATATCACCATTATTAAATAATACATCATATAAAGCATTAGTAATTGGCATTTCAATACCAATTTTCTTTGATAAAGCATTAATTTCTTTAACAGTATTTAATCCTTCAACTACACCACTTGCAGTTCCTTTTTCTCCAGTTACATAACTGTAACCATAAGAATAGTTTCTAGACTCAAGTGAGTTACATGTAAGCATAATGTCCCCTATACCAGCTAGTCCATATAAAGTTTCAATCTGGCCGCCATAATAACTAATAAGTCTTTTCATTTCAGAAAGTCCTCTTGTAATCATTGCATTTTTAGTATTAGATCCCATTTTAGCGCCATCAACCATACCACAAATGATTGCGAAAACATTCTTGATAGCCCCGCAAATCTCTACTCCTTTAACATCTGATAGAGTATAACATCTAAAATATTCACATGAAAATAATCTTTGTAATTTTTTAGCTACCCCACTATTTTCACTTGCAATAGATACGGCAGTAAACTTCTTTTCAAGTACTTCATTAGAAAATGATGGTCCTGATAATACTGCCAAATTTAAGTGAGGATTTATCTCTTCAAATAAATTAGACATAGTCTGGCCCTTATATAATCCCTTAGATGTAAACACATAAGTCTTATTATTATATTTAACAAGATAATCTTTTAAAGTATCAATAATAGATACAACAGGTAAAGCAATAATTATAATATCAGAGAAGTTAATGACCTCATCTAAATTAGAACTAGCTTTAATAAGATTAGAAAATTCATAATCATTAACATATATAGATTTATGATTTAAATTTAAATCATTCACTTTATTTATATCTCTTGCATAAACTAAGACATTATTATTGTTATAAGCAAGTACACTTGCAAGAGCTAGACCCCAATGACCAGCACCTAAAATCGAAATATTTTGCATAATACTACCTCTATTTTACTTTATTACTATTTTACAAATATAAAGTTATATATTCAAGAAAAAAACAAAAAAATGGCACTTTAGGCCATTTCTTAATTATAAATTTTCAAGTACAAGTTCTTCTTTATAATATTCTTCGTAACATTCTTTCCATTGCTTATAGTTTTGTTCTTTCATGTATTGCTCATTTTCCTTAACGGAAAGTTCCTTTTTAGGATAAATAGGCTTTAGAATGTTAACACACATATCATATAACTTGATACCATTTTTATCTGTTCTACCATTTTCCTTAAAAGTAATGAAATTACAAATAATAGGAACATTATTTTTAGCCGCAAAATGAAAAGCTCCATCTTGAAGTGGTCTAGGTTTCTTATAGCACCACCATTCACTTCTTTCAGGATAGAAAAGTACATAATTATTACCTTTTTGAAGAAGTGTATTAACACTACGAATAAAGTTACACATAGCAGTTCTATCACTTGACATAGGCATCATTCTGCTTGATCTCATAACATCACCTAAGAAACCTTTATAGTTATTGAAGTCAGCTGCTGTAATATAAAGTTTATGTCCTTTTAAAGCTCTTCTATTTAGAGTGCAATCAAGTTTTAAAACATGGTTTGATGTGACAACTGCAGTTTTAATACCTTTAATATTTTCTCTTCCTTTAACAGAATATCCCATTAATTTACGTTCTCTATTTTCAAATGGTTTAACTATAAAATTTTGCATGAAAAAATATTTAATTCTAGTTGAAAGTGGTTTATTAATATATTTAAAGTCTTTATCTACAACTTCACACATATCATAATTAGCTGGGGAAGTGTGTTCGTTGTATTTACCTTGTCTTTCAAGTTCAGCTATAGCAGCTAATTCTTCAGGACTAGTAGCTATAAGTGAGTCGAATAAATCGGCCATTTTACCCATAATATCTCTCCTTAAATGGTTTCAAGCATTTGATTATATTCATTATATATTTCATCAAACGCATGTATATGAAGCGTTCTATGTACTCTATGAATATTATCTTGTTTAATGTTTACAATATAGAAAGGACGCCATAAGATTGTCTTACAGAAGTGTCTAATAACACATTTTTTCTTAAATCCATGTTGCATATTATAAATGTTAGGAAGGAACATCTTCTTTAATGCAAATTTATTTAAAACTGTTTGATCAGGGAATGAATAAGTTTCTTTTGCAAGTGCATCTAAACATGTTTCAAATAATTTAGTTTCTCTAATACGCTTTAAATTAAGCAATAATACACCAGCATTAATATAATTATGATTAATGAATACTCTTCCTAAATAATCTCTAACACCAGCAAATTCATAATCTTTTAAATCAATATTCATTAATTTATCAACAGGATTATTAAACATTACATCAGTATCGATATATAAAATCTTATCTAAATTAATAAAATCACATGCAAAAAGTCTAAGCATAGTATAAGGTGTATACTTTGATAAATTATTTTCTGATTCACCTAAAGCTTCTAAATAACGCTTTGTGCAGTCATATAATATTACCTTTGAATCCTTATTTTTATTCTTTAAGACCTTTTCGATAATTTGTTTATGTTCTTCTGTAAAAGGAATATAATCCGGATTAATTTCAGTCAAATTCATTGTTAAAATGTGAAATGTAACTGGTTTATTATTATATTTTACATATGAAAGTGTTGTAAGTAATAGACAATTAAATACTTTATCATTACAACAAAACATTATATTATACATTATAGTGTCTCCTTTTTTACATAGTGATACTTATATTCATAATCTGATACTTTAGATCTTTCAAGCATAGTATTATATACTCTATTTCTTAAATCTATTTCCGCCTCTTTATTATTTAAATTCTTATCATAATAAAAAGGACCATCAATATAAGTTATCATTTTCGGTTTCTTTGAAAATTTTCTTTTTTTATAGACATTAGTAAAACAAAAAGCAGGTACTTCAAACTTAACTGCATATTTAAAACTTGTTGATTTAAAGTTTCTAATACCAGTATAATATGGCCAAATATGAGCTTCAGGATAAACTACAATAGGGTGACCATGATTAACTCTTTCTTTTAAACAATTTTCAAAGTTTCTAAGTCCCTTTAAAGTTGTTGGAGTAGGTACAGCTCCTAACATCATCATGATATTCTTAGTACCCTTAACTGCAATATTGTCAGGATTTACTACAAAGTAAGGTTTTCTTGGAAATAAAAACATAGGTGGAAGAAGTCCATCCCCTGGAATTTGAGTATGATTTCCATAGATAATATATTTGCCTTTAAATCCTTTTACTTTTGATTTACCATAAAGTTTGTTATGAAATTTAAACATACGATAGCACTGTGCAAATGGTGTGACAATAATTCTGTGAACAATAAATTCTAATATTTTATAGAAGATATTTTTATGAATATATTTGAAATTTTCATCTACAACAACTTGTTTTCTAGTGACACCAGAAAATTCATCATTTACCTCATCACTATAATAATATGTTACTTCTTTCATAACGTTTCCCTCAAACTATGTGTTATTATATATTATTTATTATAAAATGTAAAGCGTGCTTTACTTGAAAGAGACTTAAAGTGTAGACATATTATGTCAATTAATTTAATATTTAACAATTTTAAACCTAAAATAATAAAATCCCAGGAATTAATCCTAGGATAATTATTATTTTTTTTCACCAGTAATCTTAATTTGATCAGTTAATCTCATAGTAGGTTTATCAACCTTACCAGACATTATATCTTCAAGTTTTGTATACCCAAACTCTCTGAAGAACTCTTCTTCAAATTCTTTCATCTTGTCATTTTTTATAGCTTCTCTTATATTTTTCATTAAGTTCTTTAAGAAATAAAGGTTATGAATAGTTAATAGTCTAGCGCCAAAGATTTCTTCTTCTTTAATTAAATGATGTATATAAGCTCTTGTAAAATTCTTACATGCATAACAATCACATTTTGTATCTAAAGGAAGGAAATCATCTTTGTAATTAGCATTCTTAACTCTAAGTTTACCGCTACTAGTTAAAGCTGTACCATGACGAGCTATTCTTGTAGGATCTACACAGTCAAACATATCAACGCCATTCATAGAACCAACAACAAGGTCATCAGGACTTCCAACACCCATTAAATATCTTGGCTTATCTTTGGGTAAAATAGTCTTAATGTAATTAAGCATATCATACATTTCTTTCTTACTTTCACCTACAGCAAGTCCGCCAATAGAATATCCATCAAAGCCTATTTTATCTAATTCTTCAAAACAGAACTTTCTTAAATCTTCAAAAGGTCCACCTTGAACAATACCAAATAAGGCTTGAGTATCAGGATTCTTATGAGCATCTTTTCCTCTTTGAGCCCATCGAATAGTTCTTTCAATAGATTTTTTCATATAATCATGATTTGCATGGAATGGAGGGCATTCATCAAAAGACATGATTATATCAGCACCTAAATTATTTTGAATGTTAATGCTCTTTTCAGGGCTTAAGAATAGTTTTTCTCCTGATTTATGGTGTCTAAATGTTACACCCTCTTCAGTAATCTTTCTAATCTTAGATAAAGAGAAAACTTGAAATCCTCCACTATCAGTTAAAAGCGCACCATCCCAGTTCATAAAGCCTCTAATACCACCAGCTTTAGCTACTAGTTCATCACCAGGAGAAAGCCATAAGTGATATGTATTTCCTAAAATAAGTCCGTCTGATACGTCCTTGATTTCACTAGGAGATAAAGTTTTTACTGTGGCTTTTGTACCAACTGGCATAAATATAGGTGTTTCAAAATCACCATGAGGGGTATGTAAAATACCATAACGAGCATGAGTATATTTATCTTCGTGTATAAGTTCGTACCAAATTGCAGACATATTTATTTCCTTTCTAAGAAAATTGGTTTAGTAATTTTTAAAGCTGTTATTGAATCTGTTGTTTTAACTTTATCGTCAATAATAAAGCCTGAATTTTTAAGCAAATCTAAAATATGCTTGTTCTCATTCTTAACTAAACATGTAATCTTAAGCATTGAATTTTCAATTATTTGTGAATGCAAGAAATCCTTAAATAATTCTTCGAATTCACCTTGTTCTTCTTTATTATAATCAATAATCATATTGCCTAATTTAAATTCATTCATAGTTGTAACAATATGAATCAGAATATAACCGGCTACTATACCATCTTTTTCTAATGTAAATTTTAAATCTTTTTCTTTATTTAATGTATCATGATATTTCTTTAAATCTTTATAATCTAAATCAATATCATTCATTTCTCTAATAGTTAGACTCATAATTTAAGCTCTTCTTATTGTCTTAATAGTTTGTTTATTTAATGGCATATCATATGCATCAGTTTTAACATTTGCTATCTTATCAAGTGTTTCAAAGCCATTAGTTAAAACACCAAATGCAGCGTAAGCACCATTTAAGTGTCCACAATCAGCGTGGCAAATAAAGAACTGACTAGATGCGCTATCAGGATCATTAGTTCTAGCCATAGAAATAACTCCTCTATCATGAGCTAAATAGTTTTTAACATGGTTAAGTGGGAATTCACCTTTGATAGTTTCTTTTGATCCACCTGTACCGTTACCTAGAGGGTCTCCGCCTTGAATCATAAAATCCTTTATAACTCTATGGAAGATAAGACCATCATAAAATTTTTCATCAACTAATTTTAAAAAGTTTTGAACAGTTATAGGAGCTACTTCGCTGAATAACTCAAGTGTCATAGTATCTCCGTTTTCCATTTCAATTACAACCTTAGGATTATTTTCATTTAAATAATTTTGATAATTTTTCCAAATAGACATTTTTATTCATCTCCTAGTAAATAAACATTGCATCGCCAAAACTAAAGAAGCGATATTTTTCTTCAACTGCAGTCTTATAAGCATTTAAGATATTTTCTCTTGTAGATAAACTTGAAACAAGCATTACTAAAGTTGACTTAGGTAAGTGGAAATTAGTAATTAGTGCATCTACAGCCTTCCACTTATAACCTGGGTAGATAAAAATATTTGTCCAACCTGCTTTTGGAGTAAAGCCATTATCATAAGCAGATTCTAGTGTACGAGTTGAAGTAGTACCTACAGAAATAATTCTTCTTCCTTCGGCTTTAGCTTTATTTAAAACATCACATACTTCTTTTGATATTTCATAATATTCAGAATGCATCTTATGCTTTGTTACATCTTCTTCTTGAACAGGTCTAAAAGTACCAAGTCCAACATGCAAAGTAACATAACAAATCTCAACGCCCTTATCTTCAATCTTCTTAAGTAAATCAGAAGTAAAATGAAGACCAGCTGTAGGAGCTGCAGCACTACCTGGTGTTTTAGCATAAACTGTTTGATACATATTAGGATCATCTAGTTTTTCATGAATATATGGTGGAAGAGGCATTTCACCTAATTTATCAAGAATTTCTAGGAATATTCCATCATAAATCATCTTAAAATGTCTTATTCCATCTTCTTCTTCCTTAACACATTCAGCTTTTAAAATTCCATCTCCAAAAGATACAATTGTACCAACTTTAACTCTGCGAGCTGGCTTACATAAAGTTTGCCAAACATCGTCCCCTAAATCCTTAAGCATAAGAATTTCAATATGAGCCTTTGTATCTTCCTTTACTCCAAAAAGACGAGCAGGAATAACCTTTGAGTTATTTAATACAAGAACATCCCCTTTATGTAGGTAATCTATAATATCATAAAAGTGTTTATGTTCAAGCTCACCGCTATCTTTTTTCATTACAAGGAGTCTGCAATCCTCTCTTTCCTTAAGTGGTGTTTGAGCAATTAATTCTTCTGGTAAATAGTAATCAAAATCATCTAAAGTAATCATTTTCTAACCTTCTTTTAAACCTTTTACAAGTTTTACAGCTTTGTCAGTAGCTACCCTACCTCTTAAAGTTCTGTTAATATAACCTTCTTTGAGAAGGTAAGGTTCATATACATCTTCAATAGTTTCCTTTACCTCGCCAATAGTTTGAGCAAGAGTTTCAATACCAACAGGTCCACCTTTAAACTGATAAACAAGACACTTTAAATAATTAATATCCGTTAAATCAAGACCATTAGGATCCACATCAAGCATACTTAAAGCCTTTTGTGTAATATCTAAAGTAATCTGGCCATCCGCATTTACTAAAGCATAATCTCTAATACGTCTTAAAAGTCTATTTGCAATTCTTGGTGTACCTCTGCTTCGCTTTGCAAGCTCTTCGCAAGATAAAGTATCAACTTTAGTATTATATACTAAACAAGATCTTTTTACAATATTTTCAAGTTCAACATTTGTATAATACTCAAGTCTTAAAACAACACCAAAGCGGTCTCTTAAAGGGCTAGATAGATCGCCAAAACGAGTTGTAGCCCCAACCAAAGTGAAAGGAGGTAAATTAATTGAAATAGACTTACTAGCTTGATCCTTTCCTATAATTATATCCAGTCTAAAATCTTCCATCGCACTATATAAAACTTCTTCTACAAACCGAGGTAAACGGTGAATCTCATCGATAAATAAAACATCTCCTGGATTTAGTTTAGTTAAAATATTAGCCAAATCTCCGCTTTTTTCAATAGAAGGAGCTGAAACGGTTTTAATACCAACATTTAGTTCATTTGCAATAATGTTAGCTAGCGTTGTCTTACCAAGTCCTGGAGGACCATATAAAAGAACATGGTCAAGAGGCTCATCACGCATTAATGCAGCCTTAATGTATATCTTCATCATTTCTTTTGCTTTAGTTTGACCTATATAGTCACAAAGTAAAAGAGGTCTTATAGATAAATCTTTATCGTCATTATTTTCATTTACATCTAAAATATCATTCATAATTATTTATTTAAAAGAGTTAAAGCCCCTTTTATAATCTCCTCATCACTTAAACTTAAATCAGATGAATTAATAACATTAATAGAATCTCTTCTAGAATAACCTAAAGCTACTAATGCATCAATTAAATCATCAGCCTTTGTTCCTTTTTTGTTTTCTGCATTAAATTTAATCTTACCCTTTAAATCAAGAATAATTTGTTGACTAGCTTTAGCACCAATACCAGGGAAACGTTTTAAGTAATTTGCATCACTTCTTTCGATTGCGTCCATTATCTCTGAGCAAGTTGCACTAGCTAAGATAGATAAGGCAGACTTAGGACCAATACCATTAACTTCAAGTAGTTTTAAAAATAGTTCTTTTTCATCACTAGATTTAAATCCATATAATACTTCTTCATTTTCTCTAATATAATGATAGATATAAACCTTAATAGTCTCTTCCTTTTCAAAACTATAAGGATTAGGCACAACAATTTGATAACCAATATTTGAATTATCAAGTACAATAAATTTACTTTTAATCTCTTCAACTACACCTTTAATATAAGCGTACATAAAATCACCTCATAATATAAATAGTCTAAAAAAGTGAATTTTACTTAATAATTATTTTTAAATATTATATTTTGACTAGTTTATAATAAAATTATATAATTATAGAAGATTAAGGAGGTACCTATATGAATTATATTACAATTCTAAAGTTGTTTGGTTTAAAACTAAATGAACTAGCAAACAAAGAAGAGTATTCTAAGCTCATTAGTAAAGATTTTTTAAATACATATTACAACTTTTATCTTTCCCAAACTGATAATTTTAATGAACTAGAAAAGACTACTACCTCTTTAAATGAAAATTTGATTAATTCTACTTCTAAATATGTAAATAAATGCTTAAATCTAGAAAAGGAATTAAGTAAAGCAAACATCTTATTAGATACTAAGTGTGAAGAAACAATTAAAGCAGAAAGAGCTAAGTTAACTGAGGAAACATTTAAATATAATAAAAGTAAAGATAAATTAAATAAAGAATTGCTTGATTTAAATAATGATATTTTAAATGAAATTACTTTAGCTAAAAATACAGTTGAAGATTTAAATGATAGAATAGACACTAATCTAGAACCTTCATATCAAAATTATAAAAATTATATTAAATTCTATAATGATTTATCATCCGAACTTTATTCACAAGAACACTCAAGACTTTCAAAAGAAAATTATTCAAAGAAAAATAAATCTCTAGATGAGGAAGCTGTTTTATTAAGCCAAATTGAAGAATGCAAGGAAACTATCAAAAACATAAAGAAAGATATTAATGCACAAAAGACTTCTTCTAAAAAAGAAACATTAGAAAATGAAATCAAATTGAATGATATTATCAGGTCCCTTGATTTAGACCTTAAAGTCGAGTTAGAAAAAAATAGTAATGATTCTGAAATTAAGAAAAACAAAATCAGATCTAAACAAGAAGAAATTAGAAGTAAAGCTCAAATTGAAAATAAGAAGATAAATGATGAAGCTAAAGAGAAATTAATTCGAATTGACTCTTCTTATGAAAATAAAATTAATTATGCAAAAAGATGTTTTGAGGAAAAAGACCTTGAGACTAGAAATAAAATTAGAGAAAACGAAAAAACTTATAATAAAATGCTTGAAGAATATAATCTAACTAAACTTACTCTTTCAAGAAGAGATAAGAAAATAAAGCGATTAGAACTTAAGAAAAAACGTAGTGATAACTATTTGTATGAAAAGCTAGCTAAAGAGGAAGTTTGCAAGTTATATCAAGACATACTTAAACTTGAAGCTAAGAAATTAGAAGAGCGAGATCTAGCTGAACTTAAGAGAAAATTCAAGTTTGAATTAGAAGATTACAACGAAACTAAAGAAAATCAACCATATATAACCGAATTAAAAAAGCTTGATAATGAGGAATCTTTTACGAACAAAGTTTTAACTAACGAATTATCAATTAAAATTAACAACGAAAAGTCAGCTAATGAAATCAAGAGGAATAATATTAATTCTGCTCTAGAACGTTATAATAATGAACAAAACATTCTTATCAATAAACAAAATTATACTAGTTCTTCTTATACTAAAGAATTAGATTTACTTAAGAAAAATTTAGAACTAGAAATTAGTGCGAATGAAAAGAAAGATTATCTATCTAAGCGTTATTTTGAAACAATAGGATTATTATCAATAGAAAAAAATAAACATTTAAATTCACTAAATATATTAAAAATTGATTATGCTAAACAGTTTAATAACCTATATTTAAACTATTTAATTAATAATAGGAACCTTAAAGTAGATAAGAAAAAAGCCTTGAATACAGAGTATTATCGTTATAAAGATGAATATATGACACATTATAAGAACAATGTTTCTTCTTTAAACGAATCAACTTTAAATGAAAATAATGACTTAAAAAATATTAAAAATGTCGAAATGAAGATTGAAATATCTAAAAGATCATATAATTTACAAGAATTAAAGAAAAAACAATTCCAGGATATTTTAACTAGCGAAACAAAATATTTTGCAAATTTATTTACTTCTTTCATCAGTCTCTATTCCAAGTATTCATCCGACTATGTATTAAATATTTTAACTAATAGTCCTTCTCTTGCATTCAAGAACTACCTTGATTCTATTCTTACTTGTCTAAATGATATAGTTAAACTATATAAACAAAATATAACACATTATATAAGTAACTATATAATTTATAATAAGATGAACAAATCAAGACAATTGGTTGATAGTCTTAATTATACTTACACTCAAAAGAATGATAGTCTTGAATGTTTAATTCAAGAGAACAATAAAAATATTGAGAAACTACAAACAATTAATACAAATCTTGATAAAAATATTGTTAGTTTAAGAATTACTAATGCTCAATTAAGAAATTCTAAGGATCAAAATAATTTTAAAGAGCAGATTTCTTCTAATGAAAATAAGATCAATATATCTAGAACAAAAATTAGAGAAAATAACGACAAGATAATAAAGTTAAAACAAGAGACAGATAAACTTAATAATAAACTTGCATCATCTAAAAAAGAATTGGACTCTAAAACAAATAAACTTTCTATTTTAGAAGGCAAAGATAATATATATTCTAATAGATTTACCGATGATTTAAATTCCATCATAAGAGAATATCATAATTTCAGTGATTTTTGTTTAAATTTGTCTAATCTAGAAAACCTAACTGGTAAATTACTAGATAAAAACTTGCATAAAATTAATGACTATTCAGAAAAGTTTACTTTAAAATTACAAAAAACATTAGAACTTTATAAGTATAAAATCAATAAGACAATGATAAGAATTAAGACTTATAACACTTCTTCTTATGCTATAGATATTAAACAAGTAAATGATCAATTAGATTCTGATTTAAAAACAAGAGAAAAAAATAGTGAAAAATTCTTATTATCAATAAACGAAATCAATGTAAATCACAAAGAAAATAAAGAATCTATAATAAAGAATTATGATAAAAAATATCAATCTCTTAAAGAAGAATACACTGATAACTATGATGCTTTAAAAATGGAATTAGATGAAAAAGTAAATTATTATTACGATTTATTTAATTCTTGTGATGAATTAATCTCTATTCAAAAAAATTCTTATTTAGAAAATACAACTAAAACCCAAAACGATTTAGCAAAGGCTAAAAAAGACAATGTAGATTTAAAAAATCGTTCTTTAAAAGAAGATTTAGAGAAAACAGAATCTACTAATGCTTCTCTTAAACATGATAATGAAGTTATTAAAGCAATACTTAAAAATGATGAGAATAAAAGGAAAGAAGAAAACAAAGATAAAAATAATAGCCTTTTAGAAGATATCAATATCAGTAAATCTAATCTAAAACTTGAAAATAAAACAATAGATAAAGATTTCAATACTTTAACTAAAGAAAGTAAAACTAAATTGAAATTAATTAAATCTAATCACACTAAAGATAACTTTAATGTAATGAAAAAATATATTAAGGATTATAGAAACATTATAAAAATTAAATATGACGATATTAAAAGGGAACCTACTAATTAGATTCCCTTTTCTTATATATTACAACTTTTTTAATACCATATATCTTTTCTTTGATAATTTCATAATTATCAACTTCACTCGTTATTGTTTCTTTTGCCATTTCAAAAGAAATAATACCTTTAGCTCTAATAATATTATATTTATCAATCTCTTCAATAATACCTTTAGTATCATTCATTTTATATGGTGGATCTAAAAACATAATATCTATACTATTTTCTTCAAGTTTCTTTAAAGCCTCTTTATAGTCTAAATTATAAATTATACTAAAAGATTCAACCTTCAATAAATTAACATTCTTTTTTACCACTTCACAAGCTTTCTTATTAATATCATTAAAGTAACACTTGTTAGCACCACGAGATAAAGCCTCAAGACCCATAGCACCTGAACCTGCAAAAAGGTCACATACGGTAATGTCTTCAAAGTATTGACCTAGTAAATTAAAAATAGCTTGTCTAACTTTATCAGAAGTCTCTCTTGTTGTATCAAGATTTGTCATATAAATATTATGATGTTTAAATTTACCTGCATTAATACGCATATTATTTACCTTTAGAAACTTTAATAGTAGTATCTAAATATTTTTGACCATTTAGTTTTAAAACAAATGGGATAGCACCTTTTGCAATTTCAACTAAAGAATAATCTTCTGCTATCTTAATATTACCAATATTAGACTTTCTTACTCCGCCTACTTTAGATAAATACATAACAAGTTCTTGGACTTTAAGTTTATTCTTCTTACCTATAGAAAGCTTAACTAGTTGATAGTCTTTAGGTTCAGCATATTTTTCTTTTCTTAATGATTTTTCATCATTATATTTTTTCTTATTATCCTTAAAATCTTTCTTCCTAGAATCTTTAGAATAGCTCTTTCTTTCTCTTACCTTAACTTCCTTAACATGAATTTCAGGATATTCAGAGATTTTGAAATTAGATAAATTTAATAAGATATTAAGAAGTGAATCAGTTTGTGCCCCAATTACTTTTAATTCATTAATTAATTCTTTATTAGAATCAGAAATAGGATCATCTAAATGAGAATTAATATAATCAACAAAGGAAGCAATCTTTTTCTTCTTAATTTCTTCTACTGTAGGAATAGAACATACATTCATCTTAGAACGAGTATAACGTTCAATATAGAATATCTTTCTCTCTTCAGAGTATGTTGCAAGAGTAATAGATAAACCTTCTCTTCCAGCTCTTCCTGTTCTACCGATTCTATGAACGTAAAGTTCTTGTTCTTGAGGAATATCGAAATTTATAATAGCCTCTAAATCAGATACATCAATACCTCTAGCAGCCACATCAGTACATACTAATATATTTGATATACCTTCTTTAAATCCATTCATAACTTTATCACGAGATACTTGTTTTAAATCTCCATGTAAAGCTTCTGCTTTATAACCTTTTTTCTTTAATGTAGAAACTATTTCTTCTACCTTAGATTTAGTATTAACAAAGACCATTACTTTATTGAATGAATATAAATCAAGTAATCTAATTAACAAATCAGTTTTAGATTCTCTCTTTAAATAATATAAATCTTGTTTAATTCTATCAACAGTTAATGTTTTTTTCTTAATTTCAATCTTAACTGGATCTTTTAAATAGTTTTCAGCTACATGTTTAATAAAATCAGGCATAGTAGCTGAGAATAAAGCTGTTTGTCTTTCTTTTGGTGCAGAAGCAAGAATGGTTTCTAAGTCTTCTTTAAATCCCATATTTAGCATTTCATCCGCTTCATCTAAAATAAGAGTATGTAGATGTGAAAAATCAATTGTCTTTCTATTCATATGGTCGATGATTCTACCAGGAGTACCAACAACGATTTGAGGATGTGCTTTTAATTCTTTAATTTGCTTATCATAACTAGCACCACCATAAATAGTAGCTAGTTTAACATAAGGTTTATGTTTAATTAATTTCTTTATTTCTTCTGCAACTTGAATACCAAGTTCTCTTGTAGGACATAAAATTAATCCTTGAGTATATTTATCCTTTGTAATATTAGTTAAAAGAGGAATAGAGTAAGCAAAAGTTTTTCCTGTACCAGTTTGGGCAATACCAATAATATCATTCCCTTTTGACATAATAGGTATTGCCTTTTCCTGGATTTCTGTAGCGTCTAAAAATTGCAAATCATTTAGAGCTTCGAGTATTTCTTTATCTAAATTAAGACTTTCAAATGTAGCCATGTTATCATATCACTTTCTTATTGTATTTTGAGTTAAAAAACCTTTTAAGATTATATAATATTTAAATTATTATTACAACACAAAAAGAAAAAAGCCCTCAATTGAGGACTTAATATAAAGAAGCCAGGAAGTCCGATGTAGAACTTAATAAGGACTACGTGGGGACTCTCTTTTTGTCTATAATTAGGATTCTCCAATCAAAAGGTGGAGCATTCGACACATATAAACCTCAAATCCCATAAAAATTGATTTAGGGTTCCAGGGCATCTTCCTAGCAACTTTAGTATATTACTTAAAACAGTCTTTGTCAATTATTTATTAAATGCTAAATTAAAAATCAAAAGAACAATAAGTGTGACTACTGCAAGACCTTCTATGATCAAACCTAAGTTAAACATCGCATTATCCTGAGTATTATTAGATTTATAACTTGAATTGTTATAAACATAGCTCATAAGCATTACCTCGCTTCCAATGAAAGCTAGTAGCAAAGGAAGGAAGATAAAAGTATCAAATACATTATTAGGATTACTATTTATAATATGGAAAAATAAATAATAGCTACCTAAAGCAAGTAAAATAAATGTATTTACATAAAGTAAGATTTTTAAGATTTTTAAAGTTGTTTTATCTACTCTTTTAATTGTCATAATTAATATCACCTGATTTATTATACTAAAAAATAAGTATAAAAAAAAGGACCATATAGGTCCTAATTAATTGTTATTACTTTGATAAAGCTTCGATAAGGTCAGCTTTCTTCATAGCTGAAATACCTTTGATACCCTTAGCTTTTGCAAGTTCCTTTAATTCAGCAACAGTCTTGCTAGAAAGGTCTACTGATTCTTCCTTAACTGGAGCAGCTTTAACCACCTTTTCAGCCTTTACTTCTTTAACAGGAGCTGTTTTAACAGCCTTAGCATCTTCAGCAGCTCTTAAAGCTCTTTGAGCCTTGCTTTCCTTGTTAAGAATAACGATATTTTCGCTCTTCTTAGCCTTTGGAGTTTGATTAGCTTTAGCAATTTCACATAATGAAGTGAAAGCAACAGCATCATTAACTGCTAAGTCAGCTAGCATCTTTCTATTTACTTCAACACCAGCATTAGTTAAACCGAAAATGAAAGTATTGTACTTTAATCCATTTAACTTAGCAGCTGCATTGATACGTTGAATCCATAATTTACGGAATTCTCTCTTTTTAACCTTACGGTCTCTGTAAGCATAAGCTAATGAACGCATAACTTGTTCATGAGCAGTTCTATATAAAGTATGCTTTGAACCATAATAACCTTTAGCTAATTTTAAGACTGCTTTTCTACGTCTTCTAGTTGTATATCCACCTTTTACTCTTGGCATATATTTGTCCTCCTAAATAATAATCAAATAATTCTTTTTTAAGAATTATAACATGTTAGAAATTAATGGTCTAATTCTCTTGTAGTCTACTTCTTCAGCAATTGCAGACTTACCTAAAGCAACGTTTTGCTTATGAGTCTTGTTTGTTTTTAAGTGACCAGTGTAAGCGTGATGATGCTTTACTTTACCAGTACCAGTAATTTTAATTCTCTTCTTTAAACCAGAATGTGTTTTTTGTTTTGGCATTTTAATAAATCTCCTTTTATATTTTACTTCTTTATTGGAGCAAGTGTAGTAAATAAGAATTTACCTTCTTGCTTAGCTTGTGTTTCAACTTCAGCTACATCTTTTAAGTTTTCAATAAACTTATCTAGAACTTGTACTCCTAAATCTTGACGAGTAATAAGTCTTCCATAGAATCTTACAGAAACCTTAATTTTATTACCTTTTTCAAGAATTTTACGAGCCTTGTTAGCCTTAGTGATCAAGTCATTGTCACCGATTGTTGGTGTCATTCTTATCTCTTGGACTTGAACAACATGTTGATTCTTACGTTGTTCTCTAGCTTTCTTTTGTTGCTCAAAACGATATTTTGAATAATCCATTATTTTTGCAACTTGTGGTCTAGCCTGTGGGGAAACTAAAACTAAGTCTAAGTTTCTGCTTTCAGCTTCTGCTAGTGCATCCTTGCGAGATAAAATTCCAAGTTTCTCGCCATCTTCTGTAATAACTAGCATTTCTTTTGATCTGATGTCCTCATTCATGATTACATCATTGTTTTTGTTTGGCTTGTTAATACTAAGTCACCTCCGACGATATTTGCAAATAAAAAAGAGGGCATAAACACCCTCAACATATCATACTAAAAATTAATTATAGAAATTAATAATCGTGACATTTTGCCTATCAACTACTATCAATCAGGCGAGAAACGGGTGTTTCTTCTTTCCACTTATTCACTTACTTATTTAGTATACAACAAAAGATATAACCATGTCAACAGTTATTTTCATAATTTATCATTTGCGATCCAATTTTACATATATAATAGAGTTTAGCATAAATATTATTGTTAAATACATAATTGCATAAAATATATTAATATCAAATACAATACAATTATTTTCTATCTTAACTAAAGGTACAAAATAAGAAATATAACTATTTTGGAAAAGCGATAGTATTATAAGCATTATTGCAAATACAGATGTAATAAAGAAATTCTTAAACAAATAATTAAATAATAAAAACAGTTCTGAAATTATTATTAGATATAAAAATAATATACAATAAGACTTTAAAAATTGAATCTTAAATAGATTAAAAAATATATATGGTGGAACATAGAATATTAAGAAATAACTACAAGATAAAATAAATACTAGTGATATTACAGCTATTTGTTTGGATATAAATATACTAACCCTTGTAAAAGAAGATTCAAGCATTACTGAGGCTGAATCCGAAACCAAATTAGCTTCCTTTAACAAAATGAATGAGATTATAAATATTAATATAATATTAAGCAAATTAAAAGAATTAGATAAATAAGATGAATTAACTAAATTACTATCATAATAATATGAAGATAAATTATTAATTATTGTATATATACTATAACTTAAGGATACAATATAAGAAATAATGATTGCAATAACACTACCTTTAGATAGATAAGTTTTAATAAAAAAATCAGATATCTTTAATAACTTCATTAGCTACTCCGTCCTCAATATTAATAATTCTAGGTGACATCCTTGAATAATCACCCTTATCATGTGTTGAAATTATTACTGTCTTATTATCTTTTACTAGTCTTGATATAATACTTATAAATTTCTTCTTTAAATCTTTATCCATACCTTCGCAAGGCTCATCTAGTAATATAAGTTTTTTATTAGAAGCTATTACATATAATAAAGCAAGTTTTTGCAAATTACCTTTAGAAAGTTCTCTTATTTTCTTCTTCAACGGTATATCGAGATAATCTATAAAATAATCTAATTTAACTAAAAATAAATTTTCTAAAAACTTAATATAATATTTAACGGATAAAGACCTTGGTAAATTAAATTTTTCTGGTATATAACAAGATGATTCTACAGTTTCAATCATATTCTTATTATCAGGATAGATAACAGACCCAATAAGTTTTAAAAGAGTTGATTTACCTGAACCATTATGACCAACAAGAAGTATAACAGAGCCATTATCAAATTCTAAATTAACATCTTTTAATATAACTTTATGATTATATGTTTTCTTTAAATTATTTGTTTTAATCATTTTATCTCCTTAAAGAAATGTTTATTAAGTTTCTCATCTTTGATTAAATAATATTTACCCATATGTTTAATAAGAAGTGTTCTATTATGATAATTAGATTCTAAATTCAAATATGTAAATTCATTATAGATATATTCACATTTTTTATTATTTGCATAGTAATAATGATCATTATCAATTTCACCAACATCCCCTAATTTAATACTGCTTATATTATTAAAAGAATCATAATTAATTTCAAATTCCGCTTCTATCCCTTCTACATCACTAAAATAATAATTTCCTAACACAACATCAAATGAATCATAACTAGTTGATATATTTAATGTGAAGTCCTTATAATAACCTTCAAATTGACTAAAATTATAAATTTTATAATCTATCCTATAATAGTCTTCTTCACTATTTACTTCATATTCTTTAATATTTAAATTTATATTAGATTTATCATTTTTATATTTAATCTTTATCGAATTCATATTTGTATAAATAGATTTATTTAAATTTGAATAAAGAGATATAGTAAATGTTTCTTCTTTCGAATTAACATATACATTAGCTAGTTCGGAATACAAATAAATGTTCTCATCCCTTTCGTTATATAGATAAGACATTAACGCAATAGATATAAAACAAATAAGCCCGAGTAAACGTCTCATAGTGATCTTTTTTCAATTCTTAAATAAGAACTCGTAATCGTAAAGTACTCAAAAGCACCTACTTCTTGTTCAATCCAAAACCAGTAACAACATGCAACACCATTTGTATAATAACCAGTACCTTCAATATAACCAACTACAACCGAATTAGGATCTACTGTAATTTGCAAGTTCTCTTGTTCCTTATTTAACTCTACTTCGCTATATTCACCTTGAAGTTTTAACTCACCAGTAAGTCCAGATTTAAATGTTTTACCTGTGCTTGATGCATTTAGGCCTATAGAACCCGTAGCTGAACATGATGTTTTAATAGTTTTTTCACTAGTAATATTAACAGTATAAGTATATGGTGTAGATGATGTATTATGGTATGAAAATAAAGCTTCCTTAATAAATGTAGTACGCACATTATTATTAAATTTATAGATATTCCATCCACTAAACTTTCTGTTTCTTACCTCACTTAATTCTACGTCTAATTCTTCACTAGTATAATCTCTTAGAAGTTTTCCACTTGATACATTTAAATAGGAATAAGTGTAATAAGCACCAGTTGATGCCTCAGCTTCCTTCTTTCCAGTTATACTAGCAAAAGTAATAACAAATAAAAATAATAAAAATACTCTAAATTTCTTCATAAAAAAGTCCTCCTATAAGAATATAGAAGGAAAATTTAATTTTTACTTACATTAAGATAAATTATTTCTTAAATTTTTTTTAATATATTTAAATAAGTACTTTTCTCCTTTTTCTACATACATAGTAAGAAGATAATGTACTTTCTCATAAGTTTCAGGATGCATTACAATCCTGTCCTTTTCATTAATTAAATAATCAAGAGCCATTTGCGGTTTAAAGTTTTTCTTGTTGTAGTTTTTACTAGCAGCTATTCTATCACATACTGATTCAGCTACATATCTATTAGGCATTTTGACAGGTGCATAGCGTTTTAAGTTTTGATTATAATCAAACCAATATTCAGAATGATGTTTATTTCTTCCTTTGTGATGTAACCAAGCACTTGAATAGCCTTTCTTCGTTCTTTCATTAGTATTAGGAGAATACTTGCCATAGGCATAGTTTTTTACTGATGGAATAAATTCAGAAAAACAATATTTAGATAAATCATGTAATAATCCTTGTTTATAAAGACCAGATCTAAAACAATAGATTAATACTAAATGTCTATGATGAGTAATGGTTATAAAATGTCTTATTGCCTTAAACATAAATCCTCCTTATTAAAGAAAAAAGAACAACCGCTAAACGATTGTTCCATTAATCCATTACTTAAATCTCTTACGAGCTTCTTGACGCTTTTGTTTACGAACATCAGATGGTTTTAAATAATATTGACGTTTCTTAGCTTCTTGAAGGTTGCCTGATCTAGAAACATCGCGTTTAAAACGACGAAGAGCATCATCGATGGATTCTTTTTCATGCACGATTGTTTTTGCCATATTCACTAGGCCCCCTTTCATTTTAAAAGTCCTTAAGTATTATATATTATTTTATTTTGTTTGTAAATAGTTAAGTAAAAAAATGTGAGATTTTCTTTTTTAAAAACTATCTTTAGTAATTAAATATGGTTTATTAATAGCTAAATGAGCAAATTTATTAGTATTAACATTAGCTATAATTTTTTCATCTTCATTAAAAATAACTAAAGATTCATGAGAATCATTCTTAGTATCAAATTTCTTTAATACTGTAAAAGTCTTACCATATTCATTTTGAATAATTCCTTTTAAAAATTCTTTTTCAGACTCATTAATAAAATAACTTATAACGTTTATCATTGAAAGATTCACCCCTTAAACATCTCTAATTATAGAATACAAAAACTTTAATTCAACTCTTGATTTTTCGCTCTATTTAATCTTCTAAAATAATTTTAAAATTAACTTTATTTCAATTTCTTTTACCTAAAGTAAAAACAAATATTTTTATACATTTGTTATTAATCTGTTTAAAAAAATATTTTTTAATCTATAATATATTTGTTAATTTAAAGGTGATATTATGTATATTTCTCTTACTATATTTATAATAACTATTGTTCTAATGATTCTAGCAATAATGTTTAAGCCAACTCTTAAAATATATAAATTCACATGTCAATCATTTTGGGTTATTACATTAATTGGTGCTTTAATATTACTTCTCTTATCAAGCATTGATATTCATAATTTATTTATTAGTATGACGGAAGGTAAAATGAATCCCATTAAGATATTAGTACTATTTATATCTTTATCTTTAATATCTATATCACTAGATGAGTTAAACTTCTTTAATTTTCTTGCATCTAGAGCCATTAATAAATCTAAAGGTAATCAATATAAATTATTCTTTATCATTTATATCTTAGTATCTATTCTTACTATATTTACCTCAAATGATATTGTAATCTTAACCTTTACACCTTTTATTTGTCTATTTTCAAAGAAAGCAAAGATTAATCCGCTTCCATATCTTATAGCTGAGTTCGTTAATGCAAATACCTATTCTATGTTACTTATTATAGGTAATCCTACAAACATATATCTAGCATCTAACTTTGACATTTCCTTTGTTTATTATTTATCAAAGATGTGGCTTCCTACACTTCTAGCCGGATTATCAACCCTTGTTACTATCTTGTTAATATTTAGAAAAGATTTAAATAAACAAATCGAATTTGAAGAAATAGAAGAAATCAAACTTAAAAATAAAACCTTAGTAATTATTAATTTAGTTATATTATTCTTAACTACTATATTTCTAGTAATATCTAATTATATTAATTTAGAAATGTGGGCTATATGTCTTACTAGTCTTATTATTCTTACTATCTTTCTTGCGATATTTAGCATTAAATATAAAGATAAAACGTATATTACAAAAGTTTATAAACGTCTTCCCTATAATCTAATACCATTTATTCTTTCAATGTTCATCTTAGTATTATCATTAAAAGAAAACGGTGTAACTGACTATATATCTTCATTTTTATCTTCATTGAGTAGTAATACAATATCAGAAGTATTTACTTATACTATTTCTTCTGTAATATCCGCTAATATAATTAATAACATTCCTATGAGTGTTCTCTATTCATCTTTACTTGAAGGAACAAATGAAATTAGAGTCTTTTCAGCTATAATAGGTTCTAATATCGGTGCCTACCTTACACCTATCGGAGCTCTTGCAGGTATCATATGGATGTCTATACTAAAGAAACACAATATTAATTTTACCTTTATAACCTTTGTTAAATATGGTCTTATAACAGTAACTATATCCCTAATATTTTCTTCCCTAGGACTTATATTATTATATATTTAAAAATACCTAATAGATTAAATTCTACTAGGTATTTCTTTTTACAATATTTTTTCCATTCCAATCTTTTGTACTCTTAAATCTAGACTTTCATAGAACTTTAAAGCAGCCTTATTATCAGCCCAAACATTAAGTGTCACTTCATAATAACCATTTTCTTTAGCATAGTCAAAAACATAATTATATAATTTAGTTCCTATGTGTTTACCTCTTGAAGCGCTATCTACACATAAATCATCAATATATAATGTTTTAATGTCAGTTAAATTAGAATCATTTAGCACTTGTTTATGTATGCAGAAGGCATATCCTAAAACCCTAGAATCTTCATAAACAAAGATGGATTTAAATCATCTTTTATCATTAATTCTAATTCTTCTTTAGAATACTTTGTAGTACCTTCTCTAAACAAATCAGGTCTAGCTTTGTGATGAACTTCATGGACTTGTTTTAATAATTTAATAAGTGCTGGAATATCGCTAGAATTAGCTCTTCTTATCATATCTATTCCTCAAACTTGACATAGCATGTAGCTTTTTCAAGTTCTTCTTTAATCTCGTTATATGAAACTTCTTTAGTTATATATAAAGAACCTAATTGTTCACTAATTAAATTTTTATTAATAATATTGTTACTATTAATTAAATAACAAGATTTAATATTATCTTCTATAGTTACTAGTTCTTTATCAAATTCAAAATAATGCTTTTTATTATCAATTATCTTATTAACATCAAGCATAATAGCACTAGCTGTAGGAAGGCTTCCAGCACCATATCCGATTAAAGTTAATTCTTTGGCATATTTAGTTGTTAATTTAATTGAGTTTAATTCATTATTAATATTAGCCAATATATTATTGTTTTTAATTAACACTGGGTCTATAGATAGTGATACATTGTTATCATTTTTAATAGATTTAGCTAAGAATTTAATTACATAATGATTATCTTTTGCAAAAGATATTACTTCATCTGTTAATTTATCGATACCGCATAGACGTGCTTTACTATAATCAATTCTAGTATGATAAGCAATACTAGATAAGATAACTAATTTTCTTAAAGCATCATATCCCTTTAAATCATCAGTAGGATCAACTTCTAGGAATCCTAACTTTTTAGCTAATGTTAAACTATCACTATAACTTAAGCCTTCAAAAGCTTTAGTTAATATAAAGTTAGTAGAACCATTGATTATGCCTTCTATTTTTACTATTTCATCTGAATTTGAAATGGCCTCAAGCGTATCAATAATATTAATAGCTCCGCACACACTAGCTTCAAAATATAAAGCTACATCATTCTTTTTTGCAATTTCTGTTAATTCAATCAAATGATCAATTAGAACTGCTTTATTTGCAGTTACAACATTCTTTTTATTTAATAGAGCTTCTTTAATGATTGTATATGCTAGTGTAGTTCCGCCTATACATTCTATTACTGTATCAATATTTATATCATTTATAATATCTAAATAATTAGTTGTAATAATATCTTTAAAATCTTCATGTTTAGATGCATTATGAACTAATATCTTACTAACTCTTGCTTTATCTTGATAATAATTATTTTCATTAATTATCTTGTAAACTCCAGAGCCTACAGTTCCAAAACCACATAATCCAATATTAATCATTTATTATAGCCCCTTCTTTTACAATATGAACTCTTTTTTGTTTATAGATATTATCCTTAATATTTAAATCAGTTAAAGAAATACTTAAAAGCGTAGAACCACTACCTGAAATTAAGCCTATAGCTCCAAGAACATTAATTTTTTCAATTAATTCTTTAGCACCCTTAATAATTTCTCTTCTATATGGTTCATGAATTTTATCTATAAGTAACACTTTAAGTAAGTCAAAGTTAGCATTAGCTAAAGCATAAGGAAGATTAACTATTCTTGATAAATTAAACACTACATCACTTCTCTTATAACTATCAGGTAATACTTTTCTTGCTTCTTCTGTAGATAATTTATAATCACTAATATAGACATTAAATATTAATTTATCTGATATGTCATATCTTACAGGATAAACTTCCCCGTTATGCATAGTTGAAGCTACAAAACTTCCTAGGAATGCGGGAGCCACATTATCAGGATGTCCTTCAATTTTAGTCATTAAGGAAAGTAATTCTTCACTAGATTTGTTAGCTTTAGAAATCTTGTTTCCCGCAAGAACTCCAGCTACTATACAACAAGCACTAGAACCTAGACCCCTGCTTGGAGGTACATCTTCTTTTAGAAGTTTAATTCTAACCGGAATATAAGGAATGTTAAATTCATTAAAGAATCTTTTATAACTAGTTAGTACTAAATTATTTGAGTTATTATATTCTTCTTCAAAGTCAGAAACAGTATCTACATCAGAATTTTCAAATTCAAATTCGTTGTAAATATCTAAAGCTACACCTAGACAATCAAATCCAATTCCAAAATTAGCACTTGTTGCGGGAACCTTAATACTAAACTTATTCATAATCTAAAATACCTGTGACTGTATCGTATAACTTATCGTAGTCAATAACAGTCTTTTTATTAGTATTCTTTAAATATTCATAGATTCTAGGATCAACCTTAACGCCAGTCTTCTTATAGATTTCATTAATTCTATCTAGTTCGCTGCCTTCTTCAAGTCCTAAAGCCTTGCAAATTGTACTTGAAAATTTATATGGACTTGCAGTTGAAACAACAACAGTAAAGCAGTTATCTAAGTTTTTATTATCACATAACACCTTAAATCCAACAGCTGTATGTGGGTCAATTAAAATCTTATTTAATTTATAAGATTTCTTGATAGCCTCTATTGTTTCATCTTCAGTTGCATAACCGGCAATAAGATTAGGGAATTTGATTTCGATATCACTTACAGGAATTTCGAATTTCTTAGAGTTTTCTAAGCTTTCTTCTATTTCTTTAATCTTATTAGTATCTTTATATAATAAATATAAGAATCTTTCTAAGTTAGATGAAATTAAGATATCCATAGCTGGTGAATTAGTTTGTTTAAAACTTCTATTTGCATCATAAACACCAGTTGTAAAGAAATCAGTTAAAATATTATTTTCATTTGATGCGCAAATAATCTTATTAATAGGAAGTCCCATTTTGCTTGCAGTAATACAAGCTAAAATATTACCGAAGTTACCTGTAGGTACTACCACATTTATCTTTTCACCGAATAAGATTAAATCATCATCTACAAGTTTTAAATATGAAGCATAGTAATAAGCAACTTGTGGGATAAGACGTCCAATATTTATGGAATTAGCTGATACTAAATCAATATTATCATTATGATATTCATTAAATATCTTTTTAACCATTCTTTGACAATCATCAAAGTTACCATTTACTGCAAGTGCTTTTGCATTTTCACCTGTAAATGATAACATTTGGGCTTCTTGTAGTTCTGAACATCCATTATTTGGATATAATACTACAATCTTAGTCTTATCATTTTTAGAAAAACCTGACATAGCAGCTGAACCAGTATCTCCACTTGTAGCTGTAAGTACAACAGTTTTCTTAGTATTACCATGTTTTCTCTTTGATATTTCAATTAACTTAGGTAAAACTTGAAGTGCCATATCTTTAAATGCAAATGTAGGACCTAAAGTTAAATATAAGAAACAATAATCTGTTGTTCCTCTATAACTAGTAAATCCATAAGGGAAATTCTCTTTTGAATATAAAGCTACAACTTCATCAATTTCTTCATCAGTAAAATCATCTAAAAATACTCTAAAAACCTTTTTACATATTTCCTGATAAGAAAGCTTTGTATCTTCTTTCTTTAATTCTAGTTTAGATATTTCATCTATAACGTATAATCCTTTATCCTCTGCTAGCCCCTTTATGATAGCTTCAGAAGCATGAACTTTATTTAAACCTCTTGTTGAATGATACATAAAAATCACCTCTCACATAACAACTATTATATAATATTTTGCATAGAAAATAAAGAATTAGAAAACTAGCGAAAAAAGAACTGCAAGTAATAAGCAGTCCTAGATTAGTTTATATTTATTAAGTAAATCATCTTTTGAAAAGAATGAAAATAAGCCATAAGATTTAAAATAATTAAATGTTATACTTTCCTTTAAAGTGGGATGAGTAAAAGTAATTGAATAACTAGATAAATAATATTCATTATTTTTAAGCTTTGATCCTCCGTACTTTAAGTCTCCGGCAATAGGATGCCCGATATGAGATAACTGGCACCTAATTTGATGATGACGTCCTGTAAGAAGTGTAATATCTAATAGAGAATATGACTTATTATTTATAGTAACATTATCAAGTGAAGTATAAGTTAATATAGCTTCTTTAGCGTCTTTGCTATTTGATACAAAGCTCTTATTCTTATCTTCATTTTTAAGAAGTCTATTCTTTAGAGTTTTAGTCTCTCCGCGTGGTATTATTCCTTCTACAACAGCTAAATATTTTTTATTAAACTGTTTATGTTCTCTAATTTCTTCAGAAAGTCTTGAGGCTGCTTTACTAGTTCGTGCAAAAACCATTACCCCACTAGTATTACGGTCAAGGCGATGGACAAGACCTAAATAGACAGCACCAGGTTTATTATATTTTTCTTTAATATATAATTTCAAATCATTTAAAATATCATTATCACCTGATATATCTGCTTGTGATAAAAGTCCTGCTTCTTTAAAGGCTACGATTACTTGATTATCTTCAAATAGTATTTCCATCTATAAAACCTTTACTTGGCAGCTTCTCATCACATCTAAAGCTTCATTGTGCAATTTTTCGTCAAGTCCTGCACAAGCATCGCTAAAGACAAACACATTTGAAGTAGGATATTTAGCCTTTAAAATCAAAGCATTAGATATGACACAAATATCTGTACAAACACCTAATAAATAAATGTTTTCTGGATTTTCTAGTTTCCATTCTAAGTAACCAAAGGTATTCTTTTCAATCACTTCATAAGGATAATTAATATCATTTATTGTACTTTCATCAATATCATGTCCTTTTGTATCTTTAATGCAGTGTTTAATTGGAAGATTCTTTCCTTCATTAGTTTCTAAATAATTATCATAATGAGTATCTTTAGTAAAAATTAATTTATTATGATTTAAAATAGCTTCATTAATTCTCTTTTTAACGTTATCTCTAATCTTAATAGCACCTTCATTGTATAAAGTGCCATCAATAAAATCTTTTTGATAATCTATTACAATTGTATAATTCATAATTACTTACACCTATTTTCTATATATCCTATTTTATCTATTTCAATTCTTACCACATCATCTTTTTTAAGTGGTATACCTAATGATTTTCCTACTCCGTTAGGTGTACCAGTTGAAATGATAGTGCCCTTTTTAAGTACCATACCACTAGATAATTCTCTTATTTGATATGGTATATCAAACAACATATTAGCTGTATTATCATTTTGTCTTAATTCATTATTAACAAATGTTTTGATATCTACTTTTGGGAAAGAGTCAAACTCATCCTTGGTAACTAAAACACTAGAGAAAATCGTATATCCTTCTAAAGATTTACCAAAATAAAATTGTTCATGATCTCTTTGGATATCTCTAGCACTTACATCATTTACTATAAAGTACCCAAAGATACTATCACGAATTTCATTATCGCTTTTAGCTTTATAGATATCTTTTCTTAAGATTAAGCCTAGTTCTCCCTCATAATCAGGAAAAGAGGTGATATCACTATGTAAGTCAAGCACATCACCATTTGTAATAGCTTTATTGCATCTTTTAGAAAAGTACACACTTTTAATATCGAGAGTTTTACTTAAAGAAGCCTTAACACATTCCACCTTGTGATTATAATAATTCATTCCTACACAAATTATATCTTGTTTAGGTCTCTTAATTATAGGTTCTTCTTTAATATTCTCTTTTTCAATTTCAAGTAACTCTATTTTTGATAAGTTAACATTAAAGAGTTCATATATATTTTTATATTTAGTTTTATAAATTTTATTATTTTTAATAACACCTATTCTAGTTTTACCCTTTACACTATATGCAATAAATTTCATATTATCACCTTGTTAATATTATAGTTTTAATAAAAATTATTGTAAAGAAAAAGATTACCTGTATTAAACAAGTAATCTTATAATTTTTTATTTTTCCAAAGCTATATCAAGTACTTCTGATACATTATGAACAGGTACAATTTCAAGTACTTTCTTAACTTCTTCAGGAACTTCGTCTAAATCACGAATATTCTCACGAGGAATTAAGATTTTCTTAAGACCAGTTCTAACTGCAGCTATACTCTTTTCTCTAAGACCACCGATAGGAAGTACTGTACCACGAAGAGTAACTTCACCAGTCATACCAAGTGTTGCAGGAACCTTTCTATTTGTTAGAGCACTAGTAATAGCAGTTGTTAATGTTACACCAGCACTAGGACCATCTTTAGGTACTGCACCTTCAGGAACATGGATATGAATATCGTTTTCCGCAAATACCTTAGGGTCAATGCCAAATTCTTTATAATGACTCTTTACATATGATAAAGCAGCCATTGCAGATTCTTTCATTACATCTCCAAGTTTACCAGTTAAAACTAAAGCACCTTTACCAGGATATGTTGTAACTTCGATATCTAGAGTATCTCCACCAAATTGAGTGTATGCAAGACCTGTTACAACACCAACTTGAGATTCAAGACGAGATTCATTGTTGAAATAAATCTTCTTACCTAAGTAATCACTTAAGTTATCTGTGTTAATTTCTACATGTTCATCATTATCCATTAAGATTTTCTTAATAGACTTTCTTACCAATGTTGCAATATGTCTTTGAAGACTTCTTACACCAGCTTCTCTAGTATATGAAGAAATGATTTCCTTCATTGCATCTGGAGTGATTGAGAATTTGCTTGGATCTAGACCATTTTGATCAAGAACCTTTGGTACTAAGTAATCAAAACCAATCTTTGTCTTTTCATATTCAGTATAACTAGATAGAGTTATAACTTCCATACGGTCATAAAGTGGTTGAGGAATAGTATCTAGAGAGTTTGCAGTAGTGATGAATAATACCTTAGATAAGTCATATTCTTCTTCTAGATAGTTATCTGAGAAGTTCTTGTTTTGTTCAGGGTCAAGTACTTCAAGCATTGCACTTGCAGGGTCTCCTCTGTAACTAGATGAAGAAATCTTATCAATTTCATCAAGTAAGAAGACAGGGTTAACTGTTTTAGCATCTTGCATACCTTTTAGAATTCTACCAGGTAAAGCACCTAGATATGTTCTTCTGTGACCTCTTATTTCAGCCTCATCTTGAAGACCACCAAGTGATACCTTAACGAACTTTCTACCTAAAGCCTCTGCTATAGATTTAGCCAAAGTTGTTTTACCAACTCCAGGAGGTCCGTATAAGCATAGAATAGTTTGAGGATTCTTACCAGTTAAAATCTTAACTGATAGATATTCCAAAATTCTTTGTTTAACCTTTTCAAGGCCAAAGTGATTCTTATCAAGTACAGCCTCAACAGCCTTAATATCAGATGAATCCTTTGTTTCTTCCTTCCATGGAAGAGAAACAATAAATTCAAGATATTGTCTAATAATACCTGATTCAGCATTTTGACTTGAAGTCATTTGGTATCTTCTAAGTTCTTTTAATGCTTTTTGTTTAATCTTTTCGCTCATTCCAGCTTTTTCAATCTTTTGCTTAAGCTCATCGATTTCTTCTTCAGTACGACCAGATTCACCAAGCTCGTTTTGAATAGCTTTCATTTTTTCTCTTAAATAGTATTCTTTTTGAGATTCATCAATAGACTTCTTAACTTCTTCGTTAATCTTGTTTTCAAGTTTTTGAATCTCAGCTTCTCTATTTAAATCTTCAAGAATATATTTCATTCTGTTTACAATAGAAGGCTCACTTAAATACTTATATTTATTAGTAGAAGTCTTTAAATGACCAGCAATTACGTCAACACATTCTTTAGTTGTAAGACCTGATGAAATAAGTCTCATAACTTCTTCTGGGTTAACTAATGCATTTCTATTATTAGTAATTTCTGAAATAACCTTTTTAACAAGTACTGCTTGTTCTTCAATAGAATCTTCTTTCTCAGTTAAATAATCAAAACTGCACATAAAGAATGAAGCAGTGTTATCAATAGATTTTACAGAAATTCTTTCATTAACAGTGAATTTAACTCTGTAATTTTTATTTGGTAATGTAAGTTTTGAATCAATGTGTGCAATAACACCAACAGTTTCAACATCTTCGGGTTTAATATCTACTATAGTAGGATCTTTTTGAATAAGTAATATAATATTACCATCAAATTCCTTTTCAGCTAATTCTAAAGCTTCTATAGAACTCTTTCTTCCGACTTCAGTTCTAAAATCATTTTGTGGTAATGGAATAATACCACGAAGTGCGATTGCAGGGTATGATGAATAAATTTCAGCCATAATTTCCCACCTCTTTTATCGTTATTTGATTGAGTCTATAAAGACTCTAATATATAATACTATAAAAGTGGCAATCTTTCAAGTAGATTGCCAAAAATATTTTTATAGTCTAAATTTAATAGTTTTATACTTTATAAAATGCAAGTATTATTTTAATATAAATGCTAAATCAGAAAGAGAAACACTAGTTAATCTATTATCATCAGAAGCTATTAATTTATCAATAATATCCTTCTTACTATTTTGTAATTCAACTACCTTTTGTTCAATAGAATCAGCCATTATAAGTTTAATAACTTCAACGTTTCTAGTTTGACCAATTCTGTGCGCTCTATCTGTTGCTTGATCTTCAGCACTTGAGTTCCACCAAGGATCTAGATGAACTACAGTATCAGCGCCAATTAAATTAAGACCTGTACCACCAGCTTTAAGCGAAATTAAGAAAATAGGAGTTTTATCATTGTTAAATTTATTACACATAATAAGTCTTTCTTTAGAATCAGTTTGACCAGTAATCATGTAATAAGGTATTTGATTTTTAATTAAATAGTTTTCAACTCTCTTTAAAGCTTCTACAAATTGAGAGAAAATAAGCATTTTATGTTCATTCTTATAATCATCAATAATGTCATATAACTGGCTTAACTTAGAACCAACAGTCTTAGTATTATCAATAAATAAAGATGGATCAATACATATTTGTCTAAGTCTCATTAGATATGGAAGAATATCAAATACTTTTCCGCCTAAAGACATCTTTTCATTAGCCTCTAATTTAAGTGCATCATAATATTTTCTTTGTTCTTCATTCATATCGCATGTAATAACAGTCTCATATTTGCTAGGTAAGTCCTTTAATACATCTTTCTTAGTACGACGTAAGATAAATGGGGCTACCTTTTTTGCAATAACTTCTGTAAATGATTCATCATGTAAGTATCTAGATCTAAATTCACTTGTATCTTCAAAATAATTAGGCATTAAGAAGTCAAATATACTCCATAAATCAATAACATTATTTTCTATAGGTGTGCCAGTTAATGCAAAACGATGAACAGCTCTTAAAGACTTAACATTTTCACTTCTTTTAGCATTAACATTTTTAATATTTTGAGCTTCATCTAGAACTAGGAAGTTATAGTCATTTTTAGATAGTAATTCTATATCACGACCAAGTGAATCATAAGATACAATATAAATTACTTTCTTATCTTGTTTAATGTTACTTTCAACATCTTGTCTTTCACCTGAAGTTCCGTATAATTCAACAACATTTAAATCAGGAGAGAACTTTTCAAATTCATTCTTCCAGTTGAATACTAAACTCTTAGGACAAACGATAAGTGAAGGTTCTTCTTTAGTATCCCCTGTAAGTAAAGTGATAACTTGGAGTGTCTTACCTAGACCCATATCATCAGCTAAAATACCACCAATATTATAATTTTTAAGAATAGTTAACCATTTAACACCATCTTCTTGATAACTTCTAAGTGTAGCATTAACCTTAGGCATTTCAAGATTTGAATCCTTATAGTTCTTAATATCGTTTACCATATTAGCTAAATAATCATCGATCTTACAATTTTTCTCATGAGCATAAGCCTTTAGTGCTTGATAAACAGGTAAATTAACTCTTTCAAGTGGTTTATTTAAATTAATATTAAAATCATCTAAAGTAAGATAGAAATCGCTAGTTTCTTTATCATCTAATTTAATAATTTGATTATCATCTAAAAGGACATATTTCTTCTTTTTCTTAATAGCCTTTAATATCTTCTTTAATTCTTCTTCAGAATATTCACTTTCACCCAGGAAGGCTTCTATCATTGAATTTGTTTTTTCAATCTCAATAATAGGTGCTTTCATCTTGTAAATATATTTATTTGTAATAGATTCAGAAAGATATACATTAGCTAAAGTTTTTAAATAAGAGAAATCTAATTCAAAGAAATTTAAGATATCTGTTTCATCTTCCATTTCACCATCAATAAATCCTAACGTTTCAAGATAGTTATTATAAGTATTAATTTTAGAAACATCAGCATTTGAAACTATATCTTTTATATCAATTTCCATAGAGTCTTTAGCATATGTAGATTTAACTAAGATTTTATCATTGCTGTAATCAAAATAAGCATTAATTTCGATATCATTAATCTTAAAATCTTCTTTTAAGTTGTTATCTAAAGCAATCTTATCTTGGTTTAATGAATAAATAATATCTCTAAAATTATCTTTAACAGTTTCGATACTAGTTCCTCTATTTTTCATAAAGAATTCAAATAAAGCTAAATCGTTTTTATTTACGGCTATAAGATTAATTTCATTATTTACCAAATCATGAGCATAAACCCCGTTTCCAAATTTATAAGCCTTGATATTATCACTTAAATCAATACAAATCTTATAATCCTTATCTATACTATATCTAGGAGTGATTGTATTTAGTTTAACAAGAGTTAGCTTATCATTAAAATAAATATATTTATCTTTCAAGATACTTAAAATAACCTTAATATTATATGTATTAAAAGCTATTTCTGTTGAGTATCTAGTTCTTGTTGTTATTTCTTCTAAATATTCAACCAATCTATCATAAGGCGGAACCAGATTATTTAAACTATGAGTAAATGTTAAAGTTTTACCATATTTTTTTGCATTTTTATAATAGAAACTATCAATAAAATTACCTAAGCTTTGAATTTTATAAAATTGATCCGCACCATCTTTTGCAATCTTAAGTTCCATCTTTAAATCATTATTTGCTTTAAGATGAACTTCTAAAGTAGCTTTAGCTTCTCCAGTTAGACCTTGTTCACTATATGCTTGCTGGCTAAATTGAGTAATTGAATCATTAAGTTTTTCTAATCTTTCTAAAGCTAATCTATTATCAATTTTATGTTTAAGTTCAGCTTCTTTTTGTTCAACTTCCTCTTTTCTTTCACACATTACATAGTCGTATAAGAAGTTTGCAAGATGTTTATTAGTTAAAGAATCTATACATTCCATGCTTATATTATCATCTGTTTTTACAACATAAGCTAAAGTATTACCACCAGCTTTTAAACTAATAGTAATTTCAGGGTAATCTGACTCTTCATCACTATCAATTGTAATTTCACAGTAAGTAAAGATATCATCAAGAGAAAAATCATATTTATCAAGTCTTTCTTTACTACTTAAACTAGGTAAATAAGGTTTTTCTTTATAATAAGCTCTACCATTAAATATTTCCTTCACAATAGATGTATGAGGAAGTTTTCCAATAAAATATATAATACGCTCCCTATTAAAATAATATGTTCTCTCAATAATCTTTGCAAGACAGTTAAAAAGATGAGCACAGTCTTTAGAAATATAATCAAAATTAGTCTCAATCATTTTAACTGCTGTATCAGAAGGATATTTTTCTATTTCTTTAATAATAACTGATGGATCAACATCTAAAGTCATACCACAGCAAATAAAAGCTCCATATGTTTTTATAAGTTCTAAATATTTACTTGGATCAACCTTTTTTAAAAATATTTCAAGGTTAGTTCTATGAGTATAAGTAGATATTTGATATTTTAACAAATCATTATTAAACTCTATCTTATCGACACTTTCTATTGCTAAAACAAGGAATTTTTGCTTAAGAATATAATGACCAAAATAATGGAAATAATTTGTTATCATAGAAAAATAGTCATTTTCAAGATAGTATTTAAATAGACAATATTCCTTATCCATAACCGTACTGGCTCTTGAAACTGTTTTATTACATCGAATCCTAATCTCATCCACAAAATTAAGAAATTTGTTATCTTTAATTGTGTTTTGAATTATTGATTTAAGATCTTCTAAATCTTTAAATAAAAATATAGTATAAATATATAAAGTTAAGACTTGAGACTCATCATTTTCTTTATAAAGTTCATGTAATGCCTTTGCAAATGCAGTCTTTTCCTCAGCGCTAAAATTTTTAATTATTTCTACATTTTCTTTTAATTTTACTGCTGGAATATCATAAATATAATCAACTCTTCTAATTTTAAAAAACTTAGAAAATGAATTTACATCAACCTCGGGTGTACTATTTTGGATTTTAGGCTCTATTACCATTTCCTTATTAGCTTCAACATTTGCATTTTGAGCTTCATCTAGAGTTCTTTTAGCTTCTGCTTCAACCCTTTGAACTTCTTCTAGAATTCTTTTAGCCTCTATCTCTTTATATGTTTCTTCAAGGAAATTAAATACATCTTTAAGTTTTAAAAATACAGCCCCAATATGTTTACAACGTAATCCAACGGGGCATGAACATATAGGAAGTCTTGTAAAATTAATTTCTACTGTATACTCACTTGTTCCATCAACTATTGCATACAATTCGCCTGACTTAGTGTAAAATTCCTTAACTCTTCCTTCAGTATAATATTTTGTCATCCTCTTTCTAGTTTCAACACCAAAAGAATTAAAAGTTTGACTTTGTTTTAATTTATCAATAAATTTTGTTGGAATTACAAGACTACCATTATTTAGTTGAAAATTATCTACTAGAGTTTCCTCGCTAGAATCTTCAAAAACAACTTTATATTCAGTACTATTAGTACCCGTTATAATTCCAAATTTATTTTTATAAAATATAATATTTCCTAAATCCATAATTTAATCACCTATGTGGCATATTATACATTATTTAGCAGTAAAATAAAAGATAGTGCAAACAATCCAAATTCATCCTATGTTATTACCATCATTTTATAAATTCAACAAAAAATCGAACATGAACTTTTATAAGCTATTTTTAAAATATTTACGTATAAATTGTATATATAAAAAAACGTAGTTACTTTATATCATAACTACGTCATATTTGTTTAGATTTCTTTAGCGTTAGATCTGATTAGATTTAAGAATGCATCATAAATCATTTGAGAGAAAATGTTTTGACCATTATTCTTTACAACATCTTCATACTTTTGGTTGTTTTCTTTAGCAATTTCTTCAACCTTAGCTTTGAATGTTTCTTCAGTTGGAGCTAAATTTTCAACTGTTGTAATCTTATCAAGAACAACTTGGAATAAAGCTTGTCTCTTACCTGTATTTTCTGCAAACTCATTGAAAGTCTTTAGATCAGTACCAGTTAATTGAAGGAATGTTTCGAATGGAATACCATAAGCCTTAGCTTGGCTTTCATAACGATCCTTATAGCTTTGAACATAATGGTTAACTAAAGATTCTGGTAATTCAACCTTAGTGTTGTCAAGAATTTGATTGATTAAAGAATCGATTTGTCTTTCATCTTCAGACTTAGCTCTATCTTCTTCTAAATTCTTTCTTGTAGAAGTTTTTAATTCTTCAACAGTATTAACACCAGTTCTCTTTAATGAAGCTACAAATTCATCATTTAATTCTGGTAATTGAGATTCTTTAACTGAGTTAACAGTAACCTTGAATACTGCAGCCTTACCTTCTAATTCTTTAGAAGCATATGGAGTTGGGAATGTAACATTAACGTCACGAGTTTCTCCACTCTTCATACCGATCATTTGATCTTCGAATCCAGGAATAAATTGACCTGAACCGATTTCCATTTCATAACCCTTTGCAGTACCACCATCGAATACTACACCATCAACTGAACCTTCGAAATCAAAGTTAGCTGTATCACCCTTAACGATAACTTGTTCAGCCTTTTCTACAAGCTTACCATTTTGTTTTAAAAGTGAATTGATTTCATTTTCAACTTCTTCATCAGTTACAACTAAGTTCTTCTTTGCAACTTCTAGACCTTTGTAAGCTGGAAGTTCTGGATCTGGATAAACATCAAAAGTTAAAGAAACTTTGAATGGTTCTTCTTTAGAAATCTTACCTTCAACATTTGGAATTGGGTCAGAAATAACCTTGTGACCGATTTCCTTGTCGCTTAAAATTTCATGGTAGAATTCATTAAAAATTGTATCAAGTGCAGTTGTGTATAGTGATTCTTCACCATAAACCTTATCAAATACTTGACGAGTTACATGACCCTTTCTGAATCCTTTAACGTCAGCGTTCTTACCTTCTTTTTCGAATGCAGCGTCAATTGCTTTTACAAATTGTTCAGGTGTTACTTCAAATGTAACTTTAGCTTTACTACCTGCTAAAAATTCTGTATTCATAAATATTTCGCAGCCGGAGACCATATAAAATGGGAAATAACTGCTCCTCCTTAATAAATAATAATTCTCCAAATTTCTTTTAAATTATTTCATACGTGAAAAATTATACCAAACATACATGAAAAAGTAAATAGATATAAACCACATAAAATTATTGATAAATATGTTAATTTTTTAATTAATTAGCATATTTAGAATCAGTTGTTTCGTCTCTTTCAGGAGTTATTATTTTCTCCTCTGCTTGATCCCTTTTTGCATCCTTTTCTTTTTCTTTAGTTTTAGTTTTTTCCTTATTTTCTTTTGGTTTCTTATTCTTAATATAGTAATAAGTACCGTCTCCTAGAGTATAAGCTCCGCAAATGAATGATAAAGCTACTAAAATCCAAGATAATGAATGAACATCAAATTCATTTCTTGCAAAAATTACAGCACCAAATGTAAGTAATACAATGTTTACAATAAATTCTTTTCCTTCAGTTACATGCTTTAAGAATACCACACTAATTAAATATAAAAGTCCCTTTAAATAGAATACAAAACCTAAGAAATACTTAAAGTTATTTAACATAAATGTGTTAAATCCTTTAGATTCTTCTCCGTAACCTATACCACCAACAAATAGCATTACACCAATAACAACATCAACTAACACTTCAATTAAAAGTAATAATTTAACATTTGTATTAGTATTAGGATTTTTAATTACAGAAATTAATCTTAATACTCCATATATTGCGGATATAGCACCAAAGACTAAAAGACAAACTTTTTCTCTAAAATAGATGTCATTCCCATTAGAATCAGTACCACTTTTTGCAAAGATAAATATAAACCCAAGAGCTACAAGTAAGATCCCACCGATAACCTTAGCTAAAGCACCCATTCTTAGATTATTAGGCTTGCTAGCTTTCTTTTCTTCCTTTTGTTTTTTATCTTCCTTTTTAACTTCTTCTTTAACTTTATTTTCATCTAAAGCTTCATTTAAAGCTTCATCAACTTTTTTAGTTTCTTTTTTTTCTTCTTTTTCTTTATTTTTCTTTTTACCGAACATTATTAAATACCTCCTTCTAAATTATACACTAAAACATATATAAGAGACAATAAAATTTGTGTTTCCCCATTTTTTAAATTCAATCAATTTTTGAGTCATTTCCTACTAAA
>CAVCUQ010000016.1:0-32190 GCA_963605425.1 uncultured Eubacteriales bacterium
CGTAAAGGCCGTGTAATGGTTATTTGCGAAAATCCAAAACACAAACAAAGACAAGGTTAATTAGAAAGAAAGAGGTAAAAAACTATGGCACGTTTTGCTGGAGTAGATATTCCAAGAGATAAAAGAATTGTTGTAGCTCTTACTTATATTTATGGTATCGGTTTACAAACATCAAAAGAAATTTTAAAAGCTGCTAATGTATCAGAAGATACACGTACTAAGGACTTAACTGAAGAAGAAGAAGGACGTATTCGTTCTCAAATTTCTAATTACAAAGTTGAAGGTGACCTACGTAGAGAAGTAGCACTTAATATTAAGCAATTAATGGAAATTGGTTGCTATAGAGGTATTCGTCACAGAAAAGGACTTCCTGTTCGTGGACAAAATACTAGAAACAATGCAAGAACTCGTAAGGGTCCTAAGCATACAATTGCAAATAAGAAGAAAGCAGCATAAGGAGGTTAAATAGGTTATGGCAGTTACTAAGCGTAGAGTGAAGAAGAACATCCCTGTTGGTTGTGCTCATATTCATTCAACATTTAATAATACAATTATTTCAATTACAGACCCAGCTGGTAATGTAATTTCATGGGCTTCTGCAGGTACTTGCGGATTCAAGGGTAGCCGTAAATCTACTCCATTCGCAGCTCAACAAGCATCTGAAGCATGTGCTAAAGCTGCAATGTTAGCAGGTGTACAAAAGGTTGAAGTAGAAGTTAAGGGACCAGGACCTGGTCGTGAATCTGCAATCAGATCATTAAGCACTGCAGGTTTAGAAGTTACTTCTATCACTGATGTAACACCAGTTCCACATAATGGTTGCCGCCCACCAAAGCGCCCACGTGGTTAATTGATGAACAAAAATTATATAATATTAATTTTAGAGGAGGCTCATTATGAAGGATTTAAAATTCGTTAAACCAGTTAATAAAGATACAAAGATCGATCTTGTAGAAAATGATGTTAATCATGCAAAAATGGTAATCACTCCACTTGAAAGAGGATTTGGTATTACTATTGGTAATGCATTACGTCGTGTTCTATTATCTTCAATGGCTGGTACTGCATTTGTTAATTTTAAATTAGAAGGTGCACAACACGAATTCCAAAGCGTAGATGGAATTGTTGAAGATGTTATTACTATCATTTTAAATTTAAAGAGAGTAATCTTAAAGTCTGAATCTGATGATCCAGAATTTCAAACAACTGTTGAAATCCATCACGGTGAAGGTGAAGTTACTGCAGGTGACATTATTCATGGTAGTGAAATCGAAGTAATTAATCCTGAACAACATATCTGTACTGTAGCTAAAGGCGGTTCATGCAATATGACTCTTACTGTTCGTAGAGGTATTGGTTATGTTCCTGCTAGCAAGAATAAGGTATATACTGAAACAATCGGTGATGTAATCGCTATTGATTCAATTTATACACCTATCACTAATGTTGCTGTTACTGTTGATAAGACACGTGTAAAGAACGAAGCTAATTGCGACAAATTAACTGTCGATGTTACAACAAACGGATCAATAGAAGCAAAAGAAGCATTAGCTATTGCTGCTAAGATGATGATTGAACATTTAAATCTTATTGTTGAATTATCTGAAAACGTTAAAGATACAGAATATATGACTTTGCCAGATAATGACCAAACTAATTCAGACTTAAATAAGCCTGTTGAAGAACTAAATCTACAAGCTCGTGCTTATCATTGTTTAAAAATCGCTCAAATCAATACTGTTGGTGAATTAGCTAACATGAGCGAAGAAGAAATGATGAAAGTAAGAAACTTAGGTCGTAAGTCATTAAAGGAAATCAGAGAAAAATTAGAGGGAATGGGTTTAGGATTTAAGAAAAACTAATCCAAGGAGGAATTTAATATGGCATATTCTAAATTACGTCGTTGCGGTGCTGCTCGTAAAGCATTAATCCGTGACTTAGTTACCGATTTAATCCTTAATGGATCAATTGAAACTACTGAAGCTAAAGCAAAAGAATTAAGAAAGTTAGCTGACAAGATGGTTACTCTAGCTAAGGAAAACACTCTAGCTAGCCGTCGTCAAGCTGCTAAGTTAGTTCGTTTTGAAAAGGATGATCAAGGTCAATTCGCAATTCAAAAGTTATTTAGCGAAATTGGTCCAAAGTTTGCAGACAGAAATGGTGGATACACTAGAATCGTTAAGACTAGTTTCCGTCGTGGTGATGCAGCTCCTAAGGCTATCATTTCATTCGTTGACTAATTAAATGGTAATATAACAAGAGGCATTTAGGTGCCTCTTTTTTCGTATTTAATCTTGTTTTAATATAATATAAAATGTGATACAATACTAAAGATAGAAAGAAGTGATTATAAGTGATAAAAGTAGAAAATTTAGACTATAGTTATACACAAGAAGATCACGCACTTAAAGGTGTCTCATTTGAAGTCAATGATGGTGAATGGCTATCAATAATTGGACACAATGGAAGTGGAAAATCAACATTATCAAAGTTACTTGTTGGACTTATGAAAGCTGATAAAGGAAAAATCATATATGATGGTGTTGAACTTACTGAGAAAACTATAGATGAAGTTAGAAAATCAATCGGCATCGTATTTCAAAACCCCGACAATCAATTTGTAGGTGTTAATGTTAAATACGATATAGCTTTTGGTCTTGAAAATAGAAATGTTGAAAGATCTAAAATGCTTGAATTAATCGATGAATACTCTAAAAAAGTTGATATGTATGAATATCTAGATAGACAACCTGAGTCATTATCAGGTGGTCAAAAACAAAGAGTAGCTATTGCGGGAATTCTTGCGTTAAATACTAAGTATATTATTTTAGATGAGGCTACATCAATGCTAGATCCTGAAGGTGTAACTGATATAACTAATTTAATTAAAGAATTAAAAGATAAATATCATAAAACAATTATTACTGTAACTCATGATTTAGACTTAGCAGGTCTATCTGATAGAGTAATAGTTATGAAGGATGGTAATATCATTGGAAATGGTAGACCAAGAGAAATTTTTGAAGATGAAGAGATTCTTCAAAGTTCTAATTTGGATATGCCATTTAATCTTAAACTTTATAAAGATATATTAAAAGATGAAAAATTATCTAAGAACAAAAGGCTGGTGGATGCTTTATGCAAATTAAATTTCTAAACACAAGCCATGATTATAAAGGTTTAACTAAGAATGATACAGTCTATGCAATTAAGGAAGTAAATCTTTCAATTGAAGATAAGGGTGAGTTTGTAGCTATCGTTGGTAAGACTGGTTCTGGTAAGACAACTTTAGTTGAACATATGAATGGACTTATTCTTCCTACAGATGGTTTTGTTGATATTCTAGGATATAAGATTGGTAAAAACAAAAAGAAGAATCCTAAACTTTTAAACGTAAGAAAAAAGGTTGGATTTGTATTCCAATTCCCTGAATATCAGTTATTTGAAGAAACTGTTTTAAAAGATATCATGTTCGCACCTAAAAACTTCGGATATAAGGATGAAGAGGCTAAAGCTCATGCAATTGAGGCTGCTAAACTGGTTCAACTTGATCCAAAACTATTAAATAAATCTCCATTTAATCTTTCGGGAGGTCAAATGAGAAAGGTAGCTATTGCCGGAATCCTTGCGTATAACCCAGATGTGTTATTACTTGATGAACCAACTAGAGGACTTGATCCTAAGGGTATGAAAGATGTTATGGATTTATTCTATAAGATTAATCAAAAGATGAATAAGACAATTGTCCTTATTTCCCATTCAATGGATAATGTATACGAATATGCATCAAGAGTTATCGTAATGAATGACGGAAGAGTTGCTTATGACGGAGATAAATTAACTTTATTTAAGTCTGGAAAATACAAAGAATTACATTTAGAAAAACCTCAAGTTTTAAAAGTTATAGATTATTTAAATGAAGAACTAGGCTTAAATCTTGATTATGATATTTATACATTAGAACAACTCGAAGCTAAGCTTAAGGAGGTATATCATGACTAGTATAACTATAGGTCAATATATCCCACTTAATACTTGGATTTATAAATTAGATCCTAGAGTTAAAATATTACTTACAATATTTTGGATAGTTATTTTATTTTTAGTACCTGTATCTAATATCTATGCAATGCTTACAGCACTAGCAGTAATGATATTAATTACCCTTACTACTAGAGTACCATTTATGAAGATGGTAAAAGGTATGAGACCAGTATTATTCCTTATGTTATTTACATTCTGCTTGCAGATAATATATTATGATCCTACTAATAAAGAATCTACTTTATTAGGTAGCGCAAACTTTAGTTTTGGTTTAATTCCTTTAATTATTATCATATTACTTGGTATATTATATTTTACAACAGCTAAATTTATGTATTCCAAATTACTATACTTAATATTTATAGTATCTTTATGTTTTATAGTACAATCTGATTTTTTACTTGATAAAATGCATTTAAATTTTATAATTGATAATGTTAAGTTTACAAGTTACACTATATCTGTTTATGATAAAGCCTTAACTAATGCAACTAGTATTGTAATTAGAATTATATGTATGTTAATTATTACATCTCTTCTAACATTTACAACACGTTATCAAGAGATTAATCAAGGATTTGCATCTATATTATCTCCTTTAAAGATAGTTAAATTCCCTGTAGGTACATTTGCGATGATGTTATCCCTATCTCTTCGTTTTATTCCTACTTTAGTAGAAGAAACTGAAAAGATAATGAAAGCTCAAAGCAGCCGTGGTGTTGATTTTAATGAAGGTAATTTAAAACAAAAGGTAAATCAAATAATCTCTCTTTTAGTTCCGTTATTTGTTGTTTCATTTAGAAAAGCCGATGATCTAGCAAATGCTATGGAAGCTAGAGGATATGTAATGGATCAAAAAAGAACAAGTGTTGATGAACTTAAGCTAAGTATTAGAGATTTAATTGTTAGTTTAATTTCTGTTGGTGTGTTAGTGGGTGTTATTTTTGCAAGAATCTACTTATAAATATAATATTAAATGTATTGTTGAATATGATGGCTCAATGTATCAAGGTTTTCAAATTCAACCTAATGGAGATACTGTTGAAGCTCATATATTAGAAGTACTTAAATTAATATTAAGAGAAGATACTAAAATTAGTGCTTCAGGTAGAACTGATGCGAAAGTTCATGCTAGAGGACAAGTATTTAATTTTTATACTAATAAAAATATACCACTTGATAAGTTAATGTATGCGATTAACAATCAATTACCATTAGATATTAGAATTAAATCTATTGAATATGTATCATTAGATTTCCACGCTCGTTTTAGTGCTATTAAGAAAGAATATAGATATTATATTAAAACTAAACCATTAAATGCTTTTGAACATAATTATTATGATTATCAAAGAAATTTAGATATTACTATTCTTAAACAAGGATTAGAATTACTTAAAGGATGTCATAATTTTGAAGGTTTTTGTTCTGTAGACGTAGATAAGAGAAAAGATTTTGTAAAAACCATTTATGAAACTGTGTTAGTAGAACACGATGATTATTTAGAATTTATATTTATAGGTTCAGGTTTTTTAAAATATCAAATTAGAAGAATGATGGCTTGTTTAATTTCTGCTAGTAAAGGTGAGGTAAGTATTGATATAATAAGTCAGATACTTGAAACTAGTGATCCATTACTCTTTACTAAGGTTGCAAATCCTAGTGGATTATATTTAGAGAAAGTTTATTATTAATTGAGGTGTTATTATGTATAAGAAATTTATTACTTTTGAAGGTGGAGAAGGTAGTGGAAAAACTAGTATAATCAACAAACTAGTTCCGCTTCTTGAAAAAGAAGGTATCTCATGCCTTACTTCAAGAGAACCAGGAGGAGTAGAGATAGCTGAAAAGATTAGAAATATTATTCTAGACCCAGCTAATACTAAGATGTGCTATGAAACAGAAGCTTTACTATTCGCTGCTAGCCGTATGCAACATTTAAAAGAAAAGATCATACCTGCACTTGAAGAGGATAAACTTGTTATATGTGATAGATATCTAGATTCATCTTTAGTATATCAAGGTATTTGTAGAGGGCTTGGAATAGATAAGGTAAAAACAGTAAACTCTTTTGCCTGTGATTATATGCCAAGTATTACTTTCTTTATTGATGTAACACCTGAGGTTGGTCTTGCTCGTTTAAAGGGAAGAAGTGAAAAACTAGATAGATTAGATAAAGAAAAAATCGATTTCCATAATAAGATATATAATGGTTATGTTACATTAGCTAATATGTATCCTGATAGAATTAAAAGAATTGATGGAAATAGAGATATAGATTTAATTGTAAAAGACATTTATAATTATATAAAGGAAATATTAGGTTAGACATATGAATTTAGATTTACTTAAGAATCAAAACAACTTAATAGAGTTTTTAAATAATGCCTACAAGAAGAATCGTCTTACTCACGCATATATATTTGAAGGTGAGAGAGGAAGCGGTAAAAGTGAACTTGCTCATTATTTTGCTTGTATGCTTTATTCAAATGGAAAAGTAGATCTAAATTCTAATGATTCAAAATTAATATTAAATGATGAACATATTAATGTAATTACTATTAATCCTGATGGTAAGAACATTAAAAAGGATCAAATTAAGAGTTTGCAAGAAGAATTTTCTAAGACAAGTTTAGTTAAAGGGGACAGAGTTTATATTATAAATGATGCTGATCAGATGAATACATCTAGTCAAAACTCTCTTCTTAAATTTATCGAAGAACCTCTTCCTGGAATCTATGGTATTTTATGTACAACAAATTCTAAAGGGCTTCTTCCTACTATAATCTCTCGTTGTCAAGTTCTTAAATTAAATGATGTAGATAGTAAAATCCTTGAAGGTATTTATTCAAAGAATGGAATTGATAAGAAGAATGCTTTATTATTATCACTTATTACAAGTAATTTGAATGAAGCATTAGAGTTAAATCAAAATCCTTATGTATTAAAAATGTTTGAATTATTTAATAATTTCTTTAATATTAAATCTGATAAAGAAAAAATCAAATACTTTAAAGATGTTGATAGAGTTATTACTGATATTAAAATATATAATTATTATATTAAACTATTAATTTATGCTTACCGTGATATGATATGTCTTACAAAAGGAGACTTAAATATCATACTTGATAAATACGCAGATAAATTAACAAAGTTTTATGAAAGAAGAACAATGGATGATGTTTTAAGTGGTATTGAATTATTATATAAAGTTTCTAATGAACTTAATAATACTAATGTAACACTTAAGAATTTTAATACATTACTTATTGTTAATCTTGTTTAAGAGGTGCTTATGAAGGCTATAAGAGTACAATTTAAGAAGACAGGTAAAAGATACTTTTTCTCACCTGGTAAATATGATGTTAAAGCTGGAGACTATGTCGTAGTTAATACTATTCATGGTATTGAAATAGGCCAAATTTCCGGGGATGTAATTGATGCTGAGCTGAAAGACTTAGAATCCGAATTAAAAGAAATTATAAGACCTGCTACTCAAAATGATTTAGAAAATGCTGAAAAGAATGCAGAAGAGGCTCCTGAAATTGTTAGAACTGTTAAGGGTTTAGTAAAAGAAGTAGGTCTTGATATAAAGATTTTAGAAGCAGAATATACTTTAGATAAAGCTAAACTTACTATTTATTTTGAATCTGAAGAAAGAGTTGATTTTAGAGAATTAGTTAGACTTATAGCTGATAGATATCATACTAGAATTGAAATGAGACAAGTTGGCTCTAGAGATGGTGCTAAAGCTATTGGTGGTATAGGTCCATGTGGTCTTGTTGTTTGTTGTAAAACATTCTTAACTGAATTTTCTAATGTATCTATTAAGATGGCTAAAAATCAAGGTCTATCTTTAAATCCTACTAAAATATCAGGTAATTGTGGAAAACTACTTTGTTGTATAAGTTATGAAAATGATTTTTATACTGAACTTAGACAAAACGCTCCAGACATTAATGATTTAGTTGAGGGTGAAAAGGGTGAGGCTAAGGTTTTATCTGTTGATGTTTTAAATAGAACATGTAAGATTAAATATCTACAAGATGAATCATTTGCATTTCCTCATTTTGAAGATATTAAATTAGTTCGCAAGCGTAAGAGCTTGAATCCTAATGAGGTTAAAAAGAATAAATAATGGTTGAAATTGATGAACTATTAGGTGTTCCTGGTATTAAAATATACCAAGATAATAATTTAAATCCGTTCTCTATTGATTCAATTGTTTTAGCTAGTTTTGTAACAATCAAAAAGAGCGTAAGAAATATATTAGATATTGGTAGTGGTAACGCTCCTATCGCTTTATATTTAACACTTAGGACAAATGCACATATAAGCGGTATTGAAATTCAAAATTCAATATATGAATTAGGCGTAAAAAGTGTTAAAATAAATAAGAAGGAAGATCAAATTTCTTTAATTAATGATGATTTAAAAAATATAGAAAATTACTTTCCAAAAGCTAGTTTTGATACCATTGTTTCTAATCCACCATTTTTTAAAGTTAATGATACTCCTCATATTAATCCTAATGAGGCCAAAGCAATAGCTCGTCATGAACTTACAACTAATTTAGATGAAGTGATTAAATATGCCTCATTAATGCTTAAGGATACAGGTAATCTAGCATTAGTTCATAGACCTGAAAGATTATCTGAAATAATCAGTACTATGATTAAATATCATATTGAACCAAAGAGATTAAGATTTATTTATCCGAATGAAGATGAAGATTCTAATATGGTTTTAATAGAAGGCATTAAAATGGGTAAACCATCAGGATTAAAAGTATTAAAGCCTTTATATATTCATCCTAAATATGAACATAATAAGGATGAAATTTTAAATATATATAATGGGGTAATAAAGGAGTAGATATTATGTTTTTAAGTTTATTAAGTAGAAAAGAACAATTAAAATTTTTAGATTTAGCTATTTATATGATTGATGTAGATGGTGATCCAAGTGATGCTGAAGTAAGACTTATGTCAAAAATCAGAGGTGAACTTGGAAGAGAAGTTGTAGATGAATATACTTTCTCAAAGTCTAAGAGTGTAGAAGAATCAATTGATTTCTTTAAGGATAAGGCTGATGTTGTAAAGAATATTGTCTATATTAACCTTGTTGAAATTTCTATGCTTGAAGATTTATACAATACAAGTGAACATGCATTCCTTGAAAAGATTCAAAAGTCTTTCCCTATTTCTCAAGAAAAGAGAAGACAATTAATCGGTATTGTATACGATATGCGTGATATTAGAGAACGTGCTTTAAGAGAGATTAAATACTAATGAAACGTATTTATTCATACTCTCGTGATAAAGGTATTTTATATTTGGTAGCTACACCTATCGGTAATCTATCAGATATGACCTTTAGAGCAGTGGATACTTTAAAAAATGTAGATGTAATATATGCGGAAGATACTAGAAATTCCTCAGTATTACTAAAACATTTTAATATTGAGACAAAACTTTTAAGTTATCATGAGTTTAATAAGGAATTAAAAGAAGACGAAATAGTAACAAGACTTAAAAATGGTGAAAACATTGCTATCATATCTGATGCAGGACTTCCAGTAATATCTGACCCAGGGTACGATATAGCTAGAGCTTGCATAAAAAATGATATTCCAGTTACACCTATTCCTGGTGCTTCTGCTGGAATTTCAGGTCTTATTGCATCTGGCATAACTCCTCAACCTTTTACTTTTGTTGGGTTTTTAGATAGTAAAACTACGAAGCGTAAAAAAGAACTTGAAGAACTTAAATATTTAAAAAGTACAATTATCTTCCATGAGGCCCCTCATAGAATTAAAGAATGTTTAATTGACATGCTTGAGGTTTTAGGAGATAGATATATTTGTATTGGAAGAGAATTGACTAAAAAGTATGAGGAATTCATAAGAGGTAATATTTCTGAGATTATAGCTGAATGTGACGCACTTAAAGGCGAAATGGTTGTAATAGTATCAGGTTATACTGAAGAAGTAGTTGATAAAGATCCTATTAAAGAAATTGAATCTCTAATTAATTTAGGATATAAGCCTAAGGAAGCAATTAAAGAAGTAGCTTCTATGCTTAACTTAAACAAACAAGATTTATACAAAGATTATATAAAGTATAAGGAAACAGGTAAGAATTAAAAACTTACTTGTTTTTTATTGTGTATTTTATATTTAATTTCTAATTTTTCTATGCTATAATGTGGAGTATGAAAGCGTTATTATAAGAAAAAGAAAAAGAAAATGAGGGGAAAGTATGAGTTTAACTTTAGATACATTTTTAAGAGCTTTCGGATGCACTTTATCTGTAGCTGATGTTGCAAAAAAAAGAATTGTTGAGGCTACATTTGAAGATGGAAGTGTAGAGAAAGATATAGATTATGAAACATTTGCAAATAGATTAATAGAATTAGAGAATGTTGATCCAGCTAGTATTGATATTAATCAGTATATTACATGGGTGAATAAAACACAGGAAGATTCATCACTTGTTATTAAATGTCAAACTAAATTAGGTAAAACAGAATCATATAAATTTAGAATAACTAAACCTAATGATGGACTTAGATCATTTGTTGTATATAGAATGAGTTTATCTAATGAAACAACATTAATTGTAGACCCTTTAACAGGTTTATATATGAAAAATGGTATGGAGACTGTTATTTCTAAGGAATTGGTTTCTGAAAATCCTAGACCTTTTAGTTTAATAGTTATTGATATTGATAACTTTAAGTCAATTAACGATATGTATGGTCATTTATTTGGTGATTATATTTTAAAGGAAGTATCTAATATTTTTAGAAATCATTTTAAAGATGCTTATATAGGTAGAGTTGGCGGAGATGAATTCTTAATTATTGATTTTAAGAGCCATGATTATAATTCTATATGGAATGCAATGCATAACCTTTATACAGATGTTAGATCATATGACTTCAATAAGAATATAGATAAATCTCTAGAGGAAAAGATTGATAAGGACTTTGATGTAACTAACTTTAAATTAACATTAACTAGTGGTATTGTTCGTAATCCTATTGATGGTAAGGTATATGAGGATTTATTTGGTAAGGCAGATAAAGCTTTGTATAGAGGAAAGAAAAAGGGAAAAGACTGCTTTATTATCTATAAACAAGACCTTCACTCTAACATTGTAGTTGAAAAGAATAATACTGAATTCGGACATCGAGATATAATTATATTCGAATCTATTATTTCTTCATTTTTAACTCAACTTGAAACAGGAGATTCATTTGAAGAGACTGTAAGCAGAGCTTTAAAGATTATTGTAAACTATTTCCAACTGGATAGAATTTGCATGTATAAGAAGAGTAGAATTTTTAATGAAGACTTAATCTGCTATGCTGCTAACGATGAATGCCCTTTAGCTAATGATGTTAATCACACTGTAACATTATCCGAAGATGAAATAAGCGTTCTTGATTTTGATAGATTAATTAAAAGATCAGATGTTGAACATTTAAAGAAATGGCCTAAAATTTACAAGTTCTTTAAGAGTTTAAATATTAAATCATTTGTTCATTTGCCTTTAATTTATAATGATACTGTATACGGATATATTAGATTTGATATGATATCACAAAATAAAACTTTTAATGAAGAGGAAATTATTTTCTATAAGATTGTAGCTAAAATATTATCTTTATATTTATATACTTATAATCTTAATGGAGATAAGATGTTATTCTCTAAAGATAGTTTAACTGGACTTGATGACTTCAATACAGCTATGTCTAAACTTCAAAGACATTTAATGTCTAGCAAAACTAAAACAGTTATATTATATTCTGACTTCTATAAGTTTAGATTCTTTAATGATAACTTTGGTTATGAAGCCGGTGATTTAGTATTAAAATTACTTGCTCAATGCATAAATTATCATAAATTCGATATTACATCTAGATTAAATGGAGACCACTTTATGGTTACATTTAATTATGAATCAGATGAAGAGATGATAAGACGTGTTAATGAATATATCACTCATGTAAAGAATGAACTTGTACATGTAGAAGGTGCTAGTGCTCTTAACTTCTTAGTCGGTGTTTATGTCACTTCAGGATTTGAAGATAATGCTAAATCATGTTTAGATAAGGCTAGACAAGCTTTAATTAGTCTTGAACAAAGTCAACATACTGAATCATATAAGATCTATGATTTTGATTTAAATCAAGAATATAAGAGAAACAAAAATATTATTTCTAACTTTGAATCTAGTTTGGTAAATGGAGATTTCAAGATTTACCTTCAACCTAAATTTGATGGAGTTACTAATAAACTTGTAGGTGCCGAAGCTTTAACTAGATGGATTTTAAATGGAAAGATTATGGCTCCTGATTCATACATACCTCTACTTGAGGAATATAATCTAATTGAATTCCTAGATTTATATGTGTTTGAAAAGGTGATGAATCTTTTATCTAAGTTTAAAGAAGAAGGCCTTGAACTTATTCCTATATCTGTTAATGTGTCTAAGAAAGTAAGTAACATCTTAGATTATGTAGATAGAATAGAAGAATTAAGAAAGGCTAATAATGTTGATCCTAAATATATAGAAATAGAATTTACTGAATCTATTATTAGTTATGATGAATCATTAGTAGCTGAAGCTATCTATAAATTAAAGAAACTAGGTTATAAGATTGATATGGATGATTTTGGTAAAGGATCATCTAACCTTGAATTACTTTCTAGAGATTTATTTGATGTAATTAAAGTTGATAAGTCTTTAACTCAAGGAAAGTCAATGAATGATAGTATTCTGACTCATATCATTGATTTGATTAAATCACTTGGACTAGATATAGTATGTGAAGGTGTTGAAACAATGGAAGATAAAGAGAGAATAATTAAGGCTGGTGCTTCAATTATTCAAGGATATTATTATTCTAAGCCTATACCTAGTGATGAATTTGTTGATAAGTATTTAAAATAGGAAATTTAATGGTAGCTTAGCTATCATTATTTTTCGTTAGTGATTGTTAAAAGTGTTAGATTTTAGTATAATATTAGAAGTAAGAAATGAGGGATAAAATGGAAAATAAAAAGTTTTATTTATCTACAGCTATTGCCTACACATCATCTACTCCTCATATTGGAAATGTGTATGAGGCAATTCTAGCTGATTCTATATGCAGAATGAAACGTATTTTAGGATACGATGTATATTTCCAAACTGGAACTGATGAACACGGACAAAAGATTGAAAGAAAAGCTTTGAGTCAAGGTGTTACACCAAAGGAACATGTAGATAAAGTAGCTAAAGAATTAAGAGATATTTATGATTTAATGAATGTTTCTTATGATAGATTTATTCGTACTACTGATAGTGATCATGTTGATGCAGTACAAAAGATTTTTAAACGTTTATATGATAAAGGTGATATCTATAAAGGATATTATGAAGGCTATTATTGTGTAGCCGATGAATCTTATTATCTAGAACGTGATTTAGTTGATGGTAAGTGCCCAGATTGTGGTAGACCAGTTGAACTAACTAAAGAAGAATGTTATTTCTTAAGATTAAAGCCATATCAAGAACGTTTAATCAATCATATTAAGACTCATGATGAATTTATTCAACCTGAATCTAGAAAGAATGAAATGCTTAATAACTTCTTAAAGGATGATTTACCTGATCTATGTGTATCACGTACTAGTTACAAATGGGGTATTCAAGTACCATTTGATCCTAAACATGTAACATATGTTTGGATTGATGCTTTATGTAACTATATTACAGGTATTGGATATGATCCATTAAAACCTTTTGATGAACAAAATGAAAAGTTTAAGAAGTATTGGCCATGTGATTGTCATTTAATTGGTAAGGATATTTTAAGATTCCATACTATTTATTGGCCAATCATGCTTATGGCTCTAGATTTACCTTTACCTAAACAAGTATTTGGTCATCCTTGGGTTTTATTTGGTAATGATAAAATGAGTAAATCAAGAGGTAACATAATCTATGCTCAAGACCTAGTTAAGCGTTTTGGTGTTGATGCGGTTAGATATTATGTACTTCATGAAATACCATTTGCTCAAGATGGATCTATTACTTATGAGCTTCTAATCGATAGATACAATTCAGACTTAGCTAACACACTAGGAAACCTTGTTTCTAGAAGTTTAGCTATGACTAAAAAGTATTTTGATGGAACATGTAAGTATCACGGAGCTTTAACTGATGTAGATAAGGACTTAGAAAGTCTTGCAAGTGTTACTCGTGATAATCTTGTTAAACATATGGATATGTTTAGAACAGGAGATGCAATAGAGGACGTCATGAAGTTCTTACGTAGAGCTAATAAGTATGTTGATGAAACAGAACCATGGGCTCTTGCAAAAGATGAAGCTAATAAAGAAAAGTTAGAAAATGTATTATATCATTTACTTGAGTCTATTAAGGAAGCTGCTTTAATGCTTGAACCATTTATGCCAAGTACATCACAAAAGATTTATAAGTTCTTAAATTTAAAGGAACCTAAATTCGAAGATGTAGGTAATTTTGCAAAAGAGGGAGAATATCATATCGGTGAATATGAGAATTTATTCCAACGTTTAGATAGCAAAAAGGTTCTTGATGAGATTTATGCTGAACAAGCAGCTGCTCAAGAAAAGGCTAAAGAAGAGAATAAATTAAGTGATAAGCTTGCTCAAACAGAAGAAAGTGATGAAATCACTATTGATGACTTTGAGAAGATTAAACTTGTTGTTGGTAAGATTGTAGAAGCAAAGAAACACCCTAAGGCTGATAAGCTTTTAGTATTTAAGGTTGATATTGGAACGGAAGTTAGACAAATTGTTTCTGGTATTTCTAAATGGTATGAACCTGAAAAGCTTATTGGTAAAAAGGTTGTAGTTGTTAAAAACTTAAAACCTATTAAGCTTAGAGGAGAAGAATCTTGTGGTATGTTATTATGTGCTGCAGATAGTAAAGACGAAGAACTTGAATTATTAAATGTTGATAAGCTAAATCCTGGAGATATTGTTAGATAATGAATGAAAAAGTTAAGACAATAGTATCTCGTGTCCTTGTTGTTATATTTGCAAATGTTATTTTGCAAATTGCAACAATGTGGTTCCTTGAGCCTGCAAAACTTTATTCAGGAGGAGCTACAGGACTTGCTCAGCTTATATTAAGAACAATCTATTATATAAGTGGTAATAGCGAATCTATTGGTAATTCAACTTACTCATCTTATTTATCATTAACTGTATTCTTAGTTAATATCCCTTTCCTTTTAATAGGAATAAAGTTTGTATCTTTGCGTTTTGCATTCTATAGTTTTATTGCCGTAGTAGTTCAATCTATAATTTCTCTTATAGCTCCTCCTACCTCATCTCCTTTTGTAGAGATGGCAAGTGATGGTACAGTTACTAACGTTTTAGCTTTAGCTTTAATGGGAGGATTACTATCAGGTTTTGCAAGTGGATTTGCACTAAAGTTTGGTACATCTACTGGCGGAATTGACGTACTTGCTCAAGCAGTAGCTTTACACAAAGGAATTTCAATCGGATCTATTACTTTAGCATTTAATGTATTGGTTGCGGTCGTAGGTGGAGGATGTCTTCAAGGAAGCTGGACAATTACGCTATATACATGTTTACGTATGGTAATTAATTCCCTAGTAACAGATAAGATACATACATCTTATACTTATTCAGCTATTAATATTTTCACAACAAAAGAAGTAGATATTTCAAATGCAATACTAACTCGTATGAATAGAGGAGTTACGCAGATGAATGTAGTTGGTGAATATACTCACCAAAAAAGAACTGAATTATACTGTGTTGTATCTACATATGAAGTTGAAAAAGTAGTAGAAATCGTAAAAGAATTTGATAACCATGCTTTTATAACTATTTCACCAGTTAAAAAAGTTGTTGGTAACTTTATTAAAAAGACAATTATATAATACATATGGTAAGTGTTTATGCACTTACCTTTTTTAAATCATAATAAAAAGAACATAGCCTAAGCCATGTTCTCTATTTTAGTTTCGCTTATTAGTTCGTACATTGAACTTGATTCATTCTTTTTAGTATAGGGATCAAGAGATAATACTTTAATTTTAACTTCTTTATTACCAAATAAAATAGTTACTATATCACCAATTTTAAGTTGATGAGAAGGTTTTACGATTTTATCATTCACTAAAATTCTTTCTTTTTCAGTAACATCTTTTGCAAGAGTACGTCTTTTAATAATTCTAGTAACTTTTAAATATTTATCTATACGCATTATTATTCGTTTGAAGTAGAATCTTGTTTCTTAGTATCAGAAGAACTAGCAGTAGTATCTGATTCGCTTGAAGAAGTAGTTTCTTCGGCATCAGCAGTTAACTCTGTACTTTCAGTTTCGCTTGAAGTAGTGCTTTCCACTTTAACTTCATTTTGTTTAGCTTCTTTTTTAGCTTTTTGTTCATCATACCACTTTAACTTACCAGTAGAATTGATTTCATCAATATCTTGTTTAGTTAATGTTTCAATTTCTTTTAAGTAGTAAGCGATAGCTTCAAGTAAATCTCTATTAGCGTTGATACATTCAACTGCATCCTTATAACATTCTTCAATAATACGACGTGTTTCTTTGTCAATTTCTTGTGCAACTTGGTCAGAGAAGTTCTTATCTTTTAAGTAATCTCTTCCAAGGAATACTGAACCTTGATTTTGTTCGTATGTTAAAGGTCCTAGATTTGACATACCATATTCAGTAACCATTGAACGAGCAATCTTAGTAGCTCTTTCAAAGTCGTTAGAAGCACCTGTAGAAACTTCGTTATAAACGATTTCTTCAGCTACTCTCCCACCTAAGAATCCTGTAATAGTATCTAGTAAATCACGTTTTGTTTGTAAGTATTTTTCTTCCTCAGGAAGCATTAGTGCATAACCACCAGCTTGACCACGAGGTATAATTGTAACCTTTTGAACTATATTAGCATGTTTTAATTTTAAACCGATAACTGCGTGACCAGCTTCATGATGTGCAACTCTATCACGTTCTTCATCGTTCATTCTGTGACTCTTTTTAGCAGGTCCCATCATTACACGGTCTGTAGCTTCATCAATATCAAATTTATTAATGACCTTACGATTAGCTCTAGCAGCTAAAAGTGCTGCTTCATTAAGTAAGTTTTCAATGTCAGCTCCTGAGAAACCAGGTAATCTTTGAGCGATATCTCTAAAGTTAACATCATTTTCAAATTTCTTGTTTCTAGCATGAACTTTTAAAATAGCTTCTCTGCCATTTACATCAGGAAGAGAAATAGTAATTTGTCTGTCAAATCTACCTGGACGAAGGATTGCAGGGTCTAGAACGTCAGGACGGTTTGTTGCGGCCATAACGATGATACCGATATTACCTGTGAAACCATCCATTTCAACTAGTAATTGGTTAAGAGTTTGTTCTCTTTCATCATTTCCTCCACCCATACCAGCACCTCTTTGTCTACCAACCGCATCGATTTCATCGATAAAGATGATACAAGGAGCATTTTGTTTAGCTTGTTTGAATAAGTCTCTTACTCTTGAAGCACCAACTCCGACGAACATTTCTACAAAGTCAGAACCTGAGATAGAGAAGAATGGAACACCAGCTTCACCAGCTACAGCACGAGCTAGTAAAGTTTTACCAGTACCTGGATTACCAGAAAGAAGAACACCCTTAGGGATACGAGCACCAATTTCTGCATATTTACCAGGATTTTTTAAGAAGTCTACAATTTCAACTAATTCTTGTTTTTCTTCATCACAACCAGCTACATCGTTAAATGTAACAGTCTTACCACGAGCAAGGCGGGCAGTAGACTTACCGAATTCCATAGCCTTACCATTACCATTTTGTTTCATAATCCAAATATAAAATAGAACTATTAGAACGAATGGTAAAAGATTTAAGATAACATTAAGCCAAGTATTATCTTGTGGAAGAGATCTTGTAAGTGAAATATTATATTGTGTTTCTAGAGTGTTTAAATTAGTATCACTCAATACAGCAGTAAATTGAGTTGTTACTTTTTTACCAGTTGAATCAACTTTAGTATAGTAACCAGTTACTGTGTAAAGATTAGTAGTCTCTTGTTGAGCATTAACATTAGTTAATTCAGCTTTAGAAGTAGAATCTTCTTTAACCATTGAAACTAAATCATTATATGTTAAAGTTTCAGGAGTTGTTTTAGTTAAATTTACAAACGCAATTATAAGTGCAATAAGTAAAATGAATGTTAAGATATAAGCACCTATATCAATACGTTTACGTTTTGGGTTTTTATTGTTTTGCATAATGCCTCCTTATTTATTATAAACTTCCTCTTTAAGGACACCAACGAATCCTAAATTACGGTAGTTATTATTATAATCTAGACCATATCCAACTACGAATTCAGCTGGTACGGTAGTACCTACATAATCAGCTTCGATAACTTCTTTTCTACCTGATGGTTTATCAAGTAAAACACAAGTCTTAACTGATTTAGCTTTTTTTACATTTTTGAATAGGGAAACAGTTTCCTTTAAAGTTAAACCTGTATCGATTATATCGTCTACAAGTAAAACATCACATCCTGCAACATCGATATTTAAATCTGATTTGATTTCAAGATGACCTGTAGATTCAGTGCCTTTATAACTAGAAACCTTCATATAATCAGTTTTGATATATAGATCAATAGATCTTACTAAATCTGACATAAAAGGTAAGCATCCTGATAAAAGACCTACTACAACTAAGTTTTTATCTTTGTAATCTAGAGTAATTTGTTTACCTAATCTTTCGCATATAGCACTAATTTCGTCTTTAGAAACTAATACTTTCTTAATATCATTTTCAAGCATCATTAACCTCCATAATTAAATATAAATCACCTTTGTCTAAATAATCTTTAATTAAAGAAGATTTAGCTACTAAAGGTATCCATATGATATTATCATTTTCAACAACGAGCGGGACTAAATCTCTTAAAGACTTGTCTATTTTCTTATCAATAAATAAATCTTTAACCTTTTTGAATCCAGCGTTTAATTTAATCTTGTCACCATTTTCTCTTGTTCTTATCTTTAGTGGCAAGTTTATAGTATTATAGCATAATTTAATATAATTTTTCACGTTATTTGGGCAGTTTTTACTAAAATAAAATATAAAATTACCAAACTGCTTTTTCTCATTAATATCTAGATTAATACTTTCTATTTTTATATCTCTTTTTATGTCAATAAAAGCTTTATTATACCTTTTAAAAAAGAAATAATTATTAGATAAAGTTATTTCAAGTTCTGATTTATCACTTATTAGTTTATTATCTATAAAATTAATTAATTTATTACTTCTATTAATATGTTTATTTTCAAGGCTTAAGCAAATGATATCTTTTCTAAGTGCTATATCAAGCCTTTTATAAGAAGATATTTCAATTACATTAGAATGCTTTTCTAAATAAGAAGTAGATTCTTTTCTAATATAATTAAAAGCCTCAATAACCATCTCTGAATATTCGCTTGCTTTATATAAGATATTTTTATCTTCATTCTTTAGAAGTGGTAAGATATTATTTCTAATCCTATTTCTTGCTTGAAGATTTAAAGAATTAGTATAATCTTCAAAATAAAGTAAATTATGTTCTTTTTGATACTCTCTAATTTCATCTTTAGTAGTGCACATTAAAGGTCTTATAAGCTCTAATCCCTGTTTTTCCACCTTAGGCTGAATACCTGAGTACCCGTATAAATTAGAACCCTGATATAATTTAAGTAAAATGGTCTCTAAATTATCATCTAAGTGATGAGCTAAGGCTAAAACATTAGTGTTTTCCTTAAAGCATACCTCTTTAAAGAAGGAGTACCGAGCTTTTCTTGCATTATCTTCAAAATTTGATTTATCTAAATTTAAATGTTTAACATAAACCTTTAAACCATAGTCTTTACCAAGTTTTAGTGTTTCAGCTTCTTCAAGTTTAGACTCCTCTCTAACCCCGTGATTTACGTGAGCTAGTACCACTTCATATCCTAAATTAATAAGTATTTCAAGCAGTACTCTTGAGTCTATGCCATAAGAAAAAGCTAAAACTATTTTTTTATTTAAAGTATTAAGTTTATTATAAATAATATAGTTTTTAACCTTTAATTCTAATCTATCCATATACAAAAACCTTTTCTACTATATCATACTACAAAATTAAAATAAATTATCGATTAATTATGTTAATTTACTAAAAAATTGATTTTATTTATTATTTATAATAAAATAGAAAAATGCGAGGTGTAAATATGAAATTATATTTAGCTAGTAAATCCCCAAGAAGAAAAGAACTTCTTTCAAAATTAGGTTATACTTTTGAAATAGAAAGTAAAGATACAGATGAAACAATGGATCCTGATTTAGACATAGTTACTAATTGTCTTAATGTATCCTTTAGAAAAGCTATGGCTGTATTTATGTGCCATCCTGATTCTTGTGTATTAGGATGTGATACTATAGTTGTATTTAATAATAAAATATATGGTAAACCTAAGTCAGAAGAAGATGCATTTAATACATTGAAACTATTAAATAATAATACACATGAAGTAATAAGTGCTGTCAATATTTTAACTCCAAGTAGAGCTTACTCATTTGCAGTTACAAGTTATGTAAAATTTAAGAATAATACAGATGATGAAATCTTAAATTATGTTAAAACTAAAGAATGTATGGATAAAGCAGGAAGTTATGCAATACAGGGTTTAGGTAAGGATTTAATTAAAGAATATAGTGGTGAACTTGATAATATTATTGGTCTTCCTACTAAAGAAGTAGATAATATATTAAAAGAGGTACTTAAGTAATGGAGTGGTATATTGGTAATGTAAGGATTAAAAACCAAGTAGTACTTTCTCCGATGGCTGGTGTATGTAATTTAGTATTTAGACAAATATGTCACGAAATGAATGCTGGACTACTCGTTTGTGAGATGGTTTCAGATAAAGCATTAGGCTTTAAAAATGTAAAAACTATTGGTATGACTCATGTATCAAGCGAGGAACATCCTGTTTCTATGCAAATATTTGGATCTGATATTGATTCAATGGTTGAAGCTGCGAAATACTTAGATAAGTATTCTGATTGTGATATTATTGATATAAATATGGGCTGCCCTGTACCTAAGGTTGTTAAAACTGGAGCTGGAAGTGCTCTAATGCAAGACCCTCTTAAAGCTTATAATATTGTAAAAGAGATAGTAAATAATGTATCAAAGCCAGTTACTGTTAAAATAAGACTAGGTTTTGATAAGGAACATATTAACTGTGTAGAAGTAGCTAAACTTATGGAAAAAGCTGGTGCTAAAGCAATATGTGTTCATGCACGTACTAGAAGTGAATTCTATGAAGGACATTCACACTGGGAATATATTAAAGAAGTAGTGGATAATGTTTCAATACCTGTTATTGGAAATGGTGATATAACTGATATCTATGAAGCTAAAAGAATGCTAGAAGAGACTGGATGCACAGCTATTGCAATAGGTAGAGCATCCCTTGGTAATCCATGGATATTTAACGAAATAGTAGAATATTTAGATGATAATAAAATTATAGATAAACCTACTAATAAAGATAAATATGAGATGATTTTAAGACAACATGATGCTTTAGTTAAATTAAAAGGTGAACATTTAGCTTTAGTTGAAATGAGAAGCCATATCGGTTGGTATTTAAAAGGAATACCTCTAGCTTCTAATGTGAAAAATGAATGCAATATGCAAACAGACTTTGAAGAAGTTAAGAAGATACTATATAAATTTTTAATTCTAGAAAACTAAAAAAGGTGACCATAAGGCCACCTTTTTAAATAAAAGTACAAAAAACAAATAAGAGTTTTTTTGCACCATAGTCCCTTTAGTTAAGGCTTAAGGGGTAGAAACATTAGGACCAATCTCCTAATATATATGATACATAGAACTACAATCAAATATTATAATGAAATTTTTATGTATGTCAACAATGATTTTTAATTAATTTGATTATCAACCTTATATAGTGATAATTCACTTTCTAAGAACTTTGGAGCGTTCACCTTATACAAGGCATAGGTATCAAAATAAGTTTTAGAGATAATAGTAGTATTTTCTTCTATTTTAGTTATTATCTTATATGAATTATAAGGTATTTGAAGATCAAGTAATATATAGTCTTTAGTTATAAAGTTATAAATATAATCAAGTAATTCTTTTTGATATTTAATATCTTTATTAGAATAAATTAAGTTATCCACATTACCATCTACTTGAATAGAGTACTCAAGTTTATCTGCTTTGTTTAATAGTAATAATATAGGTTTATAAGTAATATTTAATCCTTTTAACGTTGTAAGTGTTGTTTGATATTCTTTTATAAAGTTTTTAGTAGATATATCTAATACAATTATTAGTAAATCAGCGTTTTCTGCCTCAAGAAGAGTAGTTTGGAAAGAAGATACTAGATTATGAGGCAATTTATTAATAAATCCTATAGTATCAGATAAATAGAAAGAAACATTTTTATAAGTTAGTTTTTTAACGCTAGTAGATAGAGTTTTAAATAATTTATCTTCAGCTTCAACTTGTTTTTTATTTAAATTATTCTTATATTCATAAGTATTTAAATAAGATATTAAAGCATTCATAGTTGAACTTTTCCCAGCATTAGTATAGCCTACTAGGGCTATATTTTTTATTTCATTCTTATTTCTCTTATTAACCTGTAATTTAGTTCTTGTTTTAATTTCTTCAATTTGCTTTTCTAAATTTAAGATTTTATTTTGAAGCAAACGTCTATCAAGTTCTAACTTAGTTTCTCCGCTTCCCTTATTATTGATACCACCTTGTCTGTCAAATGTCTCATCTATGTGTAAATATTCTATTCGAGGTAACATGTATTTCATTTCAGCAAGTTTTACTTCAAGTTTAGATAAAGGAGTAGAAGCACTTATTTTAAATATTTCAAGTATTACCTTTGTCCTATCAAGAATAGGTATATTTATTCTAGTCTCTAAATTAAATAACATTAAAGGAGATAGTTCATCATCAAACACAACATAATCAGCCTTATCAAAGGTAACCATTTGTGCTAGTTCATCAATCTTACCTGGTCCTATATAGGTCTTATTATTAGGCCTATCTTCTCTTTGAATAAGTCTTGATACTTCGCCTATTTTGATTGTATTAAGTAAATTATTTAATTCATCTAAAGAATTATTTACAATATCTAAATTAGTACCAATACTAACTAAAATAGCTCTTTTCATTTAAATCACCTCTAGTATTATATAAATAAATTTAAAAAATATAAATAAGTCATTTTTCTTTTCACTATAATATTTTACTAAATATTAATAATTTGTTATAATAAAAGGCAAGCGTGGTGATTTTATGATACTTTCATTTAGTGAATTTATTAAAGATTATTGGACATGGTTTCTAGATGCTTATTTTGTGCTTTTTGTAGTCGCATTAACACTTAAATTTGCATTTAAAGAAAAGAAACTATTTTTATTATCTTTAGCATATTTAATAATAATTGGAATATATATTTTATCAGTTAAATTTGATTTACTTGTATCTTGTAAAATATATAAATATTTACTTGTTTGTTACCCTATAATTATAATTATTATTTATAATCAAGATATTAAAAAAGAATTTGAAACCAAGAATAAGAAGGGCTCTCTATCTTTAACTAGCAACTCTATTAAGACTATGAATGAAATAGTTGATGCTTGTACATATTTATCTAAAAAGAAAATAGGAGCTTTAATTACTATTGAAAAGCATAATTCTCTAGATCAATATGCTTCTAAAGCTATTATTATTGATTCAGAAGTAAGTAAAGAATTATTAATTAATATATTTACGCCTTATACTCCTCTTCATGATGGTGCTGTAATTATAAGAAATAATAGAATTAGATGTGCTGGTGCTTATTATACTTTAACTAATCAAGGTGATGACATCGACAAGACTACAGGTTCAAGACATAGAGCTGCTTTAGGTATATCTGAGGTTACAGATTCTTTAACTATTTGTGTATCAGAAGAAACAGGTAATATTTCTATCACTAACAATGGACTTATGATTCCAGCTAATGATAAAAATAAAATTCTTGAATATTTAGAATTATTCTTATAGAGGTGAATATATGAAATTTAAAACATTTTTATTATCACTTTTTGAATTTATAATTAATCCTTTTAGTGTGATTTTTAACATTGATATTCAAAATAATAATACAAAGAGTACCTATCATAAACATAAAGTATTAAAGATATTTATTTGGGTAATAATTAGTATTGCAATATCAGGTGCTGTCGTATATTTAGCTCATTTATATGCTAAAGGGGTAAAATAATGGAAAAATATGTTTTACCCATATCTTGCTTGTTACTTGCAATATGTGCTATAGCTACAATTATAAGAGAAGCGTTTGAAAGTGAAAAATTACCTAAATTTAAATTTATATTAATATCTTTAATAACAGTGTTTATAGTACTAGTTATAGCTTTTATTGATAAGATTAATACTTATGCAAGTTACATAACTGTTTATATACTTCCTATAATTATCGTAGTTATTGGAATAATTATGTTTAACTCTATTTATGTATCTATTCTTGCAAAAAAGATTAATAGTAAATATTTAGAATGTGCAACTGATCAAATTTATTTTGCTTATTTAAATAAAGTAAATAAAATAATTAACATGAGTGATGGTTTTGCAAAGTTTTTAAATATTGATGTAAAGAATTTGAAGAATATAGATTTCAAAGAAGTTTTAGAGAGAGAATATTCTAATATAGCTATAAATGGAGAGGCTATTGAAGATATTACTGATATATTTTCTTGCGTATCTAATTCAAAAGAAGAATTAAATTATGAGATTACTTGTTTTGATAGAGATGGTAATAAAACTATCTTAAATCTTATTGATAAACCTATTTATCAAAATGAAACTTATAAAGGTCATATTTTATACGGTGCTAGTTTAAATCATAATGAAATAGATTCAGCTAAAGAGGCTATAAGTGAAAAGAACGATAAGCTTGAAATGAATAGACTTCGTTTTATGACTTTACTAGAAAAAGGTAAAGAAAATATTTATATTTATAACCTTAATAATAAGTCTATATGGGCAAGTGATGCATTTACTCGCAATTTAGGTTTTGCGGGAAACTCTATTTCTTTTGATGATTATAAAAGAAGAATACATCCAGATGATTTAAGAAATTATGTATCAACTCTTGAAAGTTTAACTCCTACTAACCCTAGTTTTGATGTTAAGTATCGTTTTAAATGTAATAATGTTTATGTTTATGTTCATGATACTGGTAAAAAGATATACGGAACTCAAAATGAAATTGTTAGCGTAGTAACTAAGAGTGCTGATATCTTTCAAAAGAGTGGTATATCTATACTTGATAAATGTGCTGATTTAAATGCTTTATCAGATACTGTTGATAATTTAAAGAATTCTTCCTTAGAACTTGTACTTGTTAATTTTGAAAATATTAAAGAAATTAATGATACATATTCAAGACTTACTGGATCTGAGGCCATGTCTGATTATATTAGAGAGTTTGCAAGAACATTTATCGATAATAATCAAATATATCGTTTAGATGGTCTTTTATTCGGTTTTGTGTTAACAAGTCAAAAGAAGATAATGTTACTAAAACAAAGTCTTGATAAAGGAATGCTTACGAGTGCTACATGCACTTATGGTGGTATTAAGATTACGCTTAGTACAACTATAGCTGTTTCTAGTAATAAATATGGTGAGAATTCAGATGCCTTAGTTAAGAATGCAAAGAAGGCTTTAAAAGAAGCTAAAACTCAAGGTAAGAAATATAAATACTTTAGTTATAATTAAGGAAGTGATATTTTATGCAAACGTTAATATTACTTATGGCTGGAAGTGGAAGTCGCTTAGGCCTTGATATTAATAAGATGATGTATAAGATAGATGGAAAAAGATTATATCAATATGTACTAGATAGATTTCTAAAGTATGATTTAGATATTATACTTGTAACTAGTAAACAAGATTATGAAACTGTTAAAGAAGAAGTGCCTTCTAATGTAAAGGTTATACTTGGGGGAAAAACTCGAAATGAGTCAGTTCAAAATGCTTTAAATCTAATTAAGACTGATAGAGTATTAATTCATGATGGAGCTAGAGTTTTAGTGGATGATACTATAATAGAAAAGTGTTTAGAATCAAATAGTGATGCTTATTATGTATGTACTCCGCTAAAGGATACAATAAGAACTATAGATGATATTACTTTAGACAGAAATAATTTAGTTGTTGTTCAAACTCCTCAAGGTGGCAAAACAGATTTATTTAGAAATGGTAATAAATATTCAACAACTGATGATATATCTGGTCTTAAGGATTTTGATGTAAAAATAGAAAAAATATTAGGAAATGATTATAACTTTAAGGTTACTACTAAATTCGATTTAAAAATGGTGGAACTTATTTTAAGGGGTGAAGTGAAATGATTCGTATCGGAAATGCATATGATACTCATAGATTTGAAGAGGGAAGAGATTTAATTCTTGGAGGAATTAAAATTGAATACCCTAAAGGTCTAGCCGGACATAGTGACGCGGATGTAGTGCTTCATGCGATAGCTAATGCATTCCTTGGAAGTCTTGCCTTAGGAGATCTTGGAACATTCTTCCCGGATACAGCTGCTCACACCTTAAATATGGATTCTAAGGTTATCCTTAAGGAATGTTATAAAATGGTTCTTGATAGGGGATATCATTTGCTTAATCTTGATGTAATGATATTTGCGGAAAAGGTTAAAATTAATCCAATTAGAGAAGAAATTAGAAAGAATGTGGCTAGCATACTTAATACTAGTATTGATAATGTTTCTATTAAGGCTACTACTGGTGAAAAAATAGGATATATTGGAAGAGAAGAAGGTATATCTTGTGAGGCTACTCTTTTAATTGAGTCTAATTAATATTAGGTGATTGTATGGTAATTAAAAATAAGATTGGATTCTTTGAAGTTTTAAAAAATGTGCGTGATGCATATAATGAAACTTTATTTGAAGAACATTATATTGAAGAAATATATGATAAATATGAATACTTAGTAATTGATATAGCTGATTCTAAAATGCGCATTAAGGGTTTTGAAAATGATACCTTAATTATGGATTATGTCGTTGAGTCTTGTAATTTCTTATGTCCTTATACTATTTTAAAAAGAGTAGATGAGGCATATTATAATGCTCATAAACTAGATGAGGAAACTATAGATATTACAAAACCTTTAGGCGAGATTGAAACTATGGAGTGCGAAAACTTTGATAAAGACTCTTTAGTTCTTGAAACAAGCACAAAAGAAGAACCTCATATCTATTTTGATGCAATTAAATATTCAGGGATTAGTTTGTATCCTTTGCCTAGTGATTTAGTTAAAGAAATTGAACAAGATAAAAAACAAGAAAAAAAGAAGAACAACAAGCAAAAACAATTTACACCTAAGAATTTTGATAATAAATCTCAAACTAAGGTCTTTACTAATAGTTATTCTTCATATTCAAATAAGAATTAAGGTGATATTATGGATATTAATGATGAAATATACGCAATTAAAGAAGTACTTGATAAATGCAGACCTTATATGAACGCAGAAGGCGGAGATATAGAGTTTGTTGAGTTTAAAGATGGTATTGTCTATCTAAAAATTATTGGTGCTTGTGCTGACTGTGGTATGATTGATATAGATATTAAGGAAGGTATTGAGGCTATGCTTATCGATGCTGTTCCATCTGTTATCGGTGTGGAGCAAGTTAAGTAATGATATTTGAAATTACAAATCAAACAACTTTTAGGGTTTTATGCATCATAATTTGTGCATTTACAGCTATGGGTGCAGCTCAAGCGGCTAAAGTTGTTTATAATTCTTTAAAAGAAAAAAGATTTTGTGGTGGCTATTTTTGGTCTACTGGTGGTATGCCATCTAGTCACTCAGCTACAATGATTTCTCTTGTAACAAGTCTTGGTATTCTAGAGGCTTGGTATGAAAAAGGTATTGGGTATGATTTTGCAATAGCCCTAGCTGTAGCCTCAGTTGTAATATATGATGCGATGGGCGTTAGATATGAAGCTGGGAAACATGCTCAAATGCTTAATAAAATCATGGAAAATGAACCAAAAGAATTAAAAGATAGTGTAGGATATAATAAAGAATTAAAGGTTCTATTAGGACATAAACCTAAAGAAGTGTTTTGGGGTATAATTGTTGGATTCCTAGTTGGAGCCTTAGGTGCTTTGATTTATATTTTATGTATTAATAAATAAGGAGTATTTATGAAAAATTTAAAATTAGAATATGATAATATATTTAATTTTGTATCAGAAAAAGAATTTGAAGAATCAACAAATAGTGTTTTAGATAGTTTTGATACATTAATGAACAGAGATGGTCTAGGTAATGATTTCTTAGGTTGGCTAGACTTACCTGCAAACTACGATAAGGCTGAATTTGAAAGAATTAAGGAAGCTAGTAAGAAAATTAGATCAAACTCTACAGTATTAGTTTCTATTGGTATTGGTGGATCTTATCTAGGTGCTAAGTGCTGTGTAGAATTATTTAAGAAATATTTTAATAACGAAGAATTTGAAGTTATCTTTGTAGGTAATCAAATATCTTCTACATATTTACAAGAACTTAGAGAATATTTAAAGTATAAAGATTATTCAATCAATGTTATATCTAAATCTGGTACAACAACTGAACCTGCGATTGCATTTAGAGTACTTCAAAAAGATTTAGTTTCTAGATATGGTAAAGAACAAGCAAGAAAGAGAATATTTGCAACTACTGATAAAGCAAAAGGTGCTTTAAAGACATTAGCTACTAATGAAGGATATGAAACATTTATTGTTCCTGATGATGTAGGTGGTCGTTTCTCAGTATTGTCTGCTGTAGGTTTACTTCCTATTGCTTGTGCTGGTATTGATATTGATAAGATTATGCAAGGCGCTAGCGATACTAGAGAGATTTGCTTTAAGAAAGATGCTAAAAACGAGGCTGTTATATATGCAGCTATTAGAAATATTCTTTATAAAAAAGGATATGATATTGAACTTTTAGTAAATTATGAACCTAGATTAAATTATTTTGCAGAATGGTGGAAACAATTATTTGGTGAATCAGAAGGTAAAGATTTAAAGGGTATTTATCCTTCAAGTGTTTCATTCTCAACAGATTTACATTCTCTAGGTCAAATGATTCAAAATGGTAAGAGACATTTCTTTGAAACTGTACTTAATGTTGAAACTCCTGAAATTGATTTAGAAATTCCATTTGATAATGATAATCTAGATGGATTAAACTTCCTTGCAGGAAAAACTATGGATTATGTAAATAAAAAGGCAATGGAAGGTACAAGTATCGCTCATACTAATGGTGGTACTCCAAATATTAGACTTAATATTAAAGATATATCTGAATATTCATTTGGATCTCTAGTTTATTATTTTGAGTTTGCTTGTGCTCTTTCAGCTTATACTTTAGGTGTAAATCCATTTAATCAACCTGGTGTTGAAGAATATAAGAAGAATATGTTTGCACTTTTAGATAAACCAGGATATGAAGATTTAAAGAAAGAATTACTTAAAAAATAATATTATAAGGGGAGTGTACTAATATATACTTCCCTTTATGTGAAATTTATGTGAAAAATCAAGAAAATATAATTTATTGAAAATAAAAATAACTAATTCTTAAAAATCACATATTAAAATTATTGAAAATATTAAAGAAAGCGCTTTTTTAATATTATAAATATGATATAATTAAAAATGTATTAAAACTAAATAGGTTAAAATTTTAGAAACGAGGAAATTTAAACATGAAAATTATTAACGCCCAAGGAAATTATATTGCATTTGGTAACTTTAGTGCATTAGTTAACAATATTGATGCAGTTAAGGAAGCTTTAAAAGGATTTGAAGTAAGACAACAAGTTGAAAACTTACCTAATGGTCTTCAAGCTCCTTTCTATATCTTTATTAAGCAAAATGAGGCTGTTGTTATTCGTTCTTCAAGAATTGACACTCAATATGGTTATACAAGTGAAGATGATACTGTTGAAAACTTCTTAAATAGTGTAAAGGGAATTCAAGATAAGATTGGTTCTTTAATTACTACAAAGTATGACAGAGTATCTTATAACAATGTTGCATTTGTATCATATAGCGATGAAGCATTTGAAAAGTTTAGCAATGTATTTAATGCAAATAATGTATTTAATGCAAAAACTAGCGAGCTTTCAGTTAGATTAAACAATATTTTAACTGTAGGTAATGAAGAAGTTAATGCTGTGCTTTCTATGCAAGATGGTCATGTAAGAAGAAATACTGGCAATTCAGGTGAGGAAAAAGTTATTTTTATCAATAACGATATTAATACATTATATGCAAACAAGGAACCTAGATTCACTCAAGAAGAGGGATTAAAACTATTCTCTGATTTAGTTATGATAGGAAACGAAAGAACTGCAAAAATTTTAGAAAAATTACAATAATGTCTAAATAGTAATTTAGAAGGAGGAAAGATTTATGGAAAAGAATGTTAAAGGACCTTTAACAGATGAAGAACTAGTACTTATTAACAAGTATTGGTCAGCAGCTAACTATCTATCTGCTGCACAATTATATCTTCTTGATAATCCTCTTTTAAAAAGACCATTAACAAGAGAAGATGTAAAAAAGAAAATTGTAGGACACTGGGGTACAGTTCCTGGTCAAAACTTTATTTATTGTCATTTAAATAGAATTATAAAGAAGTATGATCAAGAAATGATTTATATCTCAGGACCAGGACATGGTGGTAACTTCTTTGTAGCTAATGCATACCTTGAAGGTACTTACTCTGAGGTTTACCCAAATATTTCTGAAGATGAAGAAGGAATGAAGAAATTATTTAAGCAATTCTCATTCCCTGGTGGAATTTCATCACACGTAGCACCTGAAACTCCAGGTTCAATTCATGAAGGTGGAGAACTTGGTTATTCACTTTCTCACTCATTTGGTAGTGTTCTTGATAATCCTGATCTTATTACATGTTGTGTAGTTGGTGATGGTGAAGCTGAAACAGGACCAGCAGCTACAGGTTGGCAAGGTTATAAGTTTATTAACCCTGTTACTGATGGTGCAGTATTACCCATTTTACACTTGAATGGTTATAAGATTGCAAACCCTACTATTTTATCACGTATTCCTCACAAACAACTTGAGGCTTACTTTGAGGGTTTAGGTTATGAGCCTATCTTTGTTGAAGGTGATGAACCTTTTGTAATGCATCAAAAGATGGCTGCAGCTCTAGAAAAGGCTTATAAGCTTATTAAAAAGAATCAAAAGGATGCTAGAGTTAAAGGTGATTTATCACCAAAAGTTTGGCCTATGATTGTCTTACGTACTCCAAAGGGTTGGACAGGACCTAAATTTGTTGATGGAAAACAAGTTGAAGGTTACTGGAGAGCTCACCAAGTACCTATTGATATGTCAAAGAGTGAACATGTTGGATTACTTGAAGAATGGCTAAAGAGCTATCATCCTGAAGAATTGTTTACTGAAGATGGTAAATTAATTCCTGAACTTAAGGCTTTAGCTCCTCGTTATGGACACAGAATTTCTGCAAATTTACATACTAATGGTGGTAAATTATTAAAGGATTTAAGATTACCAGACTTTAGAGACTATGCTTATAATATCGAAGCTCATGGCGCTAAAGAAAGTCAAGATATGACTAATCTTGGGGCTTATATTAGAGATGTTGTAAAGATGAACCCAGATAACTTTAGAGTATTTGGACCAGATGAAACAGCATCTAATAGATTAAATGCAGTATTTGAAGTTACTGATAGAATGTGGGATTCAAAATTACTTGAAAATGATGATCATCTAGCATTTAGTGGTAGAGTAATGGATTCTATGCTTTCAGAACATCAATGTGAAGGTATGCTTGAAGGATACCTATTAACAGGTCGTCATGGATTCTTCGCATCATATGAAGCGTTTATGCGTATTGTAGACTCAATGGTAAGCCAACATGCTAAATGGTTAAAGATTT
>CAVCUQ010000017.1:0-30338 GCA_963605425.1 uncultured Eubacteriales bacterium
GTATTAGTACCCTCTAAAATTGTGTTATGCTAAAACACTCTAACAAGTACCAATAATCCGAATAAAGTATTAGTACCCTCTAAAATTGTGTTATGCTAAAACCGTTCAAGTAATTGACGAGGAGGTTCTAGAGTATTAGTACCCTCTAAAATTGTGTTATGCTAAAACTTTAAATTCGCTGCATAAAAAAAGATAGTGTATTAGTACCCTCTAAAATTGTGTTATGCTAAAACCATAAACTCTAGGTGTTGTACCTTGCTTGTGTATTAGTACCCTCTAAAATTGTGTTATGCTAAAACATACATTGGATACGTACTTTAGGCGATAGAGTATTAGTACCCTCTAAAATTGTGTTATGCTAAAACAAAATTTACATAGGTTATAGGTAGATTGTAGTATTAGTACCCTCTAAAATTGTGTTATGCTAAAACGATCTAAACTATATGTAGAATTATATTATCGTATTAGTACCCTCTAAAATTGTGTTATGCTAAAACTTGCAAATGTAGAAGGTTTCATTGTTTATGGTATTAGTACCCTCTAAAATTGTGTTATGCTAAAACACCTAAAGTAGAAAGTGTAAGCCCTATTGGGTATTAGTACCCTCTAAAATTGTGTTATGCTAAAACAAATTTTACGACACGCACGAGTAGACTTCCGTATTAGTACCCTCTAAAATTGTGTTATGCTAAAACAATTGTTGAAGTAAAATAACTCGCGAATGTATTAGTATTTTCTAAATTTATTTATAGATAATGCTTATTAAAATCGGCGTGGGTTCAGTACCACGAAGTGGTGTTGAAGCCCGCCGCGCCGATACTATCATATTCATATTAAGGTTAATGTAAAAGTTAACCTTTTTATTTATTTTAAACTTTTGGCACTAAAGGCTTGACAGTGCAAATTAAAAATAATATAATGAGTTTGCACTTAGAAAGATAAAGTGCTAAATGAGGTGATGTGAGTGTTAACTAATAGACAAAAGCTAATACTTAAAGCTATTGTTGAAGAATATATTAGAACAAACGAACCTGTTGGTTCTAAGACTTTAACACAAAATCCAAATCTTCAATGTTCAAGTGCTACTATCAGATATGATATGCAAGAACTAGAAGAACATGGATTCTTAGAAAAGACTCATACATCATCAGGAAGAATTCCTTCAGAACAAGGTTTTAAATTTTATGTAGATAATTTAATAACTCGTGATGAAGAGACTGTAAAAGTATTCCCAATAATTGATGATATTATCAATGATCCTTATAGAGAACTTGAAGAAAAGATTAAAGAAATAGTTAATGTAACTAGTCTTTATTCTGGATATATAAGTGCTATCTTAGGATCTAGTGCTAATTATCAAACTGTTAAGAAGATGGAAATAGTACCACTTGATGATAACAATTGTGTGTTATTAATTGTTACAAGTGGTGGTAAGGTTCAATCTCAAACTATCAAAGTTCCAAGTGGATATCGAACTGATGACTTACTTAGATTAATTGATATGTTTGATAATGCAATGTATGATAAATCAATTCTTGAGATTAATGAAGTATTAACTAAGGAAGCTAAGAAGCCTAGAATCAGAAAGATGGTTGATTTTAGGGATGATATATTAAACTTCTTAATAAAGGCTTTCTCTAGATTTGAAGAATCAGAATTCTATCAATGTGGATTAACTAAGATATTTAATCAACCTGAATTTAAAAATCATGAAGCTTTAGAATCACTTGTAAAGATGATTGATGAAGGTTCAATTAAATCTATCTTAAGACAATCTGGTGGAGGACTTACTGTTAGAGTTGGTAGTGATAACTTAGACAAGAACTTAAAGAATTGTTCTATAGTTACTATGCCTTATCTAATGGATGTTAATGAATATGGTGTCTTATGTGTAATAGGACCTATCCGTATGAATTATTCTAAGGTTTTCCCTTTGATAGAGTACGCTGCTAGCGGAATAGGAAAACTGTATAAAAAAGGAGTAAGTGATAATGGTGGAAAATACTGAGAAAGAAGTTAAAGAAGAAGCTTTAGAACCTGCTGAAACTAATGAACCTCAAGTTGAAGAACAAAAGGCATCAGAAAATAAAGCAAGTGAAGAAGCTGAATCACATGAAAAACATAAACATAAAAAAGAAGAAAAGAAAGTAAAGAAATCAGCTGAAGAAGTTGAAATAGAAAAACTTAAAGCGAAAGTTAAAGAACTTGAAGATAAGGCACAAGCGGACGCTGAAAGCTATTTAGCTGCTAGAGCTGATTTAGACAATATTAGAAAGAGACTATTTGAACAATCTAAAGAAGATAGAAAATATGCTTCTCAAAATCTAGTTTCAGATTTAGTCTCACCAGTTGATATGCTTCTAAAGGTTATCAACTGCACACAAAATCCAACTCCTGAAGTTCAAAACTTCTTGTTTGGATTTAAGATGATTAGTGAGCAATTACTTGATGCTCTAAAGAAAGATGGATTAAAAGAAATCGAAGCTTTAGGCAAAGAATTTGATTCTAAGTATATGCAAGCTATGTCAAAAGAGAAAAAAGACGGTGTCGAGCCTAATAAAGTAATCGAAGTATTACAAACAGGCTATATGTATAAAGACCATTTACTAAGACCAGCAATGGTTAAGGTATCAGAATAAAATAAAGGAGATATGATATTATGGCAAAAGTTATTGGTATTGATTTAGGTACAACAAACAGCTGTGTAGCTGTTATGGAAAACGGACAATCTAAGGTTATCCCTAACGCTGAAGGTGGAAGAACTACTCCATCAGTTGTAGCGTTTAAAAATGGTGAAATTATCGTTGGTGATGCTGCTAAGCGTCAAATGGTAACTAACCCTAACACAGTATATTCTATTAAGCGTCACATGGGTGAAGTTGGATATACAGTTGAAATTGAAGGTAAGAAGTATACTCCACAAGAAATTTCAGCTATGATCCTTCAAAACTTAAAAAAGTCTGCTGAAGACTATCTAGGTGAAAAGGTAGACAAGGCTGTTATTACAGTTCCAGCTTACTTTAACGATGCTCAAAGACAAGCTACTAAGGATGCAGGTAAGATTGCAGGTCTTGATGTAATTCGTATTATCAATGAACCTACTGCTTCATCACTTGCATATGGTATTGACAAGACTGACAAGGAACAAACTGTTCTAGTATTTGACCTTGGTGGTGGTACATTCGACGTATCTATCTTAAGCCTTGCTGACGGTACATTCGAAGTATTATCAACAGCTGGTGACACAGTTCTTGGTGGAGACGATTTCGACCATGCAATTATGCAATGGCTTGCTGACGACTTCAAGAAAGAAAATGGTATTGACCTATTAAAGGACAATATGGCTAAGCAAAGATTAAAAGATGCTTCTGAACAAGCTAAGAAGGAATTATCTAGCCAAACTAGCACAACAATTTCTCTTCCATTCATTTCTATGGGTGCTGCTGGTCCTCTTCATATTCAAAAGACTTTAACTCGTGATATATTCAATAGCTTAACTCGTGATCTTGTTGAACGTTGCTTAGGTCCAGTTAAGAGAGCATTATCAGATGCTAAATTAACTACTAACGATATTGATCAAGTATTACTTGTAGGTGGATCTACTCGTATTCCTGCTGTTCAAGACTTAGTAAGAAAAGAATTAGGTAAGGAACCTAATAAGTCAGTTAACCCAGATGAAGCTGTAGCTATGGGTGCTGCTATTCAAGCCGGTGTATTAACAGGTACTGTTAAGGACGTATTATTACTTGACGTTACTCCACTTTCACTAGGTATTGAAACTATGGGAGGAGTATTCACTAAGTTAATCGATAGAAATACAACTATTCCATGTTCTAAGAGCCAAATTTTCTCAACTGCTGCTGACAACCAACCAGCTGTAGATATTCATGTTTTACAAGGTGAAAGACCAATGGCTGCTGACAACAAGAGTTTAGGTCAATTCCAACTTGATGGTATTGCACCAGCTCCAAGAGGAGTTCCTCAAATCGAAGTTAAGTTTGACATTGACTCAAACGGTATCGTTCACGTATCAGCTAAGGATTTAGGTACTGGTAAGGAACAAAAGATTACTATTCAAAACAATGGTTCATTATCTGAAGAAGAAATCAACCGTATGGTTCGTGAAGCTCAAGAAAATGCTGAAGCTGACAAGAAGCGTAAGGATGAAGCTGACACAGTTAATGAATGCAACAACTTAATCTTCCAAGTTAAGAAGAGCTTAGATGAATTAAAAGGTGTTACTGATGATGAAAAGAAGAATATCACTTCTCTATGCGATGATCTTCAAAAGTCAATCGATGCACATGATATTTCTGCAATGAAGAGCAAGAAGGAAACTTTACAAAAAGCTGCTCAAGATTTAGCTACTAGAGTTTACCAACAAAATGCTCAAAATAATCAAGGTAACAACAATAATTCAAATGGTTCAAGCGAATCAAGCGATAAGAAAGATGATAATGTAGTTGACGCTGACTTCTCAGATGTCCAATAATTAAATAAAATTAGAGGGCTTTGTCCCTCTAGTTTTTGATGTATAAAAGAGGTGTTCATATGGCTGAAAAAAGAGATTATTATGATGTCCTTGGTGTATCTAAGAGTGCATCAGACGATGAAATTAAAAAAGCATATAGAAAATTAGCACGTCAATATCACCCAGACGTTAATAAAGAGCCAGATGCTGAAACTAAGTTTGCTGAAATCAATGAGGCTTATGGTGTTTTATCTGATAAAGATAAGAGAGCTCGTTATGACCAATACGGATTTAACGACCCTACTCAAGGATTTGGCGGTGCCGGTGGAAACCCATTTGGTGAAGGATTCTCTGGATTTGGCGGATTTGAAGACATTTTCTCTAGCTTCTTTGGTGGAGGTAGTTCTCGCTCAGGTTCTCAAAGAGCTCAAAAGGGTAGAGATTTAGAGAAGAGTATGAAGATTACATTTGATGAAGCTGTTCACGGATGTAAGAAGGTAATTAGAGTAAATACTGATGAAACTTGTACTCGTTGCGGTGGAAGCGGTGCTTATTCTGCAAATGATATTCATACATGTTCACAGTGTAATGGTACAGGATATGTATTTGTACAACAAAGAACAATGTTCGGTGTTGCAAGAACTCAAACAGTATGTCCTAAATGTAAAGGCAGAGGTAAACAAATCGATAAGGTATGTCCTGAATGCAGCGGAGCTGGTAAAGTTCGTAAGGCTAAGGATATAACTATTACAATTCCAGAAGGTATTGATGATGGAATGACTTTACGTGTAGAAGGTAAGGGTATGGCTGGTGACAATGGTGCACCTGCTGGAGACTTATATATTACATTTAATGTTGAACCACATAAGGTATTTAGAAGAAATGGTAATGATATTGAAATGGACGCTCCTATCTCATTTGCTGAGGCTTGTTTAGGTACAACTCTAGATGTTCCTACAATTAATGAAACTGTCCAAGTAAAGATTCCTAAGGGTATTCAATCAGGTACTAAACTTCGTCTTCGTGGTAAGGGTGTTAAGGATCCTAAGTCTAATTCAAGAGGAGATCAATATATCATTGTTAAGATTGAAACTCCAACTAATTTAACTAGCGAACAAGAAGAATTACTTAAAAAATTTGATGAATCTTATAAGAAACAATCAAAGAAATCTCCATGGGAGAAGTTTAAGGATTTATTTAATAAGAAATAAGATGAAAGGCGTAGAGAAATCTATGCCTTTTTCTTAAGTGTAGTACTTTAAAATAAAATATTTTCGTGTTATAATTTTTCTAAATTACGAAAAGGAGTTTTTTTATGGCAGAAACATTAAAAAAAGAAGAAGACGACGAACTAGTTAGTCTTAATATTACAAATTCTGAAGCTATTGAAGAAAGCGTTAACGCTGAACCTAAGGAATATCAAAAATTATTATTTGCTGATGAAGCAAGATTAAAAGTTGTAAAGGCTAAGAAGCTTATTGCAATGGGTTTATTCTATCAAAATAAACTAAAACCAGAAGAAATTAACTTCAATCAATTAAAAAAGTTAGAATATGCTAAGAAGTATAAGGATCATGTTTTATATGAAAGAGTAAGTGATGGAACTTTATTCTATATCTTACCTTTAACTGAAGAATCTAAGACTGGTTCAAAGACAATCTATGCTTATGACGTAGTTGAACTTGACAATGTTGATGAAGCTACTTATGAAAAACTTGTTAATGCTCATTCTCATGAAGGTAATAAAATTTTATCTACAGTATATGTATGTGCATGGGTATTTACAGTTTTAACTTTAATTGCAACTATCTTCTCAATTTTCTATCTAGTAACAGGAGAAGCTTCATCAAGCGGAAGTACAGTTAACTTCTTTGTAGCTTTATTCTACTACAATTCTCAAAATCTAGGATTACTTGCAATTAGTGTTTGCTTACTTGTTGTTAGTATTATACTTAAGAAGAATCACGACAATAATAAATAGGTGTTTATATGCAACAATATTTTGTTAGTCAAAGTGATTTAGAAAACAACATGATTACAGGAGACGACGTATTTCATATTTCAAATGTAATGCGTTATAAGGTAGGAAGTCAAATCATTGTCTCAGATGAAAAGAGTATGTACCTTGCCTCTATTTGTGAGATTAACAAAACATATGTTAAAATATCTAAGGATGAGGTAATTCATAAAAATACTGAATTACCTTTTTTCATTGATATTTATCAAGGTTATCCTAAAGGTGATAAATTAGATGACATATGTAAACACTCAACAGAACTTGGGGTAAATAAAGTTTTTGCTGTAAACATGAAAAGATCAATAGTTAAAATAGATCCTAAAAAACTAGATAATAAATGTGCTCGTTATAATAAGATTATGAAAGAAGCTAGTGAACAAAGCCATAGAATTCGTATGGGTAAGTTTGGCGGAATTATTGATTTAAAGAAGATTGATTTTTCGGGATATGATGCTTTAATCTTAGCCTTTGAAGAAAGTGCTAAAGAAGGAGAAGCCTCTATTTTTAAAACTACTATAAAATCTTTAAAAGATGGTGCTAAAGTAGCTATTCTTATTGGACCTGAAGGCGGAGTAGATGAGAGTGAAGTTGCTTATTTAAAATCTATAGGATTTGTTTGCGCAGGTCTTGGACCTAGAATACTTAGAACTGAGACTGCAAGCTTTTATGCATTATCTAGTATAAGTTATGAAAGTGAGTTGAAATAATGAGTAAAATTGGTTTTATAACCTTAGGTTGTAAAGTTAATATTTATGAATCAAATGCCTTAGCTGATGAATTTAAGAAATTAGGTTACGAGATTGCTGAAGGTGACGAGGTAGCTGATGCTTATATTATCAATACTTGTTCAGTAACAAATCAAGCTGACGCTAAATCAAGAAAGATGATAAGACATGCTAGAGGATTAAATCCTAATGCGGTTGTATGTGCAATGGGATGTTACACTCAAAGCCATGCTGAAGAGGCTAGAGGTTTACTTGAAGCTGATATTTTAATTGGTACTGGTAATAAGAAAGCAAGTGTTGAACTAATTGATAAGATGGTTAAAGAAAAAAATAGAGAGCGTGTTGATTTGATTTTAAAAGAGAGAAGCCAAAAAGATTATGAAAATCTTGAGGTTACTGAATTTGACCATGCTAGAGCTTTCCTTAAAATAGAAGATGGTTGTTCTAATTTCTGTTCTTATTGCATAATACCTTATGCAAGAGGACCAGTTAGATCTAAACGTCATGGACTCGTATTAAAAGAAGAAGCTGAAGTAATAAAATTAGGTTATACTGAAATTGTACTTTCAGGTATTCATATCGGTGCTTATTCAGATGGACCTGAATATCATTTAAAGGACTTAATTAGTGATATGATAGAAGTGCCAGGGCTTTCTAGAATTAGAATCTCTTCTATCGAAATTAATGAAGTTAATGATGATATTATTGATATCATGAGAAGAAGTGATAAGATTGCAGACCATATCCATCTGCCACTTCAAGCTGGAAGTGATAAAATCTTAAAACTTATGAATAGACACTACGATACTGCTAAATTTTTAGATAGAGTAAATAAAATTAGAGAGGCTCGTCCTAATATTAGTCTTACAACAGATGTAATAGTAGGATTCCCATGTGAAACTGAAGAAGATTTCATGGATTGTTATAACTTTATTAAGAAGGTAGGATTCTCAGAACTTCATGTTTTCCCTTATTCAAAAAGAGAAGGAACACCTGCAGCTACTATGCCTAACCAAGTAGATGGTAATGTTAAGAAAGATAGAGTTAAGAGACTAATTAATTTATCTAAAGAATTATGGATGGACTATTCAAAGAAATTTATTGGTTCTATAGAGGAAGTTATAGTTGAAACTAAATATATGGATGATTATGTTATTGGACATTCATCTAATTATTTAAAAGTATTACTTCCATGTGACTTATCACTTTTAAGACATAGAGTAAAAGTTAAGATAGAATCACAAGATGGTGAATATGTGATAGGTTCTGTAATTGAAGATTTAGATAAAGGATTAATATTTTAGTAATTATAAGCTTTTAGAGGTTTACTTTAAAAGCTTTTTAAATTCACAATTTTTTCACATCTATTTTTATTTTTTTGGTATACTATAATTACAAAAAACAAAAAAGGAGATAAGATATTATGGAAAATGAAGTTAATGAATATGGATTATATAAAGATAAATTAATTGCTGCTCTATCAAGCTTTGAAGAAGTAACATTAGATGATGGTTCAGTAAAACTAATGCCAAAGTTTAGAGAGGATCAAAACTATAGAAGACTTTTAGGTGAACTAGATGATAATATTATTGCAAATCTAGGAACATACGAAGATGATTTAAAAAATGATGGTATTTATGTAAGCGTTGATAAGACAGAACATATTACAAAAGTATCAGATACATTAAAAGCTTACCAAAACCTAAGTATTTCTAAACAAAAAGAAAAAGAGAAACTTGTATTACTTCAAGCTAAATTATGTAACCAATATAATATTGCTGTTGATGTAAATGATTACAATGCTTTATTTCAAATTGGTGAACTAGATATGATGGAAGCTTATGATGGATTTGAATTTGATGAAAGCCAATATAAGGCTAAATATTTAGAATATCTAGATATGTATTTAGAAAAGGTATCAGATAAGAATAGTTTAAACTCTTTCAGTAAGGATGGAAGTTCTTCCCTTAAAGAAACACTTGTAAACTTTGATGAATACTTTAATGGTACATGTAAAGTAATGTTAGATAACACATTAAAACAAGATGCTTTCAACGTCCCTAAGTTTGCTTATGCAAGTGAAAAAGAAATTGAAAATGTTGTTAAGAAACATTTCGGACCTAAATGTGAAATTGAAATAGATCCTAAGTTCCATGAAAAGAACCACCTTGCGATGATCAAAGGATATAGTCAAAAGGAAAAAGATGATCTAGCAGTAATTTGCAAAAATGGAGCTCTAGAGGCTTGTTCAGATTATGAGATTAACCCTAATGTTAAGGTTGATACTTTAAATAAGGTTAATATCTTACTTAATGCTAGAGAATATGTTACAGCTTTAGAAAAAGTTTATAAATCATATAATATTTTTAGAAGAGTATTTAACTTTGGTAATGTTGCAAGATTTAAGAACGCTAGAACAGAACTAGTTAATCAAATCTCTGAAAAGATTAATTTACCAGTTGAAGATTGTGAGAAATTCTTCAAGAATACTAAAACAAGTATAACTTATCAAGATGTAACTTATGACTATAATAAATTATATCAAGATAGTAAAAAATTAGAAAATGAACTTTCTGGATTTGAAAAAGCATATAAAGATAGTTCAAAGGTAAATATTGTTGTTGAAGAAAAAGTAAATGATATTCCAAACGTTGATAAGGATATATCACTTGCTAAAGAAAAAACACATGAATTAAAATAATATTTAATAAATAAGTCTACTTTGTAGGCTTATTTTTGTTATAATAGAGGTAAATATTTTTTATTAAGGTGGTAGTCACATGGAAAGACTAGATAAGATACTTTCACATTTAAATTATGGAACAAGAAAAGAAGTAAAGAAACTTATTAAAGAAAAAGCAGTTAAGATTAATGGAGAAGTAGTTAAAAGCGCTGATCTTAAGGTTGATACTGAAAAGGATGAAATCGAAGTTTTAGGCGAGAAGATAAGGTACGAAAAATTTATCTACATTATGCTTAATAAACCAGATGGTGTTGTAAGTGCTACCTTTGATCCTAAACTTACAACTGTAATTGATCTAATGCCTGAATATAGAAAGATGGAGGTCTTTCCAGTAGGACGCCTTGATATTGATACTGAAGGATTACTTATTATCTCTAATGATGGTATTTTAGCTCATAACTTACTAGTTCCAAGTAAACACGTAGATAAGAAATACTATGTTAAATTTAGTGGTGAATTTAAGGAAGAATATATAGAAGCAGTTGAAAAGGGACTTGAAATAGATGATTATGTTGCTAAAAGTGGAAAACTAGAACAAATATCTGATAATGAGGCCTATATTACTATTCATGAAGGAAAGTATCACCAGGTTAAGAAGATGTTTGAAAAATTAAATATGCATGTTGAATATTTAAAGAGAATAGAATTTAAAAATCTAAAACTTGATGAGACTTTAGCTCCTGGGGAATATAGACTATTAACAATGGACGAAATCGAGGATTTAAGACAATGAAAGAAGAAAAAACTAATGTAATGCGTATACTTGATAGTAAGAAGATTAATTACACTCCTTACTATTATGAAGTTGATTTAAATAATTTAGATGGTATTCATGTAGCCGAGAGTATTGGTGAGAATAAAGATGATGTTTATAAGACACTTGTATGTATTGGATCAAGTAAGAATTATTATGTACTTGTAATTAATATCTTAGATGAACTTGATTTAAAGAAATGTGCTAAAGCCTTTGGAGAAAAGAGTATGGAACTAATTCATGTAGCGGATATCATGAAGGTTACTGGTGGTTATTTAAGAGGCGGTACATCACCTATTGGGATGAAGAAATTATATAAGACAATTGTTGACTTAAAGGCTAAAGATAAGGATTATATTATTATATCTGGAGGAAAAAGAGGAACTCAAGTTAAATTGAATCCTTGCGATTTAGTTAAGTTAATTAATGCTAGATTTGAGAGTGTGGTTAGGGAATGAACAAGAAATATAATGTATTAAAGAGGAGATTACTTGATTTAGGTAAGCGTAATTCACTTATGAATTATGCTCATAGAATTTCAAGTAATCTTGAATTTTTTCAAGATGATTTTGAAACCTTTTTTTATGATTTCACATCAATGAAACCTTTTGAGGTTGCTAAACTTTTTACTAATTTAGATGAATCTATAAATGTGTCTGACTTCGATGAGGTTAAGGACGAGTATGATGTTGAGCATTCAGTTACAGATGCTCTAGGAGTAATGACAGAAAGAAAGATTAGATACACTAAAGAAGAGATTGAGGAAATTAAGACAAGATTTGAAAAAAAGAAGAATGTTAATTATTTATATAGTGAAACAATATATTCTAAAACTAGATCTGTTTTATCTTTACTTGAAAGAAAAGATAAATTAATTTTAGAAGAAACAGGTCAAAAGAGTTTATATATGGCTTTTGGTATTGTTTGCTATAAAGATAAGAGGGAATACTATGAAGCACCACTATGCTTAATTCCAGTTAAGATTTATTCAAAGAAATTAAATGATAAATATTATATTGAGGCTCTTGATGATGATTATTTAATTAATCAAAATCTAGCTTATTTTCTAAAGGCTGAATATAAATTAGATATCTCACCTAAGGAAAACGAAGAATTCTATGCTTATATTGAAAGAGTTAAAGATCTTTTAGCTAAGGTTAACTTTAAATTTGAAGAACGTATAGCCCTTGGTATATTCTCATTTTCTAAAATAATGATGTTTAAAGATTTAGAAGAAAATGAAGATAAACTGCTTTCTAATGATATCATTAAAGCCTTTCTAGGCGAAGAAAATAATCTCGATATTAAGCTTGATGGCACAGTTTCAACTAAAGAGAAAGCCTTAGTTTTATCTAGCGATTCTAGTCAGGAAAAGGCTATTGAACTAGCCTTAGAGGGTAAATCATTTGTTCTTCAAGGACCTCCTGGTACTGGTAAAAGTCAAACTATTACTAATATGCTATCTAGCTTAATACTAAATAAAAAGAAAGTACTATTTGTATGTGAAAAAGCTGAAGCGTTAGATGTTGTAAGATCAAATCTTGCTAAATGCAATCTAGACAGTCTTGCATTATGTCTTTATTCAACTAAATCTAGTAAACAAGAAGTAGTTAAATCTATTTATTCAAATATAGAAATGATTAAAGATGGAGTTATTAAATTATCTAGTAAAGGATTAGATGTAATAGATAAAACATATACACTAGAAGATTTCTTTAAAGATTTAGATTATGAGCTTAAAAACAAAACACTTCTTAATATGAGTGCTTTAGAAATAGCTGAAAATATGTTACTAGATGGCGATATGCTTGATTATGAAATTGAAAATATTACTAAAGTAAAAGAAAATAAATATTTAAACACGCTTGATTTATTAGACATAATTAAGATTAAAATGGATGATTTATCTGAAGATTTTTCTCATTCTTCATTTAAAGGATTTAAAGATACAAAGATAAATAAAACAAGTGTTAAAGAATTACATAATATATCTTTTAAATTAAGTAATGATTTAAATAGATTGTTAACTGAGATTAATAGTTTAAATACATACCTGTTTAAACCAACATATATTTGTGATTTAGATGAATCAATTAAATTACTTAATCTAGCTGGTAAATATAATAATTTGAGTATTAGAGACTTTAATATTAAGGATTTACCTAATAAAAAATCAAAACTTAAATCTATTGATAAATTTTATAAATATTTAAATAAAGAAAAGAAATACTTTGAAGGTAAATATAAAGCGTCATTTATGGATTTAGATCCTACAAGTGATATAGAAATTCTAAAGACTAAATATTCAAGTTCTTTAAAACGTTTAATAGGATTTAATAAATACTTAAGTAAATTTGAAGACTATACATTAAAGAGTACTAAATTAACATATGAAGAAATATTAGAAGATTTAGAAAGATTACTTGAATTAAACAAAAAGTATGAAGAAAATAGTTTAAATGAGGCAATTATATCTTCAAGTTTCTCTAAATTTTATTTTGGTCAAAAGACAGACTTTAAGTATCTAGAAAATTTAATAGATTACTTAATACAAGTTAATGATATTTTATCTAATACTAAATTAGATAAATCTAAGGTTATAGAAGAACTTGGAACTACAAGAGACTTTGAAAAGAGTATTAATTTACTAAGCATAAAGATAGAAGAAATAAAAGAAGATGTAAATGTTTTTAGTAAATATTTTGATATAGCAAGTTTAACAATAGAAGAATTATTTGTTAAGAGTAAGAACATTTCTTTAAATACTGATGAAATATACAAATATCTAGATGTGATTAAGGAATTAAATAAGATCCCACAGGAATTTGTATCTTTTAAGGAATTATTACTAAATAAGAATATAGATATTTCCAAATTAAAGAATTCATTTATTAAAACTATATCTTACAAATTATATAATTATATAATTGATAATAATAAATTCTTAAGTGATATTGATAATAAAATTATAGTAAATAATATAGATAAGTATTCTTCTTTAATAGAATCTCTAAGAGAAGTAGCACGTGTTAGAACTCTTGAAACAGTAACTTCCTCTTGGCCTCATGTAAACAGTTTAACTAGGACTAATCTTGAAATATCAACTTTAACTAAAGAATTAAATAAAAAGAAAAAGTTAATGAGTGTAAGAAATTTATTATCTAGTATTTCTAGTTTAGTTATTAATCTTAAGCCTATATTTATGATGAGCCCTTTAACTGTATCTAGTTTCCTTGATTTAAATAAGTTTGAATTTGATACAGTAATCTTTGATGAAGCAAGTCAGATAACCCTAGTAGACTCTATCGGGGCTATGGGAAGAGGTAAGCAATTAATAGTTGTAGGAGATAAAGAACAACTGCCACCTACTAACTTCTTTGCAAATGAAGTCGAAGATGAAGATTATGAAGACTTAGAGAGTGTTTTAAATGAAGCTAGTAATATTTTACCTACAGTATCACTAAAGTGGCATTACAGAAGTAAAGATGAATCTCTAATTAATTCTAGTAATCAATTTATTTATCATAATTTAACTACTATTCCATCTAGTAACATTTCTGATAATTTAGGTTTAATCTATGATTATGTAGAAAATGGTACTTATGAAGCTATTAAGACTTATAACTATAACGAGGCTTTAAGAGTTGTTGATTTGTTATTTTTTAACATAAGAAGAAATCCTGGTAAAACTATTGGAATTGTAACCTTTAACATGAAACAACAATCTTTAATACTATCGTTAGTAAATAAGAGAAGATCAAAAGAAAAGAGTTGTGAAAATTTCTTTAAGAATGATTCTAACTTCTTTATTAAAAATCTTGAAACAGTTCAAGGAGATGAAAAAGATATTATTATTCTATCTACTACCTTTGGTTATAATAAAGATGGAAAACTTAATATGAACTTTGGTCCTATTAATAGAGAAGGTGGATATAGGCGTCTCAATGTAGCTATAACTCGGGCTAAAGAAAAACTTATTGTAGTTTCTAGTTTAAAATACAGCGATTTAGATAAGAAGAGTTTAACTAATGATGGTCAAATCTTCTTACGTGATTTCTTAAAATACGCAGAAGAAAGAAAAGGTAATGAGTTCGTATCTGGAGAGGCTAAGTCTAACTTTATTTACTCTTTAGGCTTAAAAATAGAAGATTATGGTTATAAAGTCTTATATAATGTAGGTCTTAATTCTTATAAGATAGATTTAGTAATACTTGATAAAGAGGATCGCAATAAAGCTATAATGGCTATTTTAACTAATTCTGATAATTATTATTTATTATCTAGTATTAAAGATAGGAATTATCTAATTGATAGTCTTTTGATATCAAGAGGATTTAAGATAATGCATCTAAATGACTTTGCAAGTGTTAATAGGATAGATGAAGAGGTATCAAATATAATCAAAACTATATCAAGTGAATGTGATATGCCTCTTGAAGAAAAGATGGAAGAAGTATTATATGATAAAGAAGAAGACAGAGGACTTGATGTTTATAGTCTCTTTGATTCTTACCCTAATATTATTTCTTTAATTGATATCGAAGCTCTAACTCGAAATACTTGTGAAGATAAGATTATAAACTTGCTAAATTATGTTTCCCCTATATCAATAGATGAATTAAAGAGATTGATAGCTGAACCTTTCTTTAATAAGAAATTAGATACAGAACTTGAAGCCCACATTGATACAGTAATCTCTCATATTGTAAAGAGTGGGAATGCTTATAAGATTTTAAATTTCTTACTCAAACCAAGTGATATATTAAGCTTAAGATTTAGAAAATATGATTCACTTAATCCATATAATAGAAAGATTGAACATATTTATATTGAAGAAATAGAATCAGGTTTTGCAGCTGTCCTTTCTTATATAGGTCAAACTACTAGCGACTTATTATTTAAAACCTTTAATAGCCTTTTAGGCTATCCTAAGGATTCAAGTGATACTGAAAGAATCTTTAGAAGAGTAATTAATATTTTAAAAGATAAAGATGTAATAACTGTTGAAGGTAATTTGATAACTTATAATTAGTTGAAAAATTAGATAAATAAGAGTAAAATTATTTGTAATTTAGAGGTTATGATTATGTCAAGACAAACTTGGAAAGCTGGAAATATGTTAAATCCTCTTCCTGCAGTAATGATTACTTGTGGGGATGATGATTTTACTAATTGTTTTACTGTTGCTTGGTGCGGTAACATTTGTACTAATCCAGCAATGGTATCTATATCAGTTAGAAAAAGTAGATATTCTTATAATTTAATCAAAGAATCAAATGAATTTGTTATAAATCTTGTAACTAAAGACTTAGTTAAGGCTTGTGACTATGCTGGAGTTAAATCAGGGCGCGATGTCGATAAGATTAAGCACTTAAATCTTCATTTAAATCAAATTGAAGATTATAAGACTAAAGGCATTCTTGAAAGCCCAGTTAACATTGTATGTGAGGTTGCACAAATTATTGAACTAGGTAGTCATGATTTATTTTTGGCTAATGTTAAGGCTGTAAATATCGATGAAAAATTACTTGATGAAAATAATAGACTTGATTTAGAAAAAGCTAACCTTATATCATATTCTCATGGAGAGTATTTTACTCTAGGAGAGAAATTAGGTAAGTTTGGTTTTTCTGTAAAAAAGGATAGTAAGTAATATGATAAATAAAAAGAAGAAACATAAATCACCTTACTTTTGGATTATTATTTCCTTTCTATCAGTAATTATCATTGGTACAATTTTATTAATGATTCCTTTTTCAACTACTAAAGAAGGTGGTTTAACCTTTATGGAGGCCTTCTTTACCACAGTATCATGTGTATGTGTTACTGGTCTTCAGGTAGTCTCAAATCCAGGGGAGGCTTTTACTTTCTTTGGTAAATTAGTAATGCTTATTTTAATTGAAATAGGCGGATTATCATTCTTAACCTTAACTGTCTTTTTCTTAAGTGCTTTTAAGGTTAAGCTTGGTATATCTGAGTCTTTCTTAATGAGAGAACAACTAGGTCAAAATACCATGAAGAATTTAGAGGGACTAATAAAGAAAATCGTAAGACTAACCCTAATTATTCAAGCTATTGGGGCTCTAATTACTACCTTTATTATCTATTTTTCTCATGATAGTAATTTATCGTTTTCCTTCATGGATTCACTTGAGATAGGTATATTCCATTCTGTTTCCAGTTTCAATAACGCGGGATTTGATATTTTTGGTACTCCATATTCAATGATTCCTTATAGTGCTAATATCCCACTTAATATTATTACGATGATATTAATTATTTTAGGTGGACTAGGATATGTAGTAATTATTGATATAGGTCAAAAGAAGAGCTTTAAGAAATTAACACTTCATTCAAAGATTACTTTAGTTACAACAACAGTACTTGTTGTAGGCGGAGCTATTTTAATTAAATGTTCGATGTTTAATGATATGACATGTCTTGAAGCTTTATTCTTATCAGTTACATCAAGAACTTGTGGTTCTACTACCTATGATTTAACAAAAATGTCTAATACATGTTATTCAATTGTAATAATATTAATGTTTATAGGTGGTTCAAGTGGAAGTTGTGCGGGCGGAGTTAAAACTAGTACAATCTTTGTTGTAATTCTATTTATTGTGTATTATATTAAAGGTAAAAGCCCTAAGGCATTCTATAGAAAGATATCTAATAAAATCCTACTAAAGAGTTTAGCACTTATAAACTTTGCCTTATTATTTGATATTGTAATGACAACTATTATTTGTGCCTTTGAATCAGGTAATCTAGATATAACTTTTAAAGATATCTTATTTGAACAAATTTCAGCCTTCTCTACAACAGGTTTATCTTTAGGTATCACGCAAAGTCTTACTGCAGGAAGTAAGATATGCCTTTGCATATCAATGTTTGTAGGACGTGTTGGACCTTTAACATTTATGGCTATGATGAATAAACAATGGATGTATGAATCAGAAGAAAAGATTAAATATGTTGAAGAAAAGATTATGATAGGTTAGGAGGATAAAAATATGAAAAAAAAGAAAGTTTTAGTAATAGGACTTGGAAGATTTGGACTTAATATTGCAAAATCTCTAGCTGATTTAGGAACTGATGTTCTTGGTGTTGATATTGAATCATCAAGAGTTGAAATAGCAAGTGAATTCCTTCCATATTGCGAGATTTGTGATACTTCAAGAATTGATGTTCTAGAAGAAATAAACGCAGCTAGTTATGACTGCGCAATTGTTTCTATCGGTAACCTACAATCTACATTCCTAACAGTAGCTAACTTATCAGAACTAAAGATTAAGAAAATAGTAGTACGTTTGGAATCTAATGAATATGAAAACGTTATGAAAAAGCTTGGTGCTACAGACATAGTAATACCAGAAATAGCTTGTGCTAATTCACTTGCTCATGAAATATTATCTAACAGTATACTTGATTATTATCAAATAGATGAAGACTATGGTGTTGTGCAAGTAGCTATAAAATCTCATTTTAAGCCTCAAACCTTAATTGAACTAGACTTACGTAATAAATATGATGTAAACATTGTTGGTATCTTAAGAAATAAGAAATTCTTTATTCCAAAAGGTACTGATACTATAAATCCTCTTGACACTATATTAGTTGTCGGAAGAGATAAAAATATCGCTAAGCTTGAGGAGATTAACGAATAATGGAATTTTTGATTAAGTATTTGTCACTTTTTTTGATGTTTTGTTTTGTCGGATGGTGTATTGAGGTCTGTTATAGATCATTTAAAACAAAACATTTAGTAAATCCTGGTTTTATGGTAGGATGTGTTCTTCCTATTTATGGATCAGGTTGTGTTATATTATATGCGATTGCATCCCTTGATATTGTAACCTTTAACGTGCCTTTAACAATTTTTGTTAAATGTTTAATTTGTACTATTTTAATGACTCTTGTTGAATATATAGCAGGTATCTTCAGCTTAAAGGTATATCACAATAGACTTTGGGATTATTCAAATCGCTGGGGTAATATCCAAGGTATTATCTGCCCAAGATTTTCTTTATATTGGGGAATCCTTGGTGCTGTATTTATTATCTTTGTATATCCACCACTTAAAGACCTTTTAAATATAATCTATGCCCATGAATATTTATATTTATTACTAGGTATTTTTCTTGGTATATTTATTGTTGATTTATGTTATTCATTAAGATTAATGGATAAGTTAAGAGAATATGCAAAGAATCATAACATAGCACTTAACTTTGAAAAACTTAAAGTATCTATGCGTACTAAATTTATTAGAGCTAATGAAAAGACTATTTCTCAATTTAATGAATTTAAATTGCGTCATAAATTATCTGAAATCTTTTCAAGTAAGGAAAATGAAGAGGTTCTTAATAATTTATCCGATGAAAAAGAAGATGTAAAAAAATAATTTATTTGGAGTATGTATTTTCTTTTAGATAACATACTCCTTTTAATTTAATTTACTTTCTATTATAATAAGTAAAATAAAATAAGAGGTGTAATGATGTCTGTTATCCTTGTAACTGACTCTTCTAGTGATATTAGAGGAGAAGAATTAAATAAATATAATATAAAAGTAGTATCACTTAATGTAAGTTTTGGTACAAAACATTTTAAAGATGGAATTGATTTATCTGTTGATGAATTCTATTCTCTGCTAGAAATTGAAAAAGAATTCCCAAAGACTAGTCAACCATCTCCTCAAGATTATGTTGATATCTTTGAAGAAGCTAAAGAAAAGGGCGATGAAGTAGTTGTACTTACTATCTCATCAGGACTTTCAGGAACATATCAATCAGTTTTACTTGCAAAAGATATAGCTGAATATGATAAGGTTTATGTTGTAGATTCTTTATCTTGTCTTACTGGTCTTAGATGTTTAGTATTTGAGGCTATCAAGATGAGAGATAATGGTGCTAGTGCAAAAGAAATAGCTGACAAGATTGAAGAATTAAAACATTATGTTCATATTTTCTCAGTAGTAGATACCTTAGAAGGTTTCTTTAAAGGTGGAAGATTATCTAAAACACTTTATACTCTAGGATCTATTCTTAATTTAAAGCCATTTATCACCTTAAATAAAGAAGGTAAAATTATAACAAATGGTAAATCTTTAGGATATATGAAGGCTTACAGTATAGCAGCTGAACAAAATAAGAAATATCCTATTAATAAGGAATATGGCTTATTCTATGGTTATACTGTAGGCGAAGATAAAATTAGGAAGTTCATTGAAAAATCATTTAAACAATTTGGACTAGATTCTTTCGATGAATCTCGTATCGGACCTACAAGTGGTGCCCACATCGGTTGTGGTGGTTGTTGCATGGCCTACATTTCTACAAAAGAACGTGACGAATAATGGGATTCTATTTTACTTTAGCTATTATAACAGGAGTACTATTTATTTTGTATTCAATCCCATTTATTTTCAAAACTAAAATGTATACTAAAAAGTATGATTTTAAACATTTTGAAAAAAGTGAATTACGCTTTAGAATATATAACGCAATAGTATATATTGTAATAGGTGCTATTCTGCTTGCATGTGGTATCTTAGCCTTTATTCCTAGTCTTGATTTTAAGAATCATGATTTAGTCTATACCTGCATATTTATTGCTTGTATAGCATTTGCATTACTGTTTACAATAGTACTTGAAACTGTATTTATTGAATCTGATAAGAAGAGGTAACCTATATGGTTATCTTTTTTTGTGTATAATTTGTGAAAAAATATAGCTTAAATTTGAATTTATGTCTATCTCATATATAATAATATTACTAATGTTTAAAGAGAGGAGAAGATATTATGGGGTTAGTGTTCACTGGATCAATCTATATTTATTTAGATAATGCTAGAAAAAAGATTGATGTCGATTCTATTCTTTCTAAATGTGATAATTTAAAAACTACAAATGGTAATTTAAAATATGAAAATATTTGTTACTATATTAATAAATATTTAGATAATGTTAATAATAAAATTAAACAAGATGCAAAAGAAGTATATAAAGATGCCTATACATATACCTTTTTAAATTGTATGTATGATACTTTATATTTTTATTTTCTAAATAATAAAATTGATAATTTAGATTTAAAAAATACTAATATAGAATATAACAAAGTAGCTAGAAACTTAACCGAATGTTTTAATAAAATAGATGAAGTATTAAAAGTTGATAGTAAATTAAAGTTTAGTCAAATAGATTTAAATTATTTTAATAAAAATATAACAAAAGAAGATAATAATATCCATAAAGATATTTATAAATGTAATATTAAAGTTAATTCAGATAATCTAAAAGAATATCTATCTGTTAGTTCTAATGATTTTAATAACTATTTAAATGATACTAAAATGATGAGAAACTATAATCTAGAAGAAGCAGGTATTATCTATAAGAATGTCTTAAATTTATATAATAAAACTTCATTATTTTCATCTTCTCGAAAAGATTTAAAACAATCACTTAAAGATATGAGAAATTCTATTGTCACTTCTAAAATTATAGATAGTCTTAGTTTAAAAGAAGAATATTATAATTTTATTGATAAAGATATTGAGTCAACTAATTTAAAATTAAATTCTATTGATATTTATTTGAATTTAAATGAAATGATAAGGGATGTCACTTTAAATAATTCTATGTATTATAAAGATATATATTTAGATGTTTTAAGAAAAGAAACAAGCGAAAATAAAGAACTTGAAGAGAGATTAAAGTCTGATTTAAATATAGAAAGCACCAAAGAAACTAATATTAAAGAGATTGAAACTACTAAAGATATAAAACTAGATAAATAGGGGTTAAAGTAGAATATATTTTAATATATGTCTATAAAAGGAAGTGATAAGCATGTCTTACTATTTAAATAAAAATAATGATTTATTTTATGAATACAAAAATTCAGATACATTTATCGACAAGTCTTTACTTGTTAAAGAATGTAATGAATTGATTAAAACAAGTGATAGATTCATGTGTGTCACAAGACCTCGTCGTTTTGGGAAAACCATGGCTCTATCTATGCTTAATGCTTATTATTCTAAAGGCTGTGATTCAAAAGAAATGTTTGATGAATTAAATATTTCTAAAGATGAATCATATCTTAAGCATTTAAATAATCATAATGTTATTTGGATAGATATGGCTAGTTTATACACTAAACTAGATAATAAGAATGATTTTGTAAGAGAATTAAAAAAACTATCTTATTTTAGATTTAAAAGAAGCTTTTCCTAGCATAAATTATGAAGGATTAAAACTTCAAGACGCATTCATTAAAATCAAATCCACATTAAAAGAAAGATTCATTTTTTAAATTGATGAATTGGATGTATTAATTAGAGAAGAAAAAGATAACTCTGATTTAATTAATGATTATATGATGTTATTAAGAAGTTTATTCAAATCTAGTGATGTATCTAGTTGTTTTGATCTAGTCTACATGACTGGTATTCTTCCTATAAGACATGGCACTAGTCAATCTGATTTGAACAATTTTAGAGAATATAGTATGTCTGATTTATATAGTTTAGATACTGAATTAGGATTTACTGAAGATGAAGTTAAGGAATTATGTTTAAAACATAATAATGATTTTAATCAATATAAATACTTATTTGATGGATATACTTTAAACAATAAACATATTTATAATCCTTTAGATATATCATGGTCTATACAACATAGAAAGTGCAATCAATATTGGTGCCAGACTATCTCAAGAGAAAACTTACGCAAAACTATTAACTATGACAATGGTAAACATTTAGATACGATTTTAAGATTAATATTTGGAAAAGAAGTTAGAGTTGATTTAAGAAGTTTTGAAAGTGATTTGAATAAATAGATAATTTTGATGCAAGTTTAAGTTTACTCGTTCATTATGGTTATTTAAGTTATAATGAAAAAAATAGAACTTGCAGGATGACTAATAATGAAATTAGAGAATATTTTGTATTAGCATTAGAAGATGTACGAATTGATATCATTACTAATACTATATTAAATTCGGGAGAAATGCTAGAAGAAACATTAAAGTGTAATTATAAACACATTACGGACGTGTTTGATAGATATCATCAAGAATTAGAAAGCATATTTAAAGAAAAAGAAGATGAGGACTTAGGTATTATTGTTCAAGCTTTATATTATAAGGCTAGAAAGTTTTATATTATTAGTTCAAAATATGATTATAAAGAAGAAACTACTACTATAAGTTTTATACCGAGAGATAATACTAATGTTCCTTTTATTATATGTATAAAAAATAATGATAATCCTCATAATATAATTAATCAAATAAAAAACAAAGGATACGTAGACACATTAGGTAACTACCATGGTAAAATAATGCTTATGGGTATAACTCGAGATTCAAAATTACTTAAACATGATACTAAGATAGAAACAATAGAGATATAATTATATTAATGCATGAAAGTAAATGTTCATGCATTATTTCTTTATATCATCAAAATATTTTAAAATTACTATTTACATTATGCTCAAATTATTATATAATGATTAGGCAATGCGACGTTAGCTCAGCTGGATAGAGCACTCGCCTTCTAAGCGAGCGGCCAGAAGTTCGAATCTTCTACGTCGCGCCACTATTGTAAATGTTAACTACTCAAACATGAGTAGTTTTTATTTTTATATTGACTTATTATCAAAATGATAATATCATATGTGTGTAATAATCAAATTGATAATAAGTGAGTTGTTATGAAATATAATTTAACGGAAGAAGATATTAAATATTTAAAAGAATATTCAACTGATGAGTTTCCTCGCCCCTCTCTTACAAGTGATTTAGTAGTTTTAACGGTATCTAAACCTGAAAGTTTAGGGAAATTATTACTTAATGGAAAACTAGAAATATTACTTGTTAAGAGGGATCACTCTCCATTTAAAGGTCTATACGGACTTCCTGGTGGCTTTTGTGTACCTTATGAAGATGCAATAGAAAGCGCAAAAAGACTTTTATTTGAAGAAACTAATGCCAAAGTCTCAAGCTGTAAGATCTCAGGCGTATATGGTTCTTTTGATAGAGATCCTAGAGGCTGGATTATATCGAATTCTTTCTTATGCTTAATAAGAAAAGATATAGTTGATATAAGAGTTGATAAATGGGAAACTAAATGGTTTGATATAGATTTTAAAGAAGAAGATAATAAATATTATTTATGTCTTAAGGCTGATAATACAGAATTTAATAATGTACTTGAAATAAAAAATGGTAAATTAGAACTTATTAAAAGTGATCTAGCATTTGATCATGCACTAATAATAGTTGATAATTTAATTAAATTATCTAAGAAAGTAAAAGATAATTATAAACTTGCATTCAATTGCTTAGACTTAAAGTTCACATTAACTGAATTTCAAAATGTTGTTGAAAATTTAACATTTTCAAAATTGATTAAACCAAATTTTAGAAGAGATATAAAATCTCTTGTTAAAGAAACAAATGATTATAAGACTCAAGGTCAATTTAGACCTGCAAAATTATATACAAAATTAGAGGAATAAAATATGAAATTAGAACCAATTGTAGTATCTTTATTAGATACTGACTTATATAAATTTAATATGAACCAAGTAATATTCCACAAATATACAGAAGCTTGTGGCAAATATTATTTTAAAAATAGAACAGAAGATGCTCATTTTACAAAAGAAATGGTAGATGAAATAAATGATCAAATAGATTATCTTTGTACTTTAAAGTTTACTAATGAAGAACTAGAATATTTAAAATCTATTAGATTTATAAAAAGAGACTATGTAGAGTTCCTTCGTCTTTGGCATCCTATTAGAGATTACGTTAAGTGCTTTTTAAATCCTAAAGGAGAACTTGAGGTGATTGTTGATGGACCTTGTTTTTCAGCTATGCAATTTGAAATATATTTACTTGAAATTATAAGTGAAGTATATTTTAGAATGAACTATGATTATAATACTTTACTTGAATCAGCTAGAGTTAAACTAGATCAAAAGATTAAAGATATTAAGAGTGGTAAATATAACTTTAAGTTTGCGGAATTCGGATGCCGTAGAAGACTTTCAAGGCAGTGGCAAGATGAACTTATTGGAAAATTTGTAAAAGAAATACCAAATAATTTAATTGGTACATCTAATGTATATTTAGCTTATAAATATAATATTAAACCTATTGGTACATATGCACATGAATTTGTTCAAATGTATCAAGGATTCCCTAAGATTCCTCTAGCTTATACTAATTATTATGCAATGAAGGATTGGTTTAATGAGTATAGGGGAGATAATGGTACAGCTTTAACGGATACAATTGGAACTGATGTCTTCTTACTTGATTTTGATTATCTAAATGCTTCATGTTATACTGGTGTTCGTCATGATTCAGGAGATCCTTATATTTGGGGTAACAAGATTATTGAGCATTATAAGTCTTTAGGTATCGATCCTCATGCTAAAACTCTACTTTTTAGTGATTCCCTAAATTTTGATAAAGCAGAAGATATCTATAATTATTTTAAAGACAAATGTAAGGTTTCTTTTGGTATTGGTACATTCATCACTAATGATACATGCGTAAGACCTTTAAATATTGTATTAAAGTTACAATTCATTAATGGTCACCCTGTAGCTAAATTATCTGATGTAGATGGAAAGACAATGTCTAAGGATGATGAATTCTTACATTATTTAAAGAAGAGTTGTGACTATCGTATTGAAAATCATAAAATAGATGAAAAGTACAAATCACATAACTTTTAACTTTAAGACCCATTTAGTGGGTCTTTTTTGTGAGAATTTTTCCTTATATTCTCATATTGGTTGTAATATAATTAGATTAGGATGTGATTAAAATGTTTCAAGTAACAAGGGAAAGTGAAATTTTAAAGTATACTAAAAAAAATGAAAAATTATTAACGAAAAAAGAAAAAATAGAGTCAAAAGATACTATCGATAAACTAGATGAATATAAACTAGAAAAAATCAATAATAATATTATGTGTAATAATCATATTATTGATAGTTATAATAATTTAGATTTTAAGGATGCTAGAGTTGAAAAAGCATTAACTAGCGAAAAACTTAGAAGACACAGAATTCTAAATGGGAATATGCTTTCAACAATCTTAATGATTTGTATTCCTCTTGCAATCTACGCTTTTTTTAATTCATTATACAATTTAGTAGACCAGATAATGGCTAATCATATTTCAAGTAAAGCGGTATCTAATATTGCGGTTATATCACAATTAAAAAATGGTCTTAATGCTTTTGGTGCCGGACTTGCTGGTGGTGGAGCTGTACTTGTAGCTAGATATTATGGTTCGGGAGATATTGATAATGCAAAAAAATGTAGCGCTAATCTTTTTGCAATGTCTATTATCTTATCAGCTGTAATAATATTGTTGTTAATGCCACTTGCGTACCCTATTCTTGCAATAGCTCAAACACCAGAGATAGATAGTGGTGTTATACTCTATTTTGATTTATGTATGGTTGAGATGGTATTTACGGCTATAAATAATATCTTTATGGGTCTTGAAAAGATTAAAGGTAATTCTAAGAAATTATTAATACTTAATGTAATGATGTTACTTATTAAATTAATATTTAATGTAATCTTTATTTATGGATTTAAAGTTGATTCTATCTACTATCTTGAGATAGCTTCTATTATTGGACAATTATCATTATTCTCTATTGCAATATATGTAATGTTTTCAAGAAAGAATATGCTTCAAATCACATTTAGAAATATGAAATTAAAAAAGATATTTGCTCTCCCTATTATTAAATTATCTATTCCTATCTTCTTAGGTAAATTTGTAATGAATATTGGAAAGACTGTCGTTAATGCATTATGTGGTGCCTTCTATGGTGAGGCTACAGATGGCCTAATTACTGGGGCTTTAGGTATTTCTAATAATTTGACAGGTCTTGTTACATCTACTACCGGAGTATTTGAAGAAGGTCAATCTACTGTTGTAAGTCAAAATATTGGTAATAAGAATTTAAAACGTACTATTAAAGCTTTTAAAGCTTCACTTTTATCAGTATTTGTTATTTGTTTTATAGGTTTTGTTTTGGTAAGTTTTGTCTTCCTAGACCCTTTAACTAATATGTTTACTCATGTAAAGGACGCGGAAAACGGTGCTAAACTTGCAAAACTTGTAAAAGAAATATATGTTTATGACTGCTTATCTATTCCAGCTCTTGGTTTAACATCAGTACTTTTAGGTTTATTATATGGTTATGGTAAAACATTCCTTTCTAGTATTTTAAATTTTTCAAGAATAGGTATCAGAATATTATCATTAATTGTATGCCATTCAGCTGGTATTAACTATACAGCTGCTGGTATCTCAATGGGTATATCTAATATCTTAATTGCGGTTATGTCACTTGTATTTTTAATCATTTTCTTAATTAGACTTAAGAAAAATGGATATAAAGATTTACGCCTTGATGATCCTGAAAAGGAAAGAGAAAATTTTGTTTTATAGTCCTTGTTTTATACAAGGCTATTTTTTATCTTTTTACGCATTTTAGTTAAGAAATTTTGCAATTTAAATTGAAAATCAACAAAAATATTTGTATAATAAAATTATATTTTAAAGGATTGGAAGGCTGGTAAGTATGTTAAAGAAGAATAAGAAAAAAGAAGCTGAATTAAAAGCTAAAGAAGAACAAGTTAAGGCTGAAGAAGAATCAAGAAAAGCTGAAGCTAAACAAAAATTAAGTGAAAGATATTTTGAAGCTAGAAAGAAAGATGATGAAAAGAGAAGAACTTTAGTTTCTAGTGTAAAAGTAGAAGAAAAGCCTTCTATTTATGATAAGGAAGAAACTGAAAAGAAGACTTTAGTTAAAACAACTAAGAAAGATTCTGAAGGTGAAGTTGTTTCTGTTAAAGAAGTAACACCTGAAGTGAAAGAAGAAACTAAAGGTCAAACTCCTGTTAAGGCTGAAGTAAAAGAAGAAGTTAAGGATGAAGTAAAAACTGAAATTAAAAGCGATGGTGATGGAGAAGTGAAAGAAACTGAAGATAAAAAGGTAAAAGCACCTAAGAAAGAAACTAAGAAAGAAGAAGTTAGTGTTAAAGTTTTAGTTGAGGCTGACCCTAGCGATAAGACAAATGGTAAGTATGAAATCTTCCATGAAGCTGGTGGATATAGATATCGTTTAGTAGCTTCTAATGGCCAAGTACTTGCAACTAGCGAAGCATATACTTCTGCTAAGGGTGCTCAAAATGGTATTGGTACATTAAAAGCTAACTTAGATAAGCTTGTATTTAGAGTTGAAACTGATAAGCATAGAAAGAGCCAATTCACTGCTTCAACTCAACAAAATAAATTACTAGTTCAAAGTGCTAACTATTCATCAAAGACTCAAGCTGAATCAGCTGAAGAATCATTTAGAAACTTTGCAACTGCTACAAAGATTGTATTAATTCTAGAAGCCGTTGAATCAGAACCAGAACTTGTTGATAGAAGTTTATTTAAAGAAACTCAAGGAAAAGGTAAGTATGTAATCGTATTTAATCTACAATCTCAAGGTTATCAATTCTCTTTAAAGGCTTCAAATGGTCAAACAATCATTACATCTAAGTTCTATAATTCAGAATCTAGTGCTAAGAATGCTATTTCTAAGTTTAAGAATGACGTTAAGAAGGGTACATTCTATACTATTAAAGATAAGAATGGTATGTATGAATTCAGATTATATAATGAATCAAATAGACTAGTTCAATCAGGTATTGCTTTTGACACTAAGGCTAAATGTATTTCAAACATTGAATCAGTTGTAAGATTCATTGATTCACCAATTGAAAACAAGTAAATATAACATTTCAAGGTAGGAGGAGACTCCTATCTTTTTTAATCTTTGCATTTTATAAAAATTTTGATACAATAAAAATAATGAAATGAGATGAAATGATGGAAAATAAATTAAAATTAAATTATAAGAGGACACTTCTTATATCTCTTGCCTTCTTTTCAATATTAATGCTTTGGCAAGTATATAATACCTACTGTCCTTTATTTTTATCTGATTTACTAGATCTTGATTCAGAAAGTTTTATTATCGGTATCTTTATGGCAAGCGATAATATTCTTGCTTTATTCTTGTTACCATTATTTGGAAAACTATCAGATAATACAAAATCTAGATTTGGTAAACGTATGCCGTATATTATTATTGGTATGTGGCTAGCCGCTATCGCCTTCCCATTTATTCCTTTCTTTTATGTTAAAGGAGTACTGGGCGGAGTTATAGCGATGATGTTTGTTATTCTATGCATAATGCATATGTATAGAACGCCAGCTGTATCTCTAATGCCAGATATTACCCCTAAACCTTTAAGAAGTAAGGCTAACGGTATAATTAATCTAGTTGGTTATTTTGGACCTATTATAGCAGCTATAGTTAAGATGATACTTGATTATAATGATCATCCTTATATTCCATTCTTTATAGTATCTATTTGTCTTTTAGTAGCTAGCTTCATTTTAATAGCTACAATCAATGAAAATAAGATTTTAAAATTAGTTGAAGCTGATTTAATAAAGGGTGAAGAATTAAGTCAGTCCCTTGAAAAAATAGAGGAAGATAAACCACTATCAAAAGGTGACAAGAAGAATTTGATTATTTTACTTGTATCTACTTTTATTTGGTATATGTCATTTAATGCTCTAGAATCATTCTTATCATTGTATTGCAAAAATATATTAGGAGATGAAAAGATCTCAGGTACAGTAACTATTATTCTAACTATATCTAGTGTTATAACCTTTATTCCGGCTGGGATATTATCTAATAAAATAGGTAGAAAGATGTCTGTACTTATTGGTATCATTTGTTTATTTGTAGGATTCTTAGGATCTGCTATAGTCTCTCCTTTAGGCGATATTAGAAAATATATGGATTTTAAAGAAGAATATGTAAGCGAAACATATACCTTAGATAATTCAACTCTTGAATTATCACTTGATGGAACTTATGTCTTAAATCTAAAGAATAAAGAGACTAAAGGAAAATACACTAAGTATAATGAATATGTAGAGCTTGATTCAAATATAGTTTATACATTATATTCTAATGGAACTTATAAAGCTTCAATTGATAAGACTTTAGAAAGTTACAAAAATGTTTCTTCAAATATTACACCTTACTTAATAGGATTCTATATATTTGTAGTCTTTGCTGGTATTGGCTGGGCAATGATTAATGTATCAAGTTATCCTATGGTATGTGAACTTGCAAGTCAATCTAATATAGGTCGTATTTCAGGTCTATATTATCTAGCATCAATGCTTGCTCAATCTGTAACACCTGTGTTAATTGGGGCTATCATGGCCTTTGGTACAGGTTATCAAGGATTATTCTATTATTCTAGTATTTTAACTGTCCTTGCCTTTGTTTGCTTCATGTTATATAAAGAAAATAAACAAAAAGTAGAAATAGTTAAAAAAGGTTTCTTTGAAGGACTTGATGTAGATAATTAAATTGTATCCACTATTTATTAGTGGGTATTTTTTTATACCATAATTAGTTAAAAAATGTTATAACCCGAGTTTTGCAGTTGTTGTGCTTAGATTAATTATGTAGGCTAAATAACCATT
>CAVCUQ010000018.1:0-30093 GCA_963605425.1 uncultured Eubacteriales bacterium
AAATAGGTATTTAAATTACCTTATCTATGACTAGTGTAATGTTTGAGTTTATATTATTTTACAAAAATATAGTCATATATAACGGAATGCAAAGTAAATCACCCTCTTTTCTTATGTCCTTTGTATAGATTAAATATTTTTGACCAACTTTACTTGGAAATTTATTTGAAAAGGCGTCAATAGATGCATGTGTTTTATATCCGGATGATTTAACTTCAATTGGACATATCTTATTCTTTTTTGCAATTAAAAAATCTACCTCATAATTATGAGTCGAATTATCTTTTGGAAATGTATAATAAAATAATTTATTTCCCAATGCATACAGCATTTGAGCCACTATATTTTCATACAAATATCCTAAATCAGTATCTAGTTTGTCACTTAGAAGTTTTTCATAAATAATGTTTTCAGCAAAATCTTTATCCATAAATGCAAGCGTGGTAAATAAACCAGTATCACCTAAAAACATTTTATATTTTGAAATATCCTCATGTAATGACATCCCTGCACTTGGATCATTTGAATGATATGCTACATTAACTGTCAACGAATCTTTCATATCCGCAATAATTCCTAGTACTCTATCTTGTTTCTCATTTGGTATAACACTTGATATTTGATACCTAGATGTGTTTTTAGCAAGTTCTGAAGGAATAGCTGAAAACATTAATGAAGCTCTGCAAGTTGAATCTATTTTTCTAAAATCATCTTGATATAGTTCTAATATGGAACGTTTAATTTCATCAACTTTACTAAAATTATTAGTATCAATGTATTCATTAACAGCTTGAGGCATTCCTCCGACTAACATATATAATCTAAAATCTCTCATCATTCTCCGATTAACATCATCACCTAAAGAAATTTTATTTTCAAAAGCTGTTCTAAGCATTGGAATAGTTGTTTTATCTCCTAATGCCCACCTAAATTCTTCATAATCCATTGGGACCATTTCAATTCTTGTTTCTTCACTTGGAATAACAATATTTTGAATATACTTCTTTATTGATAGTAAAGATCCAGTTTCTATATAATCGTATCTACCATCTTTAACTAAATGTTTTATTGCTTGTCTAGCTAAAGGCTCCTTTTGAACTTCATCAAAAATAATAACCGAATTTCTATTTTCTAAATTAACATGATAAATAAGTTGAAGACGCAAAAATAAATAGTTTAAATCGGATAAGTCACTAAATAAACTATGAACTTCTTTTGGGGCTATAGAGAAATCTATTAATATATAACTAGAATACTCTTTTTTAGCAAACTCTTCAGCAACAGTAGACTTACCAACACGCCTAGCTCCCTTAATAAGAAGAGCAGTTTTTCCATTAGATTCTTCCTTCCACTTTAACATTTTTTGATATATTTTACGTTCAAAAATTCTTTCTGCCATATTTGAAGCCTCCATTTAGTTTGATTATAACATTGTTTGCCGAAAACTTCAATTTTTAAAGTGCTAGAAACGCCGAAAACTTCAAAATGTTAAGTAATTAAGATGATTATACTATAAAATACGTTTATGCGTACAACGTATAACAAATCACAAAAATTACACCATAAAATTAAAAAAATGCCTTAGGTAAGGCATAAATTTTTCAATGGCAGGACTAGTTGGGTTCGAACCAACGAATGATGGATTCAGAGTCCATTGCCTTTCCACTTGGCTATAGTCCTATATTTTGAAAGCTATTCATTATAGCCTTCAATAAATCTTTTAACTTCATCAATTGGTATATTACCGCTTTCTTTGGAAACAAGCAATTTACGTAAATGATTACTTCCTACAAATGTATCAGGAATAAGATAATACTCATTAGTAATATTATTTTTCATAAGAATTCCAATATTACATACAGTATAACTTAAATCCTTAAATTCAACAGTTACACTTTGTTTTTTAAAATGTCTTTCAATATTAGAATCGTTAACTATAAAATAAACATTTAAATTTTTTAAGAATGAAACTATATGAAGAATAAGTATAAACAAAATCACTGAATTATTTACAATAACAATAAAACTATTAATAGCTGAATCTAGTATTAGTGTCACATCTAGAATAATTGTAATAATTATAATTAATACAATAGTAATAATGTTAAAGATTTTAGATGATTTACAAGTTGAAATCTTATAAGGCGTAACAAATTGTTTTTCATCCTCTTCTTTTAAAGCTTTTTTTGAAAAGAAACCTGACAGTAAAACTTCTATGGATAATAATATTACAAGTGTTATAAAACCAACTAAAATAGGTACCATTAGCCATAAACCTCACTAAACTTTTCTTTCCTTAAGTATTATACCAAAACAAAGATAAGAATACAAAGAAAATATAAAAGTCTTGTATACACAAGACCTTATATATTACTTATTATATCCATTAGGATTGTTCTTTTGCCAATTCCAAGAATCTCTAGCCATATCAAAGATATCATATTGAGCTTTGAATCCAAGTTCATTGTAAGCTTTTTCTACCTTAGTATAATTAGCTGTAACATCTCCAGCTCTTCTAGGTCCGATTTGATATGGAATATCTTTACCATAAGCTTTTTCAAAAGCATGTAAGATATCAAATACAGTTGATCCTTTACCTGTTCCTAGGTTATAAATAACAAGACCAGGATTTTGAGCAAGTTTGTTGATTGCAAGTAAATGACCATGTGCTAAATCACATACATGAATGTAGTCTCTAATACATGTTCCATCTTTAGTATCATAATCATTACCAAAAACAGTTAAGTGATCTCTCTTACCAACCATTACTTGAGTAATGTATGGTGCTAAATTATTAGGAATACCATTAGGATCTTCACCAATTAAGCCACTCTTATGAGCACCAATAGGATTAAAGTATCTAAGGATTGCAATATTAAATCTCTTATCTGAGTTATATAAGTCAATTAAGATTTGTTCAATAAATAACTTTGTTGTACCATAAGGATTAGTTGTACCACCTACAGGGAAAGTTTCATCAACCGGAACTGATTTAGGAGTACCATATACTGTAGCACTAGAAGAGAAAATGAAATTAAAAACATTATATTTTCTCATAACATTTAAAACGTTAATAGCACCACTAATGTTATTATGATAATATTCTAAAGGTTTAACAACAGATTCTCCCACTGCCTTTAAACCAGCAAAATTAATAACACAATCAAATTTGTGAGTTTTAAATACTTCTTCTAAAGCTTCAGTATCTAAAATATCACCTTTAATAAACTCTACTTCTTTACCAGTTATTTGTTTGATTCTATCAATAACAATTGGATTAGAATTAGAAAGGTTATCAAAGATAACACATTGATAACCATTATCTAATAAATCTACAACTGTATGAGAACCAATATAACCAGCACCACCAAGTACTAATATATTCATATAATTACTCCTCAATTAAAGATTCTAAAATATTATATTTGTAATTTCTTTCTTGAAAATGATTTTCACCCTTTAGGAAATAAAGAGTTCCAATACCAGCATCGTGATATGCATCCATGTCACTCATCTTGTCACCTACACCGATACTATTTTTAGCATCTCCGTCAAATTCTGCAAGTGCTTTTAAAATCATACCTGGCTTAGGTTTATGACAATCACAATTATCACTATCTCTGTGAGGACATACATATGTTTTTGCAATATGTACACCATTCTTTTCAAATTCTTCAAGCATGTAATAGTTTATATTCTTGTATTGTTCCATAGTATATAAACCTTTTGCAATACCTGCTTGATTTGATGCAATTACAACTAAATAACCCTTTTCTTGATATTTTTTTATAAATTCAAAGATACCTGGCATAAAACGAAAATCTTTTTCTAGGTAAACATGACCATAGTCAATATTTACAACACCATCTCTATCAAGAATTAGAAGTTTATTCATTAGTCTTCATCATCCTCATCATTTTCTTCATCAGTTTCAGGTTCATCCTCATAAACTGGTTCAACTAAATATGTATTTTCAACATAGTGTTGTTTAATTAAACCATTCTTAAGCATTTCTGCTTCTGATTGAGACTTTAATTGTTTAGATAAATCAATATCTTCTCTGTCTTTAACATACTTTTCAGCGTTGTTATCTAATACAACCGCAAGTAATTCAAGAGCATATTGCATTGATCTGTTTGAACATACTCTAAGTCTTAATGGAGTATTAACATAAGATTTCTTTTCTGAGTAATCTTTTAAATGATACTTAGTTTGTTCTAAGTAAGACTTATCAAGAGCCATATACATATACATAGCCTTACCAGATGTACTCATCTTTAAGATACATACATTGTTTCTACCAACATGGATAGTTTCTTTAGCAAATGATTCTCTAATCTTTACTTTCTTATACTTATTGCATAGGTTTGCAATGTTTTGATATGTTGTCTTTAAACCTTCATTTGGTGTATTAACTAAACGAGACTTAAATCCTTTACGAACAACTGTAACAGTTTCAGTTTCATAATGAGGTTCTGCTTTTAATGTCTTAACACCATTTGCTTCAAGTAAAGCTAAACGTTCTTCAACCTTTTCAAGTCTAGCACGAAGAATCTTATTATCATCTTCTAAAGTATAAATATACTTCTTTGTTTCTTCGTCTTCAGCATTTTCAAGTTTTTCAACCTTTTCTTCTAAGGCTTTTACTTCTTCGCTAGTTGCATAATCTGTTTCTTCAGCTACTTCTTCAGTAACTTCATCTGTTACCTTATCTTCAGGTGCATTGCAAGAAGTGATGAATTCAATGAATGGCTTAACAACATAAGAACCACAAATAATAACATATACTGCAATAGCACTGCATCCTGCAGAAATTAAGCATAATTTACCATATATTTGATAATCAACACCTCTAAAAATAAAGTAGATGATTAATCCAACTACTACACTAGCAGCGTGGAAAATTAAATTAACAACATGAGTTGGCTTTACATAAGCTAAAATGATACCACAAGCTGCATAGCAGATAACAAAGATACGGTAAATAAGTTCAAACTTATTTGGAACTTCGCCGAATGCATCATAAGTTTTATTTCCTAACATGAATAAGAATAATCTTACACCAAGTAAAGAAGCTACAAGTCCTACAAAAATTAAACTTAAGAATAAATCTTTAGAATGTTTTTCATATGCTGCTTCTGAATCTGCTTTAAATACACAAGTATGAACATAACGAACTGCAAATACAATAGCGTAGAATACAAATAGTAATAATAAACCATTACCATAGATAGGTAAAGCATATTCCTTAACAAGTGGTGAATATTTGCTCCAATCCTTTGCAAGTCCATAGAAGAATACTCCAAGTAATGCAAATAAAACAGTTAATAAAACACCAATAACTGTAAAATCAACTTTAGTTGATTTTTTCTTACCTAACTTTCCAAGAGGAATAGCACAAGCAACTGATAAAATTGCTGGAATTCCAAATGATACTGCCTCACCAAATACAAATCTCTTTGTTGTTAATAATCCTCTAATACTAATATGATTAGTTCTAGTGAAAATTAAGAAACCAAATACGCATAAAGCAAGGTATAGTAAGATATTAATTAATAATAAATTTCTCTTTTTCATAATAACGTACTCCTTTTTATACTTCTTTATTTTATCATATATTAATATTTAAATAAAAGTAATTTTTGATAAAATTATTGTTTTTTATCATTGATTTCCTTTAAAACATCTTCAAGGTCATAAATAGACCAATTAAGTTTCTTAACGACAGTGTAAAAATGCAACATATTGTCAGTTATCGCATGTTTCTTTTGTTCAATAACCATTAAGTTTGTATCATCATTATTATCGCTATTTACAAGTCTATCTACTAATTTATCATATAAAGGTGTATCCTTTAAATCTTCAAGAGTAGACTTAGATGTGAACTTATCTTCCTTCTTTAATGACCTTCCATAAAGTTTTACTGGATATGTAGGATGAATATATTTTGTTTTGCTTTTAATGATAACTTCTTTCTTATAAATAATATCACTTAAACTAGTTCCAATTAAAACAGTAAACTTTCCACTACCTAATTCAAATTTAGAATTATTATAAAATATAAATAAATCATCAGTAATATTGAATGTTATAGATACTTCTTTTTCTTTATAAACATTAAACTTCTTAAAATCTTTAAGTCTAATATATTTATCACTGTCTTCAACAAACATAAATAAGGTGTCTTTAACATCTCTATCGGATTCAACTTCAATTTCAATGCTCTTATCTAAATCAAAGGCACTATATTTAATATTTGCATAGGATAAACCAAATCCAATTTCAAACTTTGGTTTAATATCATTTATATAATAGTAAGGGTATCCTACATAAAGACCTTCTTTATATCTATTATTTAAATCTTGTATAGGATATTTCTTGCCTAGATAAGTATCAGACTCATCAATATAGCTTTGAGCAAGTTTTGCACTAGGGCATGCTTTCCCATATAAAATATTATATAAGGCACTTCCTCCAAATGAACCTGGAAGTCCAATTAGTACTAATCCTTTTATATCGTTAAGATAAGGAAGGGTAGTTACAGAGCCAGCATTAATAATTACGACAATATTTTTATTTTGCTTAGATAACTTCTTAATAGATTCTACATAATCTTTTGGTAAATCCATAGTATCTCTATCAAAGCCTTCTGATTCTATTCTCTTCGGAAGGCCTGTAAATACTAAAACTTTATCATAATCTTTTGCTATATCTAATGCTTTGTCTAAATCAGTAATATTCCCATCATTATCGAAGGTTTCTACAAAATCATAAGAAATATTATTTTCATCAAATGCATCACATGGTGTAATTAAAGTACTTGGATTAACCTCACTAGAACCTGATCCACCAAAACGCATATTTTTAAAGAAAGAACCAATTACAAGAATTTTATCTTTTTTATTTAATGGAAGAATATTACTAGAATTTTTAAGTAATACAATAGATTCTTCTGAAGCTTTTAAACATATCTTATTAGCTTTCTTTTCATCAAATTCATCTTTCTTTTTATCTAAGGTAAGAAATTTTGCAACATGATAGGCATTATCATCGATAGTTTCTTTAGATATTTCACCTTGATTTAATTTTTCAAGTATATATTCATTTCTTCTAGCATCTGATCCTGTCATCTCTAGATTTAAACCCGCATTTAAAGCCTTAACCGAGTCTGATACTGCACACCAGTCAGATATAAATAATCCATCATAACCGAAATCATTTCTTAGTTTTGATAATAATTCTTTATTTTCAGTCATATAAGTGCCATTTGCTGCATTATAAGATACCATAATACTAGAAGGTTTTGATTTTAAGGCTATTTCAAATGGTTTTAAATATAATTCATTAAGTGTTCTATCATCAACTATTGAATTTTGAAGCATTCTCTTAGTTTCTTGGTTGTTAAGACAAAAATGTTTAACACATGCCTTAGCCCCACTTTCTTCTAGACCTTTAACATAAGAAGCACCAAGATAGCCACTTACAAGAGGATCTTCAGAAAAATATTCAAATGCTCTTCCGCATCTAGGGTGTCTAATAATATTAATTCCAGGGGCTAGGACAGTTCCTACTCCAAGTTTATTAGCCTCACATCCAATGTTGTAACCAACTTCTTCTAGTAAGTTAGAGTCAAAACTATTAGCTAATGTGGATAGACTAGGCCAGGCTAAAGATGCATATGACTTAGATAAATTAACATAATCATAATCTAGTGACTTATCTTGAAGTCTTACTCCATGAGGACCATCAGTTAATATTTCTTTTTCAATCAAACTATTTCCATATGTTTCCCAGCAATTTAATCCATATGTAAATTTAACTTTTTCTTCGATATTTAATTTTTTAAATTCATCTAACTTTCCCATATAATTAAACACCTCTTTATTTTAAATTACCATTTTAATGTTAAAGCTAAAATAATAAGTATTATACCTAAAATAATTCTATAGATACCAAATGATTTAAAATCATGATTATTAATAAATTTAAGTAACCATTTAATAGTAATAATTGATACTACAAAAGCAGTTAGGCAACCTACAATTAAGAATCCTACCATTTCACCAGTTAAAACTGTACCTGATTTTGCAAATGAATATGCTTTAACAAGTGAAGCTCCTAGCATAATAGGAATAGAAAGTAAGAATGAGAACTTAGCACTCTCTTCTCTATTTACTCCAATAAGCATTGCAGATAGGATTGTAACACCAGATCTAGATGTACCTGGAATAAGTGCAAGTATTTGAGCACATCCAATAATTAAAGCTGTTTTCCATGTGAAATTATAAACATTATCAATCTTAAATACTTTATTTTTATTAATTTTCTCAAGTACTATAAATAAAATACCATAAATAATTAATGTGGCAGCTACAATATAACAATTGTTATCCATTTTGTCAGATAAATGAGTAACCTCAAATATTACACCTAAAAGACCAGCTGGAATACATGCAATAATGATATTTAGTAATAATTTCCAAATAGTTGTCTTTTCTTCTTTCGTTTTATTTTTTCCAAAAGGCCATAAAATTTTAAAGAAAGTAACTATTACCGCTAAGATAGCTCCTAGTTGAATAATAACTTCAAAAAAAGACCAAAATTCTTTTCCTAAAGTGTCATCTATTTTAAACCATTGATTTAAAATAATAAGATGTCCTGTACTAGATACAGGTAGCCATTCTGTTATACCTTCAACAATACCATATAACAAGGCTTGTAAAAACTCTATAAAAGTCATAATTTTCTCCTTATTCTAATAAATTAAAATCATTATACCACAATCAAAAAACTTAAAAAAGCGACTTAAGTATAAAACTTAAATCGCTATATATATTATAAGAATTCTTTAGTATCGTAGATAGTCTTTAATATTTCAATCATATCACTAACTACTGGTACTCTTGGGTTTGCAGGAGAGCATTGGTCTTCATAAGCTAAATAAGCTATTTCTTCAACTTTAGACATATAATCGCTTCTATCTACGCCTTGAGATTCAAGGTTCATCTTAATACCAATTTCCTTAGCTAAATTACCACAAGCCTTAGCGTATGACTCAACACCTTCTTCTTTAGTAGAAGCTTTAAGTCCAAGTAATAAAGCTATTTCTTGATACTTTTCATCAGCTTTATAATAATTATACTTTGGCCAAGTAGATAGTTTAGTTGGCTTAGTACCATTATATCTAATAACATGAGGAAGGAGAATAGCTACAAGTCTTCCGTGAGGAATATGATAATAAGCACCTAATTTATGAGCCATAGAGTGAGCAATACCTAGGAAGGCATTTGCAAAGGCCATACCTGCTAAACATGAAGCATTATGCATCTTTTCTCTTGCAAGAGGATCAAACTTACCATCTTCATAAGAAGGCTTTAAATAACTAAATACCATCTTAATTGCTTGAATAGCTAGTCCATCAGTATAATCGCTAGCCATTGTTGAAACAAATGCTTCAGTTGCATGTGTTAACACATCCATTCCTGTATCAGCTGTAACACTTCTTGGAAGTGACATAGTAAATTCAGGGTCGATAATTGCAATTGTAGGAGTTAGTGAGTAGTCCGCAAGTGGATACTTCTTATTATTCTTCTTATCAGAAATAACTGCAAATGGAGTAACTTCACTACCTGTACCTGATGTAGTTGGAATACATACAAGTTTTGCTTTCTTACCTAATTCAGGATATCTAAAAGCACGTTTTCTAATGTCCATGAACTTTTGTTTTAAGTCGTTAAAATCAACTTCGGGATGTTCATAGAATAACCACATGCCTTTAGCAGCGTCCATAGGTGAACCACCACCTAAGGCGATAATAGTATCAGGGTTGAATGAATTCATTAATTCAACACCCTTTCTTACTGTCTCAATATCAGGATCACTTTCTACATCACAGAATAGTTCATATTGAACAGGAGTATCACGAAGTTTGAATTGATCTGTAACCTTATCAACATAACCTAAGTCTACCATTGATCTATCAGTTACAATCATAACTCTATGCATTTCCTTCATTTGGTGAAGATATTCAATTGAGTTTCTTTCAAAGTAAATCTTTGAAGGCACCTTGAACCATTGCATATTATTTCTCCTTTTAGCTAGTTTTTTATAGTTAATTAAATTAACAGCTGAAACATTTCCTCCTACTGAGTTATGTCCATAAGAACCACACCCTAAAGTAAATGATGGAATAAGTGAATTATATACATTACCAATACCACCAAATGTAGAAGGTGAGTTCCAAATAAGTCTTAGAGTAGGAATTAAATCACCATAAGCTACAGCTATGTTTTTATCAGCTGTGTGAATAGCAGCTGTATGACCTAGTCCGTGGTATTCAACCATTTGCTTAGCTAAAGCAAAACCTTCTTCCTTATCCTTTACCTTATACACTGCAAGTACAGGAGATAATTTTTCAAGTGACATAGGCTCAAGAGTACCAACCTTAGCACACTTAACAAGTAAAATATTAGTTTTTTCAGGAACATCAAATCCAGCTTCTTTTGCAATAAAGTAAGCACTCTTTCCGGCTACATCAGCGTTTAAAGCCGCATTTGCATATTCTTCTTTGCTTGAAACACCAAACATATACTTAATTAATTTCTTCTTTTCATCTTCTGTACATAAATAAGTACCAAAGCTTAAGAATTCCTTTAAAGCCTCATCATAAATATCTGCGTCGATGATAGCTGCAGATTCACTTGCACAAATCATACCATTATCAAATGATTTACTCATTACAATATCATTAACTGCTTGTCTTACATTACAAGACTTTTCCATATAACTTGGAACGTTTCCTGCACCTACACCTAAAGCAGGTTTACCACATGAATAAGCAGCCTTAACCATGGCATTACCACCGGTAGCTAGTATAGTAGCTACACCATCGTGGTTCATAAGCTTGCTAGTGGCTTCAAGACTAGGATGCTCGATCCATTGAATACAGTTTTCTGGGGCTCCGGCCTTTATAGCTGCGTCTCTTACTATCTTTGCAGCTTCAATAGAACAATTTAAAGCCTTTGGGTGAAATGAGAAAATAACAGGGTTTCTAGTTTTTAAACAAATAAGTGCTTTAAAGATAGCTGTTGAAGTAGGGTTAGTAACTGGAGTTAAAGCCGCTACAACACCAACAGGTTCTGCTAAAGTTGTGATACCTTCAACTTCGTTATCATCAACAACACCAACTGTTTTTAAATTACGAATATTATTAAAAACATATTCACAAGCAAATAAATTCTTAGTTGCTTTATCTTCAAAGTTTCCTCTCTTTGTTTCATCTACTGCCATTCTTGCAAGTTTTCCATGCATATCTAAGGCAGCTACGCTTGCTTTTGCAACAATATAGTCAATTTTTTCTTGAGTGAAGTCTGAATATTCATCTAAACACTTTAAAGCGTTCTTTACACAAATATCAACTTCTTCTAATCCTAATTGTTTATTATCCATAAATATAATAATCCTTTCTTTTTAAAATCTTCTTTTAATTTCTTTTCAATCCTTTTAATTTTTCATAAATTTATGTTTCCTAATTTAAGGACTTATATAAAAATTATAACATATTAATAAATTCTTTGAAAGAATAAAATATAAAGCGCTAGTTTTGTTAATTCTTAAGGTGAATTCCACTACAATTTTTAAGCAATATAAAAAAGGTAAAATCTTGATATTAATTTTACCCATTTTATTTAATAATTATTTAGTTTTATTAAAATATTTACTGCATAATTTATTAGAGAGTATAAAAACTAATATACCACTAAATAAACCTATTATAAGTCCTACGAAAACATCTGAAAAATAGTGAACATTAAAATAAATTCGACTAAATCCAAAAATCAAAGGAATTAAAAGATAAATATATGAATATTTTTTAGAATACTTAATAAATAAGATTACGCCAAAGCTAGCTGCTGCACAGGTATGACCTGAAGGAAATGAATAGCCACTTTGTTTAAGACTTCCGGCAAAGGTATAGAATGTATAATAATCACTTTCCGTATCTATAAATGGTCTATCTCTTTTAATAATATTCTTCATTACTAATACTATAAGAGTACCAAGTGCTAAAGATATAAGTATTTCAACTCCTACTCTTCTTGTTTTCTTAAAGATAAGCATAATAAGAGATAGTATAATAAATATTAATCCTAAATTAGCCGCTTCAGTTAACCACTTTAAGAATGGAGTAAAGAAATTATTAGTTGCTCTATTAAATTCGTATATTTTACTAGCTACAAATAAATCAATATTCATAGATTATTTAATCTTACCAGTTTCTTTTAATAATTCTTCAAATAGATTAATATCTTCTTCTATTTGTTTTAAACTAGATAACCAGAAACTCTTCTTAGTAATATCAATACCCATAGACATAGCGACATCTTCTACATCCATAAGACAAGTATTTTTAAGCATTGTGTCATAATTCTTAACAAATGTTTCTTTATCTTCCATGTATAATGCATATAATCCTCTTGCATAAAGAAGACCAAAAGCATAAGGCCAGTTATAGAAGTTAAGACCTGCAGAATAATAATGTCCCTTACATAACCACATATAAGGATGTTTATATTTCGGATCAAGTCCATCACCATAAGATTCATCTTGGCTTTCAAGCATTAACTTGCATAAATCGCTAGCTGATAGTTGTTCTTCAAGAGGAGATGATACAACCTTAGATTCAAATAAGTATCTACATAAAATATCGACAACTACTTGAGTATCTTCACATAGAGAATATTCAAGTAAAGTTAATTTATCTTCTTTAGATTCAAAGTCAGAAAGCATCTTCTTTGTCATTAAAATTTGGCAGAATGTAGAAGCTGTTTCAGCTAATTGCATAGGGTGTTCCCATGAAAGAGGAGGATTGAAAGACATTACATAACCATGATATGCGTGACCTAATTCGTGAGCTAGAGTTTGAACATCAGATAAAGATCCAGTAAAGTTTGTTAAAACACGTGATTCATGCAAAGTAGGTACATATGCACAGAAAGCTCCTCCTACCTTACCAGTCTTAGGATATACATCAATCCAATTGTTATCCATAGCACGCTTTGCACTATCTGCTAGAGGTTTAGAGAATGAACTATAAACATCAAGTACCAAGTCATATGCTTCTTCTATAGAATATGTTTTAGTTAAATTACCCATAGGTGCGAATAAATCATAGAAAGGAAGGCCTTTATCATGTCCTAAAGCTTCAGCTTTTAATTTAAAGTATTTTCTAATTAAAGGAAGTCTATCTTCAATAGCTTCAATTAAAGCATTTAAAGTCTTTTCCTTCATATGAGAATTTTTAAGTGTCATATCAAGTACAGACTTATATCCTCTTAATGATGCATTAATATTAGCTTGTTTCTTAATATTGTTTAGAGAGGCTGCTACACTATCTTCTATTTTCTTATAAGATTTAAGTTCAGCTTTATAACAGTTATATCTTACATCCTTGTCTGCTGAATAAGCTAAGTTTCTAACCTCAGATAAAGCCATTTTCTTGTCAAAGCCTTTAACCTTAATGCTTAAATTAGAAGTAAGCTTAGATTGAAGAGCACTCCACTCACGACCTGCAATTTGGTCATACTTAGATAAAATAATTTCTTCTTTATCAGATAATGTATGTTTACTATCTTTCTTAATGTTCTTTAAATTCCATTTGTATTGATTTAAAAACGCGCTTTCATTGCATACTGCATCAACATTTACTTTCTTAATAAACTTAGTAAATTTAACACTTGCACATACACATTTTTCAAGCACTTGGAATACTTTAGCTGTTTCAGTCATACTAACGGAATCATTTACATCACATTCAGCTTTAAGACTTGAGAATGTATATAAATTTTCAGTTAGTGCATTAATTTCTTCTTCTAATTTTAAATATTGAGTAATAGACTCTACTTTATTATCTAAAGATAAATTAGATGAGGCTACATTAATTTCATCAACTAAAGAATTTAATTTGTTAAAATCATTAATATATTTTATGTCTTCATAACTAGTGTATAGACTAGATAAGTCCCAATTATAATTTTTTTCCATATTATTCCTTCTTTCTATTCTGTTACTTCTTTTGTTTTACTAAGTTCAATTGTCTTAATAATATAAGCAAGTACTGCAAAACAATTAAATACAAATCCTACATAAGATTTAATGTATAATGAGAATATTGCCCATAAAAGACAAGAGAATGCAAATGTAAATCTTAATATATTAGTACTTAGTTTCTTAGATAATGATACTATATTATAGATACTAGTGCCAATTACAGGAAGATATGACATTACTATTGAAAGAGCCATCTTACCTCTTATATAAGATTCAGTGTTTATTCCGTCATTTAAAGTCGAGTATAGCTCATTTGCACTAAGGACAACCCCAAGAGTTCCAAGCAAGAATGTAAGTACTGCAAAAAAGATTGATGTGGCTTTATTTTGTTTATCAAATAAAATAAAGATATCCATAATTAAAGTTACAATATTAAGCATTAAGGCCGCATAACCTTTAAGCATAAAATAACTAGTTCCGGCAAAAACTTGATTTATAGCTTGACATAAAATGATATTTCTCTTTTTCTTAAATACCATACTTAGTACTACAAAGAAAAGACCGATACCATTAATTATATTGGCTATTAATGTAATTATTTGATCATGAGTCATATACTTACTCCTTTACTAAACTTAAAATATCAAAAGGTAGAGGTGCTTCAAACTTCATTTCCTTATTTGTATGAGGATCATTAAAAGTTACTGAATGAGAATGTAAAGCCTGTCTTTTAATTAAATTAGAAGCTCCCCCATATAAAGTATCACCAAGCAGCGGATGACCTATACTAGATAAATGCACTCTTATTTGATGAGTTCTTCCAGTTTTAAGTGTTACACTTATTAAAGAATATTTCTTAAATGTTTTTAAACTCTTAACTAGTGTAATAGCTTCTTTCCCCGTTTTAGATACCATATATTTTCCATTAATATGTCTATTTCTACCAATAGGTTTATTAATTTCTATATCACCCTTTATTATACCTTCTGCAAGTGCTAGATAACTTCTATGTAAAGTCCTCTTGTCAATTAAAGCTTTAATATAACTTTCAGTTAAAGGATCCTTAACAAAAATCATAAGACCTGTTGTATCCTTATCAAGTCTATGGCAATATCTTACCGGAAAATCATAACCCTTATTTTGATAATAATAACTAACCGCATTAACAAGTGTATTATCGCAGTTTAAATTACCATCAGAATGAACTAAGATATTAGAAGGTTTATTAATTATTAAATAGTAATCATCTTCATAAATAATATTAATCTTCTTCTTTAATATTTTAGTATCAAGTACTTCATTTGTAACAAGTTCTAATTCATCACCAGTATTTAAAGGATCATTTATATTAGATATCTTAGAATTAATTAATATACTATTTTTAGTGTTTTTAAAATAATTAATTTTATCTTTACCTAAATAAAAAGAGGAAAGAAAGTCAATGACTTTAATTCCGCCTTTATATATATTATAAGAATACCTGGCCATATTAACCTTTTAAGCCATTAGCTTGACGTTCCATATTCTCTACAACAATGTCATAGATTTCACCCTTAGTAGTACCATATTCTAGTATCTTCCAAGGTTCATTTGTATGGAAATGAATCTTGATTAATTCATCATCACCAACTACAAGAAGGCAGTCACCTACAAAGTGTTCAGTGATATAATCATTGATTTCATCTTCATCTAAATCATGACCTGCAATTAAAAGTTGAGTATCAAATTTATATTCTAACATGTTAAAATCTCCTTAAATATAGTTTGATTATATCATTTTTAAAAAAATTTACAAATAATATGATACAATAGTTTCATAAAGGAGAAAAAATTATGACATATCATCAAACATTATTAATAATTTATGTAGTATATATTGTATTAATTTCACTTATTACTATGTATGCCTATAAATCAGATAAAAACAAAGCTGTTAAAGGAGAGATGAGAACAAAGGAAAAAACATTATTATTCTTATCTGCCTTTGGAGGAGGATTAGGTGCTTTTATTGCAAGAAAGTTATATCACCACAAAACTGATAAATCATATTTCAGTTTAGTAATTTATTCATCTCTTCTTTGCGAGGCACTAGTATTAGTATTACTTATAATAGGAGGCGTTAGATAATGAGCACAAGTTTAGCTAAATCACATTCTAAATGGTCTAATTTTAAATTAACATTAAAATCATTATTACTTGTAATTTCATTTAATGCTTTATGGGTAATATTATTCTTTAAGAATGAATTAAATAATGTAAACAATTTTATGTTTTATTTACTTCTTATTATTGATATAGTTATTCTAATTTTAACTATGATAAGTTTTAGAAAGTTTAAACGTTAAGGAGACTTTTTCAAGGTCTCCTTTTTTAATCGTTTATTACTACTATTTTATAACCTTTATCAAGGAATTCATCTAATAAGCCTGGAATATAGAAACTTGCCATCGTTCCGTCTTCTATCTCTGTGTAATGAATACCAAATAAAGATATAGCCTCAATATGAGAATAGATACCTAAAGGATTATTTAATAAGTCATATACCTCAACTAGATCATCCTTTCTAACTATTCCATTTACCACACCTGATATTAATTCATCTTGAAATCTTTCTACTTTAATATAATTCTTTTTCATAAATTAATCCTTTTTATCAAATAATATACTTATCTTATTAGGGTATTCAGCATTTTCTAAATAATCATAAGTTAAATAAACACTCATCTCTGTACCCTTCTTAGTCACAATATCTACTCTCTTACTTGTAACCTTATCTTTTAATAATTCCTTACAAGCAGTTTGAGATAGTTTTTTACATCCCATAACATTTTTAGATATAAATACTTTACAGTCTTTATTGTCACATTTATATCCAAATCCATTATCAATTATATGACCACTATCACATATAGGGCACTTACATATAGATTTAACCTTTTCTTTCAAATCACTAGTCTCAAGACAAGACTCAACTTCAGAGTCAAAATTAAATTCTATTTCATTAGGATATTCTTTTGTATCATCATACTTATAAGTCATTTGGGCTTCAAAATCTTTTCCGTTTTGTCCTGTGCATAAAACCTTGGTATTAGTATAACCCAAAGTAAGCAACTCCTTAGCCTGAGTTCTTGTGATAAGTTTAGCTCCTCTAGCATTTTTAAATATAAATACCTTGCAAGACCTATTTGAACATTTATATCCTTTTTCAGTTTCAATTATATAATTAGAACATATAGGACATGAACATACACTATTTTCTTTTAGTCTTAATAAATTTAAATTAACACCTTTAACCTTAGATACAAATGTATTTGCAAGATTATTAATTTCATCTAAAAAAGCTTCACACGTATATTCACCCTTAGCTATTTCATCAAGTTTTTGTTCAAAATAAGCTGTAAGTGATACACTTTTTACACTATCATCAGGAATTAAATCAATTAGATGCATACCCTTTTCTGTAGGTCTAATATATTTCTTTTGATAATCTTCTATTAAACCTCTTTCTTTTAATTCCTTTATAATAGAAGCTCTTGTAGCCTCAGTTCCTATACCCTCAATCTTCTTTAAGGTATCCTTATCTTCTTTATTATCTACATACTTAACAGGATTTTTCATCATCTTAATAAGGCTACCTTCAGTAAATCTTTCAGGGGATACCGTCTCACCTTCAGTTAAGTCTAATTTTTCAATATTAACTTCGTCACCTTTTTTAGCTGTAACGAATACTATATCTTTCTTCTTATTATCTTTCTTACCATAGGTATAACAACTTCTATGTCCTAAATCAGTGCAGGCTTCAAAACTAGATTCAAACCTTTCACCATTTCTTTCAAAGACAATCTTTTGCTTTACTATTTTTGCATCCGGGAAGAAAGCGGCTAAGAATCTTTCGACAATAGCCATATAGACATGGATTTCATCAAGTGTAAGTTTCTTTATATAATCACTTGTAGTTTTAAGTGAAGTAGGCGTTAAAGCTTCATGGGCACCGATATCCTTTTTAGCTATCATAATAGGATTAATTTTATAACTGTTTTGTTTAATAATAGAAACTAAATCCTTATGTACGGCAAGATTATCTAAGATAGGATCAAGTTTTTGTGCTAATTCTTTAGATATGTGATTTTCATCAGTTCTAGGATAAGTTATAAGTTTATGGGTTTCATATAGAGCTTGACAGGTATTTAAAACATCAATAGCCTTCATATGATATTTCTTATCCATGTCTACTTGAAGATCAGATAAAGAATATAACATTTTGGGCTTTTCGTTTTTTTCTTGTTTAGTAGCTTCTATTACTAAAGCAGGACCTGTTCCAACCTTATCAATTACATTTAGAGCTTCCTCTTTTTCTTTAAATCTATTTTGGTCTAAAGCTTCATTGACATAGTTCCCTTTAATAGCCTCATTATTAATTATTCCATTAGCTGATATCTTATAAAATTTAGAAGGTTTAAAATTAATTATTTCTTTTTCTAAATCTACTAATATAGAAAGAGTTGGTGTTTGAACTCTACCGATAGGATAAACACTATCTTTTCCTCCAAACTTACATGTCATAGCTCTAGTAGAATTTAAACCAATAATATAATCGGCATAACTTCTACCTTTTCCAGCAAAATATACATTATTATAGACCTTCTCATCTTTTCTTGTGTTAAAAGCTTCTTTAATACCATCTTCAGTTTGGCTTTCAAGCCACATACGGCTAACACGTGCTACATGAGGCCTAACATATTTATATAGATTTCTAAAGATTAAATCTCCTTCTCTGTCTGAGTCACAAGCATTAACTATTTCATCTATTCTAGAATCTAGCATTAATCTTCTTACAATTTCAAATTGATCCTTAACTGAATCTGATACTTTTAAAGGTATATCTTTAAAATTAAAAGGTAAAGTATATAAATTCCACTTTAGATATTTATCATCTATTTCACCTGGCATTTTAAGTGTTAAAAGATGCCCTATACAGTGAGTATAGATGAAATCTTTGCCTTCTTGATAACCCTTATATTTTTTTACTGCATAAGTTTCAAGTTTAGAATCTACTATATTTTTCATTACACTAGGCTTTTCGGCTATTATTAAAATCATGAAAAAAATCACCTCATATAATAAATAGGAGTAAATCCTAAAATTTACTTCCTATCTATTCATTATATTCTTTAAATTTAAAATGAAGAAGAGTTTGTTCACTATCATATAGTCTAAATAAATCTCCTCTATTTTGGAAGTCAATTGGTCTCATTACTTCCATATCCATTGCATTAAAGCTAACTATACCTTTAAAGTATACAGTAAGGCTTGATGTAACTCTGCTTTCTAGTTTATTAAGAGATACGATAATAAGCGGAGAATCAAAATTAAAGGTGAAACTTACATAGTCTTCTTCCTCATTATATCCATAACTAAAAGTATTATAAACATCTAAAACATGTTCTAAAAGTTCGAATTTGTTATATTCATGAGTTTTCTTTAAACGTTCTATTTCGCTTAATGTAAAATCATATAATGTTTTAGTACCAGGTACATCTAGTATTTCTTTAAAGCCATCACGAGCTACAATCATACACTTTAAGGCTTCGTCTAAATCCTTCTTAAATCCAAATCCTTCTTCGTATAAGTTAGAATAACGAAGTAAGACTTCCATAAATAAATTATCTTTAAATTCACCTTTTATATATTTTTTGTAATATTTATCATATAAAGGTTCTAGATAAGCAATTGCATATTTAAAATCTTTCTTTACATAATATCCATTTAAATACATGTCAGCTAATTTTAGTTTAGCATAATCATTACCAAGTAAATAAGATTTAGTAAAATATTTAAAAGCCATTGCATAATCTTTTTCTACCTTTTTACCATATAAATACATAGAGCCTAGACTGTTATAGCCTGTAGGGTCTTTATAATATGAAGCTAGAGTAAAGTAACTAATAGCTTCATCTATATTATTGATACTATAATAATAGTTAGCTAGTTCAATCATAGCTTTTGTAGATTTTTTTCTATTTGCAAAAAATATTAAAGCTTCTACTTTTTCTTCTTTTGTTCCATTTAAAAGTTCTTTAGCTTCTTTTTCTGTCATAATACATCACCATAATAATTATAATTTAATATTTAGAAATAGTAAAGAAAGACAAAATAAGTTACAAATAATATTTACCTCAGAGGTAAATTTAATGTTGTAATCATATTTATATTAATATATAATAAAATTAACCTTAGAGGTTAATACATTAAAAGAGGATAAGGATAGATGGAGGTTAAATATAAAACTAAAAAATTAATGAAAATATGTGAAGATGCTCACGCAGCCACAAAAGCTTATGGGGATAAAATGGCTATTAAAATTCAACTTAGAATTGATCAAATTAAAGCTTCAAACGATATAATTGAATTAGTCACATTTTCTATTGGTCGATGTCATAAGCTGGAAGGAGATCGAAAAGGTCAATATGCGATGGACTTAGTTCATCCTTATCGGCTAATATTTTGTGTGGATGAGTTTTCTATAAGCATTGCAGAAATAGAAGAAATAGTCGATTATCATTGAAGGAGGGCACTATGGAAAAAAGTAAAACATATATTGCAACACCACCAGGATATACAATCAAAGAACAACTTAATGAGCGCCATATGAGTCAAAAGGAATTTGCACTTAGAATGGACATGTCTGAAAAACATATAAGTAAGCTTATTAATGGTGAAGTTATGCTTACAACAGATATGTCCTTAAGACTAGAGTTAGTTTTAGGTATTCCTGCAACATTTTGGAACAAACTCGAATTTATATATAGGGAAAAACTTGCCAAAATCGAATTAGAAAATAATCTGGATTCCGATTTAAAATTAGTTAGTAATTTTCCCTATAATGAAATGTCTAAATTAGGCTGGTTACCTAAAACAAATTCTAAAATTGATAGAGTTATTAATTTACGTAAATTTTTTGAAGTTGTTAAATTAACTTTACTTGATAGTTCTAATTTAAATGAAACATATTTTAGAATATTAAAAGAGAAGAAAAATCCTAAGGACTACACACTTAAATGTTGGATTCAAAAAGCAAGATTAGAATCAAGAAAAATTGATACTAATGCAATAAATATCAAAAAAATAAATGAATCTATACCCTATTACAGAAGTTTAACTAAAGAAAATCCTGATATTTTTTGTGATAAATTAAGAGATAGTCTTTCATCTAATGGTATTGCTATAGTATTCTTGCCCCATTTAAGTTCTAGTTTTCTTCACGGGGCTACATTCTATGAAGGAAAGAAGATTGTTTTAGCTCTTACAGTAAGAGAAAAATATTCAGATATATTTTGGTTTAGTTTCTTTCATGAACTATCTCATATATTATTAGGACATATAAATATGCCTTATAATGAGAAGATGGAAGATGAGGCTAATAAATATGCTCAAAATTTACTCATTAAAGACAGTGAATATGAATCTTATGTTAAGGATGAAATTACATCTAATTTAATAATTTCATTTTCGGCCAAATCAGGTATAGATCCATCAATTCTTGTTGGAAGGTTACAAAAAGATGGTTATCTAAATTACAACCAATTTAATTACTTTAAGAAAAAATATTCTCTAGATTAAAACAAAACTCACCGCATTTTTGCGATGAGTTTTATCTTTTAGTCTATTAATTTTTCAAGTTCACTAGTTAATTCATCTAACTTGTTACATACATCAACAAATGCATCTTTGCTTGTTAGATCACATCCACCCATCTTTACAATTTCAACTGGGTAATCAGATCCACCGGCTTTAAGCATATTGATATATTTATCATAGGCACCAGGAACATTGTTCTTTACATCATTATAAATCTTAAATGAAGCTGAGAAACATGTTGCATATTGATATACATAGAATGGAGAATTAAAGATATGAGGAATATAAGCCCATACAAATTTCTTTAATTCTTCTGTATCAAGACTATATCCATAATATTCTTCATATAAAGAAGCCATAATATTATTTAAATCATTATATGTTAGGCCTCTTCCTTCTAGAGCCTTATTATGAGCTCTAAGTTCGAAGTCTGCAAATAAAGCCTGACGGTAAAATGTAGAAACAATATTTTGAGCTAGTTTTTCAATAGCTTGAATCTTTGTTGCCTTATCGCTTGATTTTGTAAGTAAGTGGTCTAGGAATAATTGTTCGTTAAATGTTGAAGCTATTTCAGCTACAAAGATTACATAATCTTTAGTTTGGAATGGTTGGTTTTCAGTTGAATATAAAGTGTGGATAGAGTGACCACATTCATGAGCTAAAGTGAAAGCTGAATCTAAATCATTAGTATGATTTAATAAGATATAAGGTCCAAATCCTTCAATTTCAGTAGAATAAGCACCACTTCTCTTATTAGTATCAGGATTTACATCAACATGACCATCAGCTAAAGCTACTTTCGCATGATTTACAAAATCTTCACCCATTGGCTTTAAGGCTTCAAACACTTCTTCTTTTGCATATTCATAAGGATATTTAACATCAGATTTAGCTAAACTTAAGAAACGATCATAGTTATGATATTCTTTTAAATTAAAGTGTTTTCTTCTAAATTCAATATATCTCTTTAATGGTTTAGTATTTTCATGTACTGCTTCTAGTAAATTCAAATAAACACTCTTATCAATCTTGTTCTTATCTAGGAATGTATCAAGAATATTGTCATAACCCTTAGACTTCATTCTAACAATATCACTATCTACAACACCTTTATAAAGCTGTGCATAAGTATTCTTTAAATCATCATAATGCTTATACATAGCCTCAAATAAAGTCTTTCTATCTTCTTGGCTATTACTATATTCTACAAGAAGTGAAGTATAGTTAGCCTTAGTGAATGTATGAGTTGTGCCATCAGATAAAGTTACAGTAATAGGTTTAATATCAGAGCTTTCAAGTAAGCCATAAGTTGATCTAAAGCTTGATGTGATAGGTTGGAATAAAGAAACTAAGTTTTCAAGTTCTGGCTTTAAGACATGTTCTTTTGTATGGAATAATTGATCTATAGAATATAGATTATATTTAATATAAGAGTAATCTTTAGCCCATGCTTTGTAATCTTCTTCCTTATTAGAAAGTAATTCATCATTAACAAATGAAACCTTTTGCATATAACCTACAAAGAAGTTTTCAAGTTCTGAAATGTTAGCTTGGCTTTCTAAATCACAAGTATTTAAATCATACTTCATAGATGCATAACTATATAATTTTTGAATTTTCTTTGATATTTCTTCATCAAACTTAAAATAATCATTGATAACCTCTGGATTATTTAATTTACCTTTATAGTCATCATATTTATTAACTTCTTCTTTTAATTCATTTAAATCCTTAGAAAAAGATTTACTTGAATCATAAACTTCTTTTAAATTCCAGTTTTGCATTTTCTTTCATCCTCCATTATTTTAACTAACTGTTTAGTTAATTTATTAAATTTCTCATTTAAATATATTGCATATCCTACTTCTATAAGCATAACTAGAAACATAAATAGTGATATTAAGCCGCGGGATACCCCTGTAAGAAGTACAAATAAAGCAATATTATATATTTTTATGTGCCTTTCTATTTGTATATTAAGGGTTCTTATTTTAAAAAGCATATAGATAATATAAATAAAGACAACAAATATTATTAAAGAAAGCGATATAGTAATTGATATAAATAATTTACTGTCCATAACTAGATAGCTTTAGTATATTTCTTTAAGAAGCTAGCTTCATCTTTATTTAAATAAGGGGATACAGCTTCATATACTCTCTTATGGTAGTTATTTAACTTAGTCTTCTCTTCTTCTGTAAGTAAAGATACTTCAATACCATCTAAATCAAATGGTACTAAAGTTAAAGGTTCAAGAGTCAAGAATCTTCCAAATTCAGTTTCTTTATATAAAGTACATAAAGTAAGAGATTCATGTCTAATACCATATTTACCAGTTAGATATAGACCTGGTTCATCTGATGTAACCATTCCTTCTCTAAAGATAGCAGATTCTCTATTATATTTAATACTTTGAGGACCTTCATGAACATTAAGTAAATATCCTACACCATGTCCTGTACCATGATTGAAATCTAGTCCTTCACTCCATAGTGCGCTACGAGCTGCTAGGTCTAATGTTCTACCATCTACACCTTCTTTAAAGATAATATCAGATAATGCAAGATATCCTTTAAGTACTAGTGTAAAGTGATGTTTCATTTCACTTGTAACCTTACCTAAAGCAAAAGTTCTAGTAATATCAGTTGTACCTTCTAGATAATGAGCACCTGAATCTACGAGTAAGAAGTTATTTAAAGTAACCTTAGCACTTGTTTCTTTTGTAGGTACATAGTGCACTATAGCTCCATTAGAGCCAAATCCAGCAATAGTTCCAAATGAGATATCTTTAAAGTTAGCTCCTTCTTTTCTAAATGATAATAATTTATCACTAGCTGAAAGTTCGGTAATTTCTATTTTACCTACATTAGTCTTTAGCCAGTACATGAACTTGCATACCGCAACTGCATCCTTTAAATGAGCCTTCTTGAAGTTTTCTTGTTCTGTCTTATTCTTCATTGATTTTAAAATAGTAGAATAATTCATCTCATTTATAATAGTATTACTTGAATTAATATTTTTATAAATAGAATAATTAGTTTTATTTAAATCAAGCACAATATGATAATTTTCAAAATTAGTTATGTCAGAATAAATATCATTATAATCTTTTAAGATAACTCTATCTTTAGCTAAATTTAATTTAATTTCATCAGATAATACATTTTGATTAATATAAAGTACTACTCTTCCCTTATATATGGCAAGATATGATAAAATTACAGGGTTACATTTAACATCATTACCTCTAAGATTTAAAATCCACATAATATCATCTAGGGATGAAATAACTGTTACGTCCGCATTCTTTTCTTCTAGATGATTTTGAATCTTTTTAATCTTATCTCTTCTCTCTTCACCTGCATAACAAAGCGCAAGTTCATATCCAGGCTCAGCGCTCATCTTAGGTCTATCGGCTCCCCAAAGCTTATCAACCAAGTCTAAATTATAAGTAATCTTAGCACCTTTAATTTCTTCTAGTTCTTTACCAAATAAAGCTCTAGTACATCTTCCATCAAATCCAATTAATTTCTTAACTGTTGAGGCTTTAATAAATTCGAGTAAAGTAGGTACATCCTTTTCTCCTTGTTTCATTAAAGTAATAGTACTTCCTTCAAGTTGTTTTTCAGCTTGTAAGAAATATCTTCCATCAGTCCAAAGATAAGCACCCTTTAATGTTACAAGTAAAACACCAGCAGAACCAGTAAATCCTGATAAAAACTCTCTTTCTTTAAAATAATCACCAACATATTCAGATAGATGATAATCATCAGTTGGTACTATATACATAGTAAGATTGTTTTCTCTCATTAATGTTCTAAAACTTTCAAGTTTTTCACTAATTGTCATAATATACACCTCTAATGTCTTTAATTTTATTCTTTTTTGTTTTATAAAGCAAAATAAATACTTAAAAAAGGCGCCTTTTTAGCACCTTAAATAGCTTCTAGTACTTTAAGAGTAATATCTTGGCTTAGTTTAGCAGCCTTTCCTTCAAACTCCTGATAGCTTTCAGCTTGATCTGATCCACCAACAACATCAGATATGAATCGAATTGAGATAAATGGAACTTTATTTATATAACATGTTTGAGCAATAGAAGTACCTTCCATTTCACAAGCTACAAAACCATCACGTTTAAATAGTAATTGTTTTTCACTTACTATAAAAGAGTCACTAGATAATACATTACCATCTTTATAGTCAATATTATTTTTCTTTAAATAATCTTTAATCTTATTTAAATATGTTTCATCAGCCTTATAATATAGTGGCATTTGTGGTACTTGACCTAGCTTATAACCAAAGTTAGTTGCGTCTACATCTGAATATGATAATTCGCTTGCAAGTACTACATCATATTGCTTAAGTCCATTTAATCCACCCGCAATACCAGTATTAATTACAATAGATGGTTTAAAATGATTTATTAAAAGTACGCATCCTATCGCACTAGCTACTTTACCTATACCACTTTTTAATATTACTACTTCTTTACCATTTAATATTCCTTTATAAAATTTATAACTTAAAATATTTATTTCTTCTTTATTAACAAGTTTTTCGGCTAGTAGATTAACTTCTACATCCATAGCCCCAATTAGACCTATCATTATTTATTTTCCTCTTTTTTATTAATTATTTCTTTAACCTTAGCCATTACTATATCAACCGCTACCTCATGATCTTTATCATTTGGAATAATTATATCTGCATAGCGCTTAGTAGGTTTGATAAATTCGTAATACATCGGTTTAACAGTTGCTAAATATTGATCAATTACAGAATCAAGTGTTCTTCCTCTTTCATTCATATCACGCTTTAAACGACGAATGAAGCGAATATCATCATCACTTTCAACAAAGATTCTAATATTTGCAAGATCCCTAATTCTCTTATCATATAGTGATAAGATACCTTCAACAATAACAACCTTACTAGGTTTAATAAGTTCAGTTTCTTTTTTTCTTGTATGAGTTTTAAAATCATATAATGGTTTTTCAATAGTATTACCATCTAGTAAACTCTTTAATTGTTCATACATTAAATCATTATCTAAAGAATCAGGATGATCAAAATTTACCTTAGTTCTCTCTTCCATAGTTAAATTAGATAAATCTTTATAATAATCATCAAACTTAATTACTTGAACATCTTTACTTTTCAATCTTTGATGAATCTTTTCTACAACAGTAGATTTTCCTGAGGCTGTACCACCAGCAACTATAATTAATAATGTTTTCATATTTTTGTTTCCTTTTAATTTATATTAATAATATTATAAATTATTTATATTCTATTTTATAGATTTATTTTAATTTTCCTAATTCTATAAATATTTTACCTGACTTAGACACCGAACCTATATTTAATACCTTTAATCTACCGTATCCTTTAACTGATATTAAATCATTTAACTCTATATTCTTTTCAGCTTTCACTTCTATCATTTGATTAACCTTTACTGCCTTAGCGCTAATTAGCTTTAAAGCCTCGCTTCTTGAAATATTAAATCCTTCAGAGATTATTAAATCTACTCTAAGACTTGAGACAAAAGCTTTATGAATCTTATAGTCTGGTGTAAAGTCACCTTGTGTACTATCTACTCTTATAAGTTTTATAGGAGTATTATCAATACTAGTTAAATTATCTTTAATAAAGTCTTCCATTTCTTTAGCTATAATCAAATAGATATCATTATCTTTATTTATTAGAATATCTCCTATCATATTACGCTCTATTTGAAGTCCCATAATATTTCCTAGGATATGACGATGATTAAGGGAAGAAAACTTTTTATTGTATTCTACTTTTAATATAGATATTTCAAAGTCATTATCATCTTCAAAAGGAGATATAATAGCACGCTTCATTTCATCATTTTCAGTAATACTTGAAAAACTTAAATATATTTCTTCGGTTTTACCTATTACAAATTTTAGTAATTCTTGTTCCCTTAAATTTAAGAATTTAGTTAAAATGGTTTTATAACTTCTAAGGCATGATTCCTTATATGAATTATACTTCTTTATAAGTATTTCCTCTTCTTTAGTATAAAACATGATATTACTCCGTATATTTCTCTTTTTCTTCAAGGAGTGCCATATAACTAGCTAAAACTTCTTCATACTCTAGATTTATCATATCTAAATCTTTTTGAGCATCAACTAAGACCTGGTAATCAGATGGATTAGATTTTAGGACATCATTTAATCTTGATATTTCTTTATCTAATTCAGATATCTTCTTCTCACTCTCTTCTATATCACGTTTTAGTTTTGAAGGAAGCGATGTATGTTTCTTTTGGAATGTTGATTTAGTTGATAAAGTCTTATCTTTATTTGAAACTCCACTTTCTAAAAAACTAGAAAATGAACCCATATATGAATTAATATAACCATTATCAAAATACAAAATTTCATCAACAATATTATCAAGAAAATATCTATCATGAGATACACATAGAATAGGTCCTATAAAAGAATTTAAATAGTTCTCTAGTACCTCTATTGTATAGATATCTAAATCATTAGTAGGTTCATCAAGGAGTAATACATTAGGATTCTTAGATAAAACCTTAACGAGTTGTAATCTTCTTCTCTCTCCTCCTGATAAGGATTTAATCTTTGTGTATAATAATTCATCATCAAATAAGAATTCATTTAATAAAGCTTTAGCTGACATTACTCCATCTAAAGTTTCAATTCGATTAGATTCTTCTTCAATATATTTTAAAACAGTCTTTTCTTGATCTACATCATCAAAGTGCTGACTAAAGTAACCTATATTTAAGGTCTCACCTTTTTCAATGGTTCCACTATCTAGATTTTCTAGTCCCATAATAGTCTTAAATAGTGTTGTCTTACCAGCACCATTATCTCCAACAATTCCAAGACGAGCTGTACGTTTAATATCGATAGTAAAGTCCTTAAATAAAACCTTACCGTTAATAGACTTAGACGCATTATTAATACTAATAATCTTCTTACCTAGATAACTAGATACTGAAGAGAATTCAAAGTTCTTTTCACTAGAGAATTTAGTTTTAGATAATTCTTCAAATCTTTCAATTCTTGATTTACTCTTAGTTCTTCTAGCTTCTACACCTCTATTAAGCCAGTCTAGTTCTTTCTTTAAATATTTCTTAAGTCTAGCCTCACTTGCAAGTGTGTTTTCAAGTCTTTCTTTTTTAAGTTCTAAGAATAAAGAGTAATTAGCCTTATATTGATATACCTTACCATTATCAAGTTCAAGCATAGTGTTACAACATTTTTCAAGAAAATATCTATCGTGAGTAACAAGAAGCAATCCATGTTTAAAACGTTCTAAATACTTTTCTAAATAAGATATCATATCATTATCTAGATGGTTTGTAGGTTCATCTAGGATTAAGAAATCACAATAAGTAACTAGACTTTTAGCTAACGCTAATCTTTTCTTCTCTCCACCAGATAAATTCTTAACAATTCTTGCAGGGGCTAGTTTCATCTTAGTTATTGCAGTATTAGCCTCATATTCTAAAATAGGATGTTCCTTACTAGAGGCAGACATTACATAATCAAAGAATGTTTGTCCTTCTTCGATATAAGGGTCTTGATCCAAATAGGAAATAAGCATATTCCCAGACTTAATAATTTCGCCTTGTTTAACTTTTTCTTCTCCTAATATTAATTTAATAATCGTAGATTTACCTGTTCCGTTTACTCCAACAAGACCTGTTTTATCATTATCAGTTAAAGTAAAGTTAACACTATCTAAGATTGTTTTTTCTGTATAATTAAAAGATACATTTTTAAAATCAATAATCATAAAATTTCACCATTTCCAATTTTATCATAAAGTTTAAAAAAGAGATACATTAAATGTATCTCAAATAGCTTGATTTATAAATTCTATCTTACCTGTTTCAACTTCATTATAAGTATAAGAGTATTCAGCATAGTTGTCTCTTCCAAGCCTTACTCTAAACATAAAGAGTCTATCTGTAACCATAATAAGTTTACCAGTACGCGTTATTGACTTATTCTTAGTCTTATGCTCACACACAGTAATATCTGTATTAATAAGCGAATTTAACTTCGACTTTACCGCCTCTGTATCTACCACAAATGTGGGTCCTTGTTTCATCAATAACACCTCCAAATGAAATTTTTTTATAATTTATTATACAATTTTTTTGTAAAAAAATCAACAAAATTAAAAATTTACATTTTTTAGTGTTAATTGAAATTTTAAATTCCTCCTCTTAAATATATTTAAAAACAATTTAATTCTATTGATTAAGAAGGGTAATATACTTAGCAGGCATTTTATCACATAAGAAAACTTTATCATTTCCAATATAGAATTTGATTCCATCATCAAAAGCTCTTTTAGCATCAATAACTAGAATAACAGGATTATCAT
>CAVCUQ010000019.1:0-28387 GCA_963605425.1 uncultured Eubacteriales bacterium
CTTCAGTAAATCCAGCACATGTTTCAATAGGAGAAGAGTCTATCATATCATAATCTGTAAAATTATTTAAAGCAGATTGAGTTGTATAACGCTTCATAGGAAGGATACCTGTCATATATACTAAATCAATACAATCTGAAACAGCATTATTTTTAAATAATCCTCTTAAAAAATCAACATATTCATTACATAATTTCGTGTTAGTTTCTTGTTCTCTAAATATTACATCCCATTCATCAATTAAAAAGATAAAAGTATCATCAGTTTGGGAGTAGATTTTAGTTATTGCTCTGGATAGAAAAGTTCCATCTGTTTTATCAAAATGCAAATTTATTTCAGGATAACCCTCAATTAAATCTTCGTAGACAATTTCTTTTAATTTATATACAAATAAATTCTTATCGTCCAAATTGGAGTATAGACCACCCATATCTATATAAATGACATTATGTTTGTTTAAGTGATTTAAATATGACTTTTCTTTAGATATATTTAAATTATTAAATAATTCTTTAGAATCACAACCTTTAGAATAATAAGCATTAAGCATAGAAAGAGCCATAGTTTTACCAAATCTACGTGGTCTTGTGACACACATAAATCTATCATTCGTATTAATTTTAGAATTTGTTACTTTAATCAATTCTGATTTATCAATAAAGATTTCTGAATTAAGTGAATTACAAAAAGCTTTATTTTTTTTATTTAAATAATAAGACATTTATATCACATCCTTATATTTTATTTTAACATATAAAACTTTCAAATTCTACTTAAAACCTTTGATTTAGAAAGCATAGCTTAATAAATAATTAGATGGTTAATAAAATTAATTTAATTAATGAATATAGAAGTAAATTATGTTATACTTTTAAAGAATTTTATATTTAGGTGAGTTTATGAAAGATAAAAAACAATTATATTCAATCATATTATTATTAATAACAACACTGATTTGGGGAAGCGCCTTTGTAGCTCAAGATATAGGAAGTAGATATGTAGAAAGTTTTACATTTAATGCAGTTAGATTTTTTATAAGTTTTGTTGTAATGTTACCTATTGCAATTATAAGACAAAAACATTTAAAGAAAACTAATCAAGGTAACACTAAAAAAGAAATTATTATTTCCAGTGTAGTATGTGGTACAGCCTTAATTTTAGCTTCTATATTACAACAAATAGGTATAAGTATGTGTGGAGCCGGTAAGAGTGGCTTTATTACATCAATGTACCTAGTTATTATTCCTGTTTATTATTTTGTATTTAAACATAAAAGGTATCAAGTAAATGTTTATTTAGGTATAGTAATAGCTGTTGTAGGTCTTTATCTGCTTTCAGTAAAAGGTGGATTTACATTTGAAGTAGGCGATTTATATCTAATGGGAAGTGCTTTAATGTTTGCGGTACAGATTATTACATGTGGATATTTTGCGAAAAACATGGACCCATTCACATTGTCTTGTGGTCAATCTCTTGTTTCTTTTATTATTGCTTTAGTTCCTACAATTATCATTGATAAACCTGAAATGAGTAATATAGCTAGCGCCCTTCCTGCAATTCTATATGTATCATTATTTTCAACATGTATTGCCTATACCTTGCAAATAATATCTCAAAAGAATTTAAATTCAACTTTAGCCAGCCTCCTTATGAGTCTAGAGAGCGTATTTTGTGCTATCTTTGGAGCTTTAATTTTAAAAGATTATTTATCTGGTAAAGAATTAATTGGATGTATACTTATCTTTAGCGGTGTAATTATTTCGGAATTAAATTTTAAAAAGAGAAATAAAAATAAAGAAGAAGTTAATGAAATAATAGAACCTTAAAATCTAAAAGATTATTAAATTTCTTAATATTCTAATTGAAAATAGAATACTAGAAGAGTAGAATATCTCTTTGTTTGAGGTATTATTATGTATTTTACTACTACTTTAATTAATGTTTTATTAATGTTATTTTATTTATCTATAGGGTTTGTACTTGCTAAATGCGATAAAGCTTGTGACAAACATGCCCGCACTCTATCTTCATTGTTACTTTATGTATGTGGACCGGCGATGATTATTTCATCATTTGAGGCTTTAGAATATAATCAAGATGATTTTAAACAAATGGGCCTTTTCTTTGTAATTACTTTAGTTATTCAAATAGCTATTATGTTAATTATTTTTCTAATACTTAGAAAGAAATTTACTGATGCTAAATACAGAATCTTAACATTTGGTGCTATTTGTGGTAACGTTGGTTTCTTTGGCCTTCCTTTAGTTAAAGCTTTATTTCCAAATGATCCTATTGTATCATGTTATTCTAGCGTTTATGTTATGTCTATGAACCTTATAGCCTTTACTTTAGGTGTATTCTTAATCACTTTAAATAAGAAATATGTATCAATTAAGAGTGCTATTTTAAATCCTACAACTATTGCAATCTTAGTGTCCATTCCTATTTACATATTTAATGTTAAATTTCCAACTCAAATAGAAAATACTATTTCACTACTTGGAAATATGACAACTCCTGTATGTATGATTATTCTAGGTCTTAGACTTTCTGCAATGGATATCAAAGGTTTATTTAAAGAACCTTTTGCCTATATTACCTGTGCATTAAAACTTATAATATTCCCTTTACTTGCCTACTTAATTGTATATCTTATTCCAGGACTTGATTCTACTTTTAAAGCTTGTATATTTGTTCTATCTGCAGCCCCAAGCGGAGCTACAATATTGTCCCTAGCAGAACTTCATCAAACTGAGCAAGATCTATGCGCTAATGTAGTGTTACTTGCGACATTATCTTGTTTAATAACTATTCCATTACTTATGTTAATAATATAAAAAGCGAGCTTTTAAGGCTCGCTTTATTCTTTAATTATTTCTACTTTACCAGAATGTGTATGGTAGAGAAGTGGTACAACTTCGATTTGACTTAAATCTTTTTGAAGAAGAGGAGAAGTTTTAATTTTATTGCATGAGGCTAAAGTATTTGCAATAGTAGCTTTAGTTGCGTCCTTGCAATCACCTATAGCAGATTTTATCTCTTTTGTAATTTCACCTATAAATGAGTGGTGACTTCCGTTTAAAGCGGCGTGTACTGCTCCGCAGGAAGTGTGACCCATTACACAAACAAGCTTTATACCAAGATGTTCTACACCATATTCAATTGAACCTAGTGCAAAGTCACCAACAACATTACCTGCTAGACGAACTACAAATAGATCTCCTAGTCCCTTCATAAAGATGTTTTCTGGAATTACACGAGAATCACTACAACATACAATAAGTGCAAAAGGGTTTTGACCATGTTTATGCAAATGTTCTCTTTTAGCTAAGGATATATCACCATTATGATTTACCTTAGCATTGATATAATCTAAATTGCCTTCAATAAGCCAATCTAGAGCTGTTTTAGAATCTATTGATTTATTCATATTAATCACTACCTTTTTTAAAAATATTATATATTATCTTATTTAAAATTAAAATAAATGAAAGTAGTGAAAACTTATGTAAACGCTTTTTTGAAAATTGGTGTTGATTTAAATTTGTTACAATACTATAATAAAACCATAAATTAATAACCCATTCAAATTGACGTTGAAGAGAAGAGTAGTAATTTAAAACTTGCCTAGAGAATCTTTGGTTGGTGTAAAAAGATGAAGTTAAAATTATGAACATGGTCTTGGAGTTGTAGTAGTGATATTTAGCTACTAACGGGTCTGCCCGTTACAGCAGTAGGAATTGATAGATTCTAAAAATAGGAGAATAGAAATATTCTTGAAAAAGGTTGGTACCACGGAACTTATGTCTCGTCCTTAGTTGGATGGGACATTTTTTTATGGAAAGGATAAAATATGATAGAAATTACTAATTTATCAAAACATTATAAATTAAAGGATAAAGTTGTTGACGCTCTTGATGATGTATCTCTAAAAATTGAAGATGGCAAGATATATGGTATTATCGGATATTCTGGTGCTGGTAAATCTACTTTAGTTAGATGTATTAATTTACTTGAAAAACCTGATAGTGGTTTAGTTAAAATTGATGACACTACATTATTTAATGCTAAGGAAGAAGATAAAAAGAAAGATTATCTTAAGGGTAAGAAATTAAATTATGTTAGAAAAAATATTGGTATGATTTTCCAACACTTTAACTTACTTGATAGATCTACAGTAGCTGAAAATATCGAATACACCTTAAGGTATACTCGGATGCCTAAGGAAGAGAGAAAAGCAAGAGTTATTGAATTACTTAAACTTGTTGATCTAACTGATAAAGCGGATGCTTATCCTAGTCAATTATCAGGAGGACAAAAACAAAGAGTATCTATCGCAAGAGCGATTGCAAATAATCCTAAGATTTTACTATCTGATGAAGCTACAAGTGCACTAGATCCTGACGCTACTAAATCTATACTTGAGTTATTACTCAAGTTAAATAAAGAACTTGGTATAACAATTGTTGTAATTACTCATGAAATGGATGTAGTTAAGGAAATCTGTGATGAAGTTGCGGTTATGGAAAATGGTAAGGTTGTTGAAGAGGGAAGCGTATATGAAATATTTGCTCATCCTAAAGCAGCCATCACTAAGAAGTTTGTATCTTCTTCAATAAATGAAGATAACTTCAATGACATCATCCAAAGTAGTGCTGTAAGTTTTGCGAAGAATGGTAAGATTGTTAGATTGACATTTGATGATAAATGCGTAGGAGAGGCATTAATATCAAAGGTTTCTAAAGACTTTAATGTAAATGTAAATATCATTTTAGCTAATGTAGAAATAATTACGGAAAAGACTTTAGGTACCATGATTTGTAAGATCAATGGAGAAAATAGTGAAATTCTAAAAGCTATTAATGAATTAAAAGAAAATAATGTATCTGTGGAGGTAGTATATGAATGATTTTATAAATGCATTTAAATTAATATTCACATCTTCATATAATTCTTACTACCATAAACAAATACTTAAATCTTTAGGTGACACTTTAAATATGACTCTTCAGTCAGGTGTTTATAGTGTTATTATTGGTATCATAATTGGTGTATTACTTACAATCTTTAAAAAGGGTGGACTTAAAGAAAATAAAGTTATTTACAGTGTTATTAGTATTATAATCAACATCCTTAGAAGTATACCATTTATTATTTTGATTGTATTAATCATACCATTAACAAGAAGTATAGTTGGTACATCCATAGGCGTAAAGGGAGTAATTATACCTCTAATCTTCGGAACAGTACCATTCTATTCAAGACAAATTGAAGCTGCTTTAACTGATGTATCAGAAGGTAAGATTGAAGCTGCTAGAGCATGTGGTTCATCAACTATAGGTATTATCTTTAGAGTTTACTTACATGAAGCAGTTCCTTCAATTATTAGAGTAACTACAATAACAGCTATATCCCTTGTAGGTCTTACTGCAACTGCAGCTGGTGCTGTAGCAGCTGGAGGTCTTGGAGATTTAGCTATCAATACCGGTATGGCTCAAAACAAAAGAGATATAATTTATGCTTGTGTCATTTTAATTTTAATAATTGTATCTGTAATTCAGCTTATCGGTACCCTTTTAGCTAAGGCAACAACGAATAAATCTTTAATTAAAAAAGGAAAGTACATTAAATAAAAATTATTTAAACAAATGAGAGGAAAAAATATGAAAAAATCTATTAAATTATTATTATCAACAGTTCTAGCAGGTGCTAGCATTATATCAGTTACATCATGTGGAGGAAACAGTGGTAAAACTGTTATCAAAATTGGTGTATGTGGTTCATCAAATGATTACTGGAAGGCAGTACAATATGTACTAGATAAAGAAGAAGCTAATATTGATATCGATTTAGTTCAATTCAATGCATATAACATTCCAAACAACTCACTAAATGCTGGTGAAATCGATTTAAATAGCTTCCAACATAAAGCTTATTTAGCTAAAGATATTGCAGATAATGGTTATTCAATCACTGCTATCGGAGATACACTTATCGCACCTCTTACACTTTATTCTAAGAAGTATGGAACTCTAGATGGCTTAAAAGAAGCAGCAGGAACTGAAATTAAAACTGATGGTAAAATTGTAATTGCTATTCCTAATGATGGTACAAACCAATCACGTGGTATTAAATTACTTGAACAAGCTGGTCTTATTGAGTTAAAAGCAAGTGCTGGATATACTGCAACATTAGAAGATGTAGTTAAATATAACTATAATATTGAAATTAGACCTGCAGCTGCAAATACACTTCCAAGCTTACTTGATGACCTAGGTGCAGCTACTATCAATGGCACTTATGCAATTCCTGCAGGATTTGTTCCAAGTAGAGATGGTCTAGTTATTGAATCAGCAGAAAGTAATAGTGCAACTAGCGTTGAAAATCCTTATGTTAACGTTATTGTAGCTAGAACAGCTGATAAGGATAATGAAAACTATAAAAAGGTTGTAAATGCTTATCATTCTGATACAGTAGCTAACTACATTGTATCTAAGTATAAAGAAGCTTTCACTCCTGTATTTAGTTATAATAACATTACAGGAACTGAACTTGAAACTCTAATCTCTACTATCGATAAAATTGAGTTATAATTATGAAACAATTAGAAGAAGAAATTAAAAAACTAGTTAAGGAAGACCATGAATATGTAGTATCTTTAAGAAGATATTTGCATACTCATGCTGAACTATCTAAGAAAGAATACAATACAGCTAAGTTCATTGAAGAAGAATTAGATAAACTAGGTTTACCTCATGAAAGAGTTGGAGAAACTGGTGTCTATTCTTATATAGATGGTAATTTAAAGGGTAATGATAAGATTGTCCTTAGAGCTGATATTGATGCTCTTCCTATTACCGAAGTTAGTGATAAGCCTTATAAGTCACAAAACGAAGGTGTAATGCATGCTTGTGGACACGACGCACACGCTGCCGGACTTCTAGGAGCTGCTAGAGTTCTTACAAGAGAAAAAGATAAGTTTGGAGGAAGAATAATTCTTCATTTCCAACAAGCCGAAGAAGTTGGTTTTGGTGCTAGAGAATTTATTAATAAAGGATATCTTGCTAAAGATTTAGCTTCAAGAAGCTTTGGTCTTCATATGGCTAGTAATATTGAATGCGGGAAGATTGCAGTTATTGAAGGCGCTAATAACGCATCTGTTGACTGGTTTAGAATTAATGTTCATGGAAAAGGATGTCATGTCTCAACTCCAGAACGTGGTGTAGATAGTGCCTATGTAGCTGCTCAAATTCTAATTGGTATTCAAAGTCTTGTTACAAGAAGAGAAAACCCTATGGAAAATGTATTAGTTGGTGTTGGTAAAGTAACTGCTGGTACTGCTTATAACATAGTAGCTGAAGAAGCTAGCCTTGAAGGTACTATTAGAGCATTATCAGAAGATGTAAGAAAAAAGGTTAAAGCTGATTTAGAAAATCTATCAACACTTACAGCTAAGATTTACGGCGCTACAGTTACATTTGAGTGGAATGATAATACAAGTTGTCTTGTAAATAGCAGTAATGCAACTAGCGAAGTTCAAAAAGTTTCTAAACGTATCTTTGGTGAAAACAATGTTATTACTAAGAGAAATCCATCTCTTGGTGGTGATGACTTTGCAGAATATATTAAATTAATTGACGGATGTTATGCATATGTAGGTTCAGGTAATAAATCTAGAAGTGAGACATGTGTAGCACATCATGATTGTCATTTTGATATAGATGAAGATGCACTTTATTTAAGCACAGAAATTCTAACAATTTACGCTATAGAATATTTAAATAAAGATATAGATTAAATAGAAAATCCTAGACTTAAATTTTAAGACTAGGATTTTTTAAACTTATATTTACCTTTTCCTAAACCAGCTACAGGTTCGATTATTTGTGCTTTATTTAAATTAGATAAAAGTTCTGAAGCAGCTGAAGTTTTAATACTCAATAGTTCCATTACATCTTTTCTTGAGAAAATCTTAGAAAAACCAAATTTTGTAAATAACCTTTGGGTGTGAACTTTTGTTTTTACACTAAAAGGTTTTTCTTTATTTAAAAGCTCTTCGAACTTAGTGTAATCCTCTTGAATGTCCGGTTTTGAGTTTTGAATGTCCGGTTTTGAGTTTTGAATGTCCGGTTTTGCATTAATATGTAGCGCACGGATATTAAGAACATGTTGCCTGCCTAGTAATAGATTTTCTAAAAATTTTTCTAAGTATTCACAAGTTTCATGAATGCCTTTTTCGAAATTGTTATAATTAGCTCTTACTAGTGCATTTCTGAAATAACAAGCGTTTTTTGCAAAAACATCGTTTGTTAAAGAAAAACCTAAGGTTCTCAAATATTTAATAAAGAAAACTGCAGTAGTTCTTGTATTTCCTTCACAAAATGTATGTATTTGCCAAAGCCTTGAAACAAATTTAGCTAGATGAGAGATAATTTCATGCATTGAAAGTCCGGCATAGTTAAAATTTTTCTCTTCCTTAAAATCATACTCTAGTGTCTCTTTAAGAAAATCAGCTGACCCGTAAATTACAGTATCACCGTCTAATACCCATTCTTTTTTAGTTATATTATAATCTCTAATTGTTCCAGCGTGTTTGTAAACATGCCCGAACAATATTCTATGAATTCTAATATATTCGTAAGGTGTAAAAGAAAAAGCATTTTCTGATAAAACTTCAGTTATTCGCGCGGATACTTTATCAGCTTCTTCAGTATTCGAATTTGATTGATGAGATGGCTTTTCATCGTAATAGTTCTTTATTAGTTTTTGAACATCAGTTAAAGATAATTTTCCCTCTATATTTAGTAAGGCATTGTCAATTAAATATTTAGATGGTTTGAGACCATCTACAGCCTGAAGTCCAATTGCAGTACTCCATGCATAACTCTTATAATATTTATTTGGTTCCTTATTTTTTATGTATTCATCAAAAGGATCTTTTTCCATATAATCACCTCTATTCTTATTTTTTAATATTAAATTATATCATTTTTAATGCTTATAATCTATGTTTACTATAGTTTAATTTAATGTGGTTGTATCAATAATATAATTTAATAACTTTGGATTCTATAAGTTAAATTGTTAAGTAATATTTTTGTTTTAATGAAAATGTTTTCACATTACAATTCATGATATATTACTTTAAAAGTGAAATATATAAGAGTATAATTTTTTCGTTAAGGGTGATAAAATGAAAGATTTAAAAAGCGTTTTAAAATATCTACTTAAAGATAAGAAAAGTCTTATTTTAACAATCTTACTTGTAGTAGTTGAAACTGCATTTGAATTGGTAATTCCATTTTTAATGAAAGATATAATAAATCTTGGTGTTAAAAAAGGAGAAATGCACCAAATACTAATATCTGGTCTATTAATTATTCTATGTGCCTTAGTTTCACTTGTTACTGGTCATCTATATTCCATCTTTGTTGGAAAGACCATAAGTAACTATACTTACAATTTAAGAAAAGACTTGTTTGATAAGATTCAAACTTATTCATTTACTAATCTAGATCATTTTGAAACAACAAGTTTAATTACACGTGTAATGAATGATAGCCAAATTATGCAAAACACTTTATTAGGTTCGATTAGACCTTTGTCTAGAGCACCTATTTTACTTATTATGGGTGTAATCCTATGTGCTATTATGGCTCCTAGTATGGTATGGATATTCCTTATTGCAATTCCTATTCTAATTCTAATTATGGTACTTATAATTAGATATACAGCTCCTAGATATTCAGTTATTCAAAAAGATGTTGATAACTTGAATTTAGTTGTAAGAGAAAATGTTACAGCTATTCGTACTGTTAAAGCTAATGTAAGAGAAGACTTTGAAATAGGAAAGTTTGATGATGCAAATGAATGTGTAGCTAATACTACTCAAAATACATTTAAAATTGCAGTACTTAATACTCCATTCTTTCAACTTACTATGTATGCTGTTACAACACTATTACTTGGATTTGGTGCTGTAAGTGTACATAATAATACTTTAGAAGTTGGAACTTTATCTGCACTGCTTTCTTATGTAATGCAAGTATTAAACAGTATTATGATGATATCTAATGCATTCTTACTTATTAATAGATCTTTTGCAAGTGCTAAAAGAATTAATGAGATTTTAACAGAAGAAGTTACAATGAAGAGTGAGAATAACTTAACTGTTAAGAAAGGCGATATTAGGTTTGATAATGTATCTTTTAAATATAAAGAAGACTCAGAGCTTTATACTTTATCTAATGTTAACTTAGAAATTAAACAAGGCACTTCATTTGGTATTATGGGTGGTACTGGTTCTAGTAAATCTACTTTAGTATCTTTAATACTTAGATTATATGATGTAAGTGAAGGTGCTGTACTAATTGATAATATTAATGTTAAAGAATATGATTTAGTTAATTTAAGGGATAGTATTTCAATTGTACTTCAAAATAATGTCCTATTCTCTGGTACGGTAAGAGAAAACCTTTTATGGGGAAATCCTAATGCAACTGATGAAGAAATTGAAGAAGCGTTAAGAATATCATGTGCTGATGAATTTATAGATAGACTTCCTGGTGGACTTGAATATGATTTGGGTCAAGGCGGAGTAAATGTATCAGGTGGTCAAAGACAAAGATTATGTATTGCTAGAGCTTTACTAAAAAAGCCTAAGATTATTATCTTTGATGATTCTACTAGTGCTTGTGATATGGAGACAGAACGTAAAATATTAAAAGGTATTAGAAGCTTAAAAGGTGTAACTAATATTATTATTGGTCAAAGAGTTAATTCGGTTAAGGATTGTGATAACATTATTATCTTAGATGACGGTAAAGTTGTATCAAGTGGAAATCATGATACATTGTATGATACTTCAAGTATTTATAAAGAATTATGTGATGTACAAATTGGAGGTAAAAACTAATGGCTTCAATTGCTTCTAGAAAAAGACCTGATAATTTAAAATACACTGTTAAAGAATTATTAAATTATTTAGGTAAACATAAAATATTACTTTTAATTGTATCTGTTCTTGTAACATTATCTGCTTTAGCTAACTTACTCGGAACATACATGTTCACACCTATTATTGATAACTATACTGGAACTGAGAAATTTAATGAACTTTGGAAACCTATCGCTTTAGAAATTATAATTTATGTTATTGGTGTCTTGTCTACTTTAGGGTATACCCAAATAATGGCAAGACTAGCTCAAAAGATGATCAAAGAATTAAGACATGATACCTTTGCCCATATGCAAACACTGCCTCTTAAATACTTTGATTCTCGTACACATGGTAAAATTATGAGTAACTATATCAATGATATGGATTCATTAAGTGATGCGATGAACAATGCTTTTGCAATGCTAATTTCAAATGCAATCCAAATCATAGGTCTTATGGTATTAATTCTTGTAATTAACTGGTTACTTGCACTTGTATGTATATTATTCTATGTAATAATGTTTTCATATATTATTTATGCATCTAAAAAGAGTAAGACTTATTACACTAAATCTAGTTATGTAATGGGTGAACTAAATGGTTTTGTTGAAGAGTCAATATCTGGTCAAAAGGTAGTTAAGGTATTTAATCATGAAGAGGCAAACAAGAAAATCTTTGATGAAAAGAACATTGATTTAAGAAAATCTAATTATATTGCAATAAGATATTCTACATCAATGGTACCTATGGTTGTGTCCCTTTCTTATATTAACTATGCTATAGTAGCTATCTTTGGAGGATTGATTGCTCTTGATTATATACCAATTGTAAGTTTAACACTTGGTGGAATTTCCTCATTCCTAGTCTTTGTTCGTCAAGCTGCTTTACCAATCAATCAATTTACTCAACAATCTAATTTACTGCTTAATGGACTTGCCGGAGCTGAGAGAATCTTTAAGCTTTTAGCTGAAAAGAGCGAAATAGATGAAGGTAAGACTGTTTTAGTTAATGTTGAAGAAGATGAGGATGGAATTAGGGAAACTAATGAAATTACTCATAAGTATGCTTGGAAAGAGGAAGATAATACATTAATTCCTTTAAGAGGGGATGTAAGATTTTATAATGTAGATTTTGGTTATAATGAATCAAAACTAATATTACAAGATTTATCCTTATATGCTAAACCTGCTCAAAAGATAGCCTTTGTAGGTCCTACTGGTGCTGGTAAAACAACAATAACTAACTTAATTAATAGGTTCTATGAAATAAATAGCGGAACTATTACTATTGATTCAATTGATATTAAAACTATTAAGAAATCAGATTTAAGAAGGTCTTTAGGTATAGTACTTCAAGACACACATTTATTCTCAGGTACAATCCTTGAAAATATTATGTATGGTAATCTCGAGGCTACAAGAGAAGATGTAATTGAGGCTGCAAAACTAGCTAATGCTCACTCATTTATTAAACGTTTGCCTAAAGGTTATGATACTTATATAACTAGCGACGGGGCTAACTTATCTCAAGGACAAAGACAGTTAATATCTATTGCCCGTACAGCTATTAGAAAAGCTCCAATTCTAATACTTGATGAGGCTACATCTAGTATTGATACCCGTACTGAATCACTTGTTGAAAACGGTATGGATAAATTAATGGAAGGCAAGACAGTATTTGTAATTGCACACAGACTTTCAACAGTTAGAAATTCTAATGCAATTATGGTGCTTGAAAAGGGAAAAATTATTGAACGTGGGGACCATGATGATTTAATTAAGCTTCACGGCTTATATTACAATTTAGCTACAGGTTCCACAGAATTAGAATAGAAGGTATAATAATGAAACAAAATGATTTAACGAAAGGATCTCCTTTTAAATCATTGATATTATTTGCAATACCAATGATACTTTCCGTAACATTACAACAAATTTATAATATTGCAGACTCATCTATTGCTGGTCAAATGATTGATTCAAATGCTCTTGCAAGTGTTTCTGCAAGCTATCCTATTACAATGATCTATTTAAGTATTGCGACTGGTCTTGGAATAGGAAGTGGTGTAGTAGTATCTAGATATTATGGTGCTAAAGAATATAAAGAAACTAAGACATGTATTTATACAGCCTTATTATTTACTTTTGTATTGTCAATTATTGTTGCTTTAATAGGTGCTTTAATAACTAATCTAACATTGAAGTGGATTGATACACCTGAAAATATTTTTGAAGATAGTGCAGTATATTTACGTTTCTATTGTTTTGGACTTGTATTTACATTCCTTTATAATGTAATTACATGTATATTCCAAAGTCTTGGTGACTCTAAAACACCACTTTATTTCTTGTTATTCTCAACAATATTAAATGTAGGACTAGATATCTTATTTGTTGGACCTTGTAATATGAGAGTATTAGGACTTGCTCTTGGTACATTCATTGCTCAAGGTATTGCAATGATAGCTTCTTTATTATTCTTAATTAAGAGTATTAGAGAATTACTTAAAACTGAAGAAAAAGCTAAGGTATTTGAATTCTCAATGCTTTCAAAAATTCAAGTTATTGCAATTCCATCTATATTCCAAGGTGCTACTATAAGTTTTGGTAATTTCTTTATTCAACGAAATATCAATTCATATGGAGCTGATTTAATTGCTGGATATGGTGCTGCATATAAGCTTTGTTATGTTATTGTAAATATCTTTACTGCTTACAGTAATGCAATATCTAATTTCACGAGTCAAAACTTAGGTGCTGGTAAACCTTATAGAATTGTAAGAGGATTAAAAGTATCTTTAATAGTATGTGTTGTCTTTGCACTTATATGTGCATTACTTCTTACAGTATTACCTGGTGTCTTATTAAAGATATTTATGGATTCAAGTAATACCGATGCAATCACTTATGCAAAAACATTTATGTATATGGTGTCTCCATTCTTTATTATACTTGGTATAAAGATGCCATTTGATGGTGTACTTAAAGGTAGTAAAGATATGATTGGATTCATGCTTGGTACATTCTCTGATTTAATCTTAAGAATTGTTTTATCTTATGCTTTATCAGTACCATTTGGTTACCAAGGTATCTTTGCATCATGGCCTATCGGTTGGTTTGTTGGATGTGTTGTAGTTGTTTCTTGTTATTTAGCCGGAAGATGGAAGAAGATTAATCATCTTACTAAAGAAAAATTTATAGAGCAGGAAGAAATTTAGGACAAATGAAGAGAGAAGGTTTTTAAATCTTCTCTTTTTGTTTACTTATTTTTAAAAATTATTAAAATTAAGTTGAGGTGTTATTAATGTCAAACTTAACTACTAAAAAAATGATAGCTTCTAGCTTTAAGAGTTTATTACTTGAAAAACCATTAAATAAAATAACAATAAATGATATAGCAGATAAAGCTTCAATTACTCGTCAAACATTTTATTATCATTTTAGAGATATTATTTCGTTAATAGAATGGATAACAATTGAAGATAGTAATCAAGTTCTTGCAAATAAAAAGGTATATGCAACCTGGCAAGAGGATTTTTTAGCACTTTTCAAGCTGATATCAGACGATAGAGTTTTTATTGATAATATTTATCATAATGCAAGCCATGAGATATTAACTAAATATTTATATAAATTAGTTTATCCTATTATTTATAAAACAGTAGAAGAAAAATCTAAGAATAAAAATATTAAGGAAGAAGATAAGGTATTTATATCGAATTTCTATAAATATGCCTTTGTTTCAATTGTTTTAGATTGGGTTGATAAGGGTATGAAAGTTGACCCTAAAGTTATAGTAAATAAGGTGTCTTCCCTAGTTAGTGGTACTATTGATAACTGTATAGAAAACATGAAAAATAAATAAATTCTTACAATTTCTTACAAATGTCAAATTTTCTTACAATTAGCAAAAATTATATATTTAAATCTCTTGAAATAAATATAAAATACAGGTGTAAGTTAAATACAAGGAGGTATTTTATATGTATTATGGAGCTGGAACTTATGAAGCATTCGCACATCCTTTAAAACCAGAGGGTGTTGATAATAAGAGTGCTTATATTATCGGAACAGGACTTGCAGGACTATCTGCTGCTTTCTACTTAGTTCGTGATGGACAAATGAAGGGTGAAAATATTCATGTCCTTGAAAAACTAGAACTAGCTGGTGGTTCTTGTGATGGAAGAAAAGATGTAACTAAAGGATTCTACATGAGAGGTGGTAGAGAAATGGACAACCACTTCGAATGTATGTGGGATATGTATAGAGATGTAGAATCTATTGAAACTAAAGGTGTATCTGTACTTGATGAATATTATTGGTTAAATAAGAAAGATCCTAACTATTCACTATGTAGAGCTAGTATTAATAGAGGTGAGAATGCTCACACTGATGGATTATTTAAATTAGATAAGAAGTCTGCTCTTGCCTTAACTAAATTATTTATGACTCCTGAAAAGGAACTTGAAGATAAGGAAATCCAAGAAGTATTACCTGAAAGTTTCTGGTCTACTAATTTCTGGTTGTACTGGCAAACAATGTTCGCTTTCCAAAAGTGGTCTAGTGCTCTTGAAATGAAGAGATATATTTGTAGATATGTTCACCATATTGATGGATTACCTGATTTTAGTGCTTTAAGATTTACTAAATATAATCAATATGAATCAATGATTTTACCACTAGTAAAATATCTTGAAAAACATGGTGTTACTATCACTTATGGTATTGATGTTAAGAATGTAATCATTGATAATAAGCCTAATAAGAAGGTAGCTAAAAAGATTTTATATGTTGAAAAGGGTGTAAATAAAGAATTTGCTCTAACTGAGAATGATTTAGTTATCATCACAAACGGATGTTGTACTGATACATCTTGTTATGGTGACCAAAATCACGCACCTGATATTTCAAATGTAAAGAGTGGTGTTGGTGAGTCTTGGGATATGTGGAGAAATATCGCTAAACAAAGCTTAAATGGTGAATTTGGTAACCCATTAACATTCTGTGGTAACGTTGATAGAACTAACTGGATGAGCGCTACTGTACAAACTAGCGATGAAGAAATTATTCAACATATTATCAAGATTTGTAAGAGAGACCCTAGAGCAGGTAAGGTTACAACTGGTGGTATTGTAACAGTTAAAGATAGTGTTAATAACTGGTATTTATCATGGACTATCAACCGTCAACCTCAATTTAAGGCTCAAGATAAGAATAGCGTTTTAGTATGGGTATATTCTTTAAGCACTGTTAAAGAAGGTAACTATGTTAAGAAGGCTATGAGAGATTGTACTGGTGAAGAAGTATGTAAAGAATGGCTATATCACATTGGTATTGATAAAGATAAGATTGATGATTATGCAAAGAATAGATGTAATACTACAACTTGTTATATGCCATATATCAATGCCTTCTTTGAACCAAGAAAGAATAGCGATAGACCTCTTGTAGTACCTAAGGGTGCCGTAAACTTTGCCTTTGTAGGACAATTTGCAGAAACTCCAAGAGATACAATCTTCACAACAGAATATTCTATCCGTACAGGTATGGAAGCTGTATATACTCTTTTAAATATTGATAGAGCAGTACCTGAAGTTTGGGGTAGCCAATATGATGTAAGAGAATTATTACGTGCAGGTTACTATGGTCTTGATAAGAAGTCACTTGAAGAAGTACCTTTATCATTAAAAGAAAAAGCAGCCCTTAAGATATTAAAGAAGAAAGTTAAGAATACTGACATTGAAATTTTACTTAAGGAAAGCGGATTACTTAAATAATTAAATATTAATAATTATATCCTTTTAGAGTTAACACTTTAGAAGGATATTTTTTGTTTTGCATAAAATTGTAGGAAATACTTTCACAAACAAGCTTTATAAGCCTTGAAGTAAAAACTAAATTGTTCTAATATATTTGTGATATATCACAAAGGAGGACATATGGCACCTTACGAATATATAAAAAAAGAAATCATATTAGGTAATTTAGAACCTGGTTCTGTATTTGATGAGATTAAGATAGCAGAAGCTCTAAAGGTATCAAGAACACCAGTTAGAGAAGCTGTACTTAAACTTGCAGGTGAGGGGTATTTAACAATAATACCAAGAAAAGGTACTTTAGTATCTAATATATCTATTAAAGATATTAAAGAAGTATATGAAGCTCGAATTATCATTGAATGTGGATCTATAAAAGAGATTACTAATATTAATAGTGAAATACTATATAAGTGGAAATCTTATTATAATAATTTACTTGAGAAGAATATTAAAGAAGATGAAGATGCTTTAAATGATATAGATAAAGAGTTTCATCTAGATATATCAAATTTTCTTTCAAATAAAATTATTCAAAAAGAAATTGAAAACCTAATGGATAAATCAGCTCGTATTAGATATTTATCTAATAAAACTAATAAAGGTCGTTATATTGAATCTATAAATGAGCATCTAATAATTATTGATGCTTTAATAGAAAATGATTTAGAAAAGTGCGCAGAATTAATGAAAGAACATTTGATCAGTTCTTTAAGAGGTTATAATTTATAATGGATCTAGCAAAAATTTCTTTAGAACAAGTATTTATCATGTTTATCATGATATTCCTTGGTTTTTTACTTGTTAAACTTAAATTAATAGATATTCAAAGTAAGAAGACTTTATCAAATATTTTAGTTTATCTTGTTGTACCTTTCATGATTGTAAATAGTTATATTACAAGTGAATTTAACTCTGAAAGGGCAGCTAATATTGGATTTGCCTTCCTTGCAAGTTTTATTCTTCTAGTTGTAGGAATCATAATAGCCTTTATAGCAGGTATTTTCTATAAAACTGATGATAAACCTGTACTTAAGTTTGGTTTAATGTTTTCAAATGCGGCTTATATGGGATTCCCTTTAATTGAAGCTATGTTTGGAAGTGATGGATTAATCTACGCTTCTTGTTTCGTATCAGTATTTAATATCTTATTATGGACAATTGGTTATATGACAGTATCTAAGAACTTTAATGTTAAAGAAGCTGCTATTGCAATACTTAAAACTCCAGTTATTTATTCACTTGTTATTGGGTTAATTTTATTCTTTACTAAGTCTAGCTTACCTAATGTTATCTCTAAACCTTTATCAATGATTGGTTCTATGAATACACCACTTTCTATGATTATTACAGGTATGATTATAGCTTCAAGTAATATTAAAGGTGTACTTAAGAATAAATATTTATGGATTGAAACAGTATTAAGACTTATACTTATCCCTTTAATTTGCTTACCTGTAGTATTCTTGCTTAAACAATGCGGAATGGATAAAGAAGTTCTGCAAATTGTATTTATCTTAGAAGCTTGTCCTGTAGCTGCTATAACAAGTGTCTTTGCAATCAAATTTAATTATAATGAGGATTTAGCAGGTTCTTGTGTTGTTATAACTACATTACTTTCTATTATTACACTACCACTATTTACATTGTTAATTACTAACATTTTATAAGGAGAAATATGAAATACATATTAAAAACAACATATCATATTGATGATATTACAAATGCAATTCAAAAATTAGAATCTGGAGATGAATTAGTATTATCTAGCGGTACATTCTATACAGCTCCTTGGGATTTAAAGAGTGATATTATTATCACTTTAGAAAAGGGTACAAGAGTATTCTTTACTCATGATAAATCTTATTATAATGAAAAAAGATTTATTCGTTTTGAAGGAGTAGAGTGTTATGGTAATCACCCTTTAATTTATGCAAGAGATTGCATGAACATAACTATTCAAGGTGAAGGGGAACTTCATGGTAATGGTGTTGTTTATTATACATATAAGAAACTTCAAAAAGCAGATTGTGCTCATTTAACTATGGCTGAATATAACCACATTAGTGTAGAAGATAGAGTTAAAGATGTATCTAAAACTTACTTAAGACCTGATTTTATTGAATTTGTTAATTGTGAGAATGTTTTACTTAAGGATTTCAAAATCTTTGATTCACCAATGTGGACAATACATCCTGTATACTGCAAAAATGTTTCAATTCTTAACTTAACTATTTCATCTGACGGTCCTAATACTGATGGTATCGATCCTGATTCTTGTGACAATGTTCTTATTGAAAAGAATACTTTCTTAACAGGAGATGATTGTATTGCAATTAACTCGGGATTAAATGAAGATGGTATTAGAGTTGGTATTCCTTGCACTAGAGTAGTTATTAGAAAAAATAAGTTCTTAAAAGGACATGCGGCTATAGCTATCGGTTCTGGTATGAGTGGTGGAGTTGAAGATATTCATGCTTATGATAATGTTATCGACGGAGTTGAAAGAGGTATTAGAATTAAGTCTATGCCTGGTCGTGGTGGTTATGTTAAGAATGTTTTATTTGAAGATATGACTATTAAAGCATCAAGAGAAGGTATTGAACTTACTATGGATTACCCTTCTTCATCAAGCGAGCCAGCAACTAGAATTTATCCACACTTTAGTGATTTTAAATTTAAGAATATTGAAATTCTAAATTCAAAGGTAGGATTGAAAGCATTAGGTTTAGAAGATAATTATATTGCAAATGTTGAACTTGATAATGTAGTTTATGAAAGTTGTGAAAGAGAAACTGATATTAAATATACATACATATTAAAATAAGGCTTTAGGGCCTTTTTTTTAATGTGTTTAATAATATCTAAAATTAATGTATAATAATCAAGATATTAAAGGAGGTATAAAGATGAATAAAACTTATATATGTATAGATTTAAAATCTTTTTATGCCTCTGTTGAATGTGTATTAAGAGGTTTGAATCCCTTAACGACTAACCTAGTTGTAGCTGATACAGAAAGAACTGAAAAGACTATCTGTTTAGCAGTTACTCCATCCCTTAAAGCTGTTGGTGTTCCTTCAAGACCGAGACTCTTTGAGGTTGTTCAAAAAATTAAAGAAGTAAATTTAAAAAGACTAAAGGAAAATTATAATAAACCATTTAAAGGATCTTCGTATAATGCAAATGATTTAGTTGATAAGAGTCTTAAACTTGATTATATTATTGCAAAACCGCAAATGGGAAAGTACATTGAGTTTTCAACTAATATTTATCAAATATATTTAAAATATATAGATTCAAATGATATTCATGTTTATTCTATTGATGAAGTATTTTTAGATGTCACAAGTTATCTTCATATGTATAAAGAAAGTGCTGAAGTACTTGCAAGAACAATGATTAAAGAAGTACTAGATAAAACAGGTATTACCGCTACTGCGGGAATTGGCACTAATATGTATTTAGCTAAAATAGCTATGGATATTGAAGCTAAGAAGATGAAGGCTGATGAATATGGTGTTAGAGTAGCTTTCTTAGATGAAAGATTATTTAAAGAAAAATTATGGAATCATAAACCATTAAGTTCTTTTTGGAGAATAGGAATTCAAACTGAAAAACATCTTGCTCGTCTTGGAATCTACACTATGGGTGATATTGCAAGATGTGCAATAGAAAATGAAGATTTACTTTATGATGAATTTGGAGTTCTAGCCGAAATAATGATAGACCATGCATTTGGAATTGAGCCTGTCGAAATAAAAGACATTAAAGCTTATAAACCTGAAAGTACAAGCCAAACAGTAGGACAAGTATTGCACTGTGGTTATTCTTATGATAAAGCCTTAGTAGTTGTTAGAGAAATGGCTTATGAACTAGCATTAAAGTGTCTTGAAAAAGATATTGTATCAAAACAAATCACCATAAGCATAGGTTATGATATTGAAAGTACGAAAGGTTACAATGGAGTACTTGAAACTGACAGATATAATAGAGTGGTTCCTAAAGGTATTCACTCATCTATTAATTTAGATAGATATACTAATTCATCAAGAGTGTTTGAAGAAGCTTCGATTGTTTTATTTAATAAATTAGTAGATAAGTCTATTTTAGTAAGACGTCTTTTTGTATGTGCATCAAATACTAAATATAAAGATGAAATTAAAAAGAGTAATGTTCATCAATATTCTATCTTTGATTCAGAGGACTTTGATAAAAAAGAAAAAAGTATTAATAAATATTTAGAAAAAGAAGAGAAATTAAATAAAACTGTTTTAGATTTGAAGAAAAAATTTGGCAAGAACAGTATCATTAAAGGTACTGATTTAGAAGAAGGCGCTAATACAATTGAAAGAAATGCTCAAATAGGAGGTCATAAGGCATAATGGGTGAATATGATGATATTATAAATATGAAAAGACCTATATCAAAAAGAACTAAAATGCCAATATCTAAGAGGGCTGCTATATTTAATCCTTTTGATGCTTTAACCGGATATAGTGATGATATTATAGAAATTAATAGATATGTAGAAAAAAAGTTAGAGCTCACACTTGATTTAGAAGATGATTTAAATAATATGATTGAATATATATTAGTAAATAAAGATGATATATATAATATTTCTTATTTTGTTAAAGATGATTTAAAAGAAGGCGGAGTTTATAAAAATACAAGTGGAAGTATAACAAAAATTAATTTAAATGATAGATTTTTAATAATAGATAATATTAAAATATCATTTGAAGATTTGTATCAAATAAAGCTAATTTAAATAATTTGAATTTAACAATTATCTTTGATATAATTTAAAGGCTAAAAAAGTAGGTGAAATTATGTATTATTTTGATTATTCAGCTAATTATCCTTGTAAAAAGGAAGTTCTTGAATATTTAGCTAAGATAGAAGAAGAGAATATCGGAAATGCTAATAGTATTCATGAAGAAGGATTAAAGTCTTATGATTTATTTAAAACAATTGATACCAAAATTAAGGCTTTGCTTAATTTAGAAGATGATAAAGAAATAATATATACATCAAGTGCTACTGAGTCTAATAACCTTGCTATCAAGGGAATTGCTTCAAGTTATAGCGGTTTTGGTAAACATATACTTGTTTCACCTTATGAACATTCAAGCAGTAACGCGGCACTTGCAACTTTAAAAGATAGTGGTTTTGAAATTGAATTTTTAAAATTAGATAAGCTAGGTAAAATAGATTTAAATGATTTAAAACAAAAACTAAGACAAGATACTATACTAGTTGTAACTATCTTTGTTGAATCTGAGGCAGGAATTGTAAATGATGTTTTAAAGATTAGCGAAATTATAAAAGAGATAAATCCTAATTGTCATCATTTAGTAGACGCTACGCAGGGTATAACTAAGATTGATATAGATTTAAATAAATTAGATTTAGTATCGTTTACTCCTCATAAATTTGGAGGATTAACTGGTACAGGATGTCTTATTAAGAATAAAATCACTATCTTAACCCCTCTTATTAATGGTGGAAAGAGTGCTACTTTATACCGTGCTGGTTCCATTCCTTTAGGACTTATTGGAAGTATATATAAAGCCTTAGAATTAGCTCTTGAAAATAAAGAAGATGAATATGATTATGTTAAAGGTTTATGGGAATATTTAACAAATAATTTAAAAACTATAAAAAAGGTTAAAATTAATTCGTTTGATTTCCCATATATTGTAAATATTTCTCTTGATGGTATTAAGGCTAAAGATAGTGTTGAATTATTAAATAAAAGAGGAATATGTGTTTCTCAAAAGAGTGCATGTTCTATTTCTAATACACCAAGTAAAACAATTATGAGTGTATATCAAAATAGAAATTTAGCTCTTTCTAGTTTTAGAATATCACTAGCTGATTTAACTAAAAAGAGTGATATAGATTATTTAGTAAATGTAATAAGGAGTATTACTGATGAAAAGAGTATTAACTAGACAACAAGAAATAGAAAGAAGTATCATAAAGACCTATAGATCTAAATTATGGGCTCCTTTTATTAGTGCTTTAAAGGATTATGAATTACTTAAAGAAGGAGATAGTGTTTGTGTATGTATCTCTGGTGGTAAGGATTCAATGCTTATGGCTAAATTATTCCAAGAACTAAAGAAACATTCAGACTTTGACTTTGATGTTAAGTATTTAGTTATGAACCCTGGTTATAATGAAATTAATCTTCAAAAGATTAAGAATAATTTATCTATTCTAGGAATTGACGCTGTTATTGAAAATACTGATATCTTTGAAATAGCTAACTCAACTGATAAGTCTCCTTGTTATTTATGTGCTAGAATGCGTAGAGGAGCTTTATATAAATTAGCTAAAAATATGGGATGTAATAAGATTGCTTTAGGCCACCATTATGATGATGTAATAGAAACATTTATGATGTCTATTTTACAAAATGGCTCTGTTCAAACAATGCTTCCAAAACTTCATTCTCAAAACTATGGTGGTATGGAAGTAATAAGACCTATGTATCTCATTAGAGAACGTGATATTATTACATGGAAGAATTTTAATAAGCTTGAATTTATTCAATGTGCTTGTCGTTTTACTGAAAACTGTGCAATTTGTGATAATGGTGGCGGTGGAAGTAAGAGGCTAGAAACTAAGTATTTAATCCATAATCTTGAAAAAGAAAACCCTATTATCGTAAAGAATATTTTTAAAGCTCAATCTAATGTTAAACTTGATATGTTACTTGGATATAAGAAGGACGGAAAATATCATAATTTCCTAGATACTTATAATGATGAAGTACTTGATGAGGATTAATATGGATATAAGTAAATTGTTTAAAAGAGTAAATATATTTAAAAATATTGTTTTAATATTAATATTTATCTTTGTTGCATCTTTAGTGGCTTTTACTTTTGATATATTATTTATTGAAAAATATAAAATGAACTTAAGTGAGATAATAATACTTTGTATTAGTGCTATGTCATTAATATTAATACTTATAGATATATTATTTATAAATAAATCTTATAAAGATATATCTAGTCATTTAAGTGGTTTATCAAATCATTCATTTGATATGAATGCGATAGGTGTTAGCAAACTATATAAGGAATCTTTATTTGTATCTCCTTTAGATCATGTTGTAAAGAATTTATATAAAACTAAAGTTGAAGGAAATGATGCTTATAGTTTTGATGTTATCTTTATTAAAGATGCTAATTCACAGAGTTTAGCTCATATGTATGTATATAATACTGAAGAAACATTTAAAGAACATTATTATATGAACCATGCTTTATTTGTTAAAGGATTTGAGAACTTTAAACTTGATTCTAATGGCAATACTAATTTATATCATTTTATAAGTGATGAATTAGAATGCAAAAAGGTTAATTTTACGTCAAACTTCTATATAGCATTTAAAGGAAATACTATTTATTTTATAGATTTTAATAAGAAGATGTTTAATATAGAAAAAGATTTAACAAGTGATGAGATGTTTACATCATATTTAAACGAAAAGAAAGATAGAATAGAATATTTCTACGATAAATTAATGAAATTAAAATAATAATGAATGAGATTTAATTACTAGATTAGTTTTTGAATCTCTTTTTTTATGTAACAAATTTTAAATAAATATTGCAAATATAAAAAAGTTAGTCTATAATAACATTGCTAGTTAGATTAAACTAACTTATTAAATTTGGAGGTATTATATGCCACTTATGATAGCACCACTAAATCAAGAACTTAAGGTTATGAAGATTTTAGCGGATGAAAAAACAAAGAAACATTTAGAATCATTAGGTATTACTATTAATTCTTGCGTTACTGTCTTATCTAATTCATCAAGTATCGTTCTTAAGATTAAAGAAGGAAGACTTGCAATAGATAGAGACCTAGCATCTAGAATTCAAGTTGCCTAAAAAGGAGGAAATATGGTTTTAAAGTTAGACACTTTTGAAATTGGCCAAAGCGGTAAAGTCGTTAAGGTTAATGGAGAAGGAAGAGTTAGAAGAAGATTGTTTGACATGGGTGTTACTGCTGGTGCTGAAATTTATTTGAGAAAAAAAGCGCCTCTTGGAGACCCTATTGAAATTACAATCAGAGGTTATGAATTAACCTTACGTAAAGATGAGGCTTGCCTCGTAGAATGTGAAGTAAAGGAGGCTTAAGACTAGTGAAAAAATTTGCATTAGCAGGAAATCCTAACTGCGGTAAAACAACATTATTTAATGCATTAACAGGATCAACTGCTCACGTAGGTAACTGGCCTGGTGTTACTGTTGATAAAAAGGAAGGTCATTATAAGAAACTTGAAGAGGATGCTTATATTATTGACTTACCTGGTATTTATTCACTTTCACCTTATACACCTGAAGAAGTTATCTCAAGAAATTATATTTTAGATGAAAATCCTGATTGTGTTATTAATATTGTAGACGCTACTAACCTAGAGCGTAACTTATATTTAACAACTCAATTACTTGAAATGGATGTACCTGTAATTGTAGCTCTTAACATGATGGATTTACTTGAAAAAAGTGGAGATACTATTGATACTGAAAAATTATCTAAGGAATTAGGTTGTCCTGTTGTAGCTATTTCAGCTGTTAAGGAAGATGGTATTGATAATTTGATGAAGGAAGCTTATCAAGTTTCACAAAGCAAGAGAAAAGGTACTTCAGTATTATCAAATTCAAGTATTGGTCGTTTAATTAACGATGTTTCTGCTTACTATAAGACACTTGATATTAAACATCCATTATTCCACGCAATTAAATTAATTGAAAATGATGAAATTGAACTTAAAGATCATGAAGAAGGTCTTAAGATTGTTGATGAGTTTAAGAAAACTTACAATGATGAAACCTTTGGTAATGACTTAGAAGCTGTAGCTGCTGACTCAAGATATAAGTACATTGCATCTTATTTCTCAGTTTCTAAGAGTAAACATGAACAAAAAGATGTTTTAACTAAGTCTGACAAAGCAGATAAGATTTTAACTAATAGATGGCTTGGTATTCCAATTTTCGTCCTAATCTTATTCTTAATGTTCCATTTAACATTTAGTGAAAACTTCCTTTATTTAAAACCTTTATTTGAAGGAAAAGCACCTTTTGCAGAAGGAACAATGTTTGAAGGATTATTCTATACTGATGGTGGTATTAATTCACCAGGTGTTATTCTTCAAAATTTCTTAACTAATATTACTGATAAGTTGACAGAATTAGCTAATACTGGTTTAACTAACGCTAGTGCACCAGCATGGCTTGTTGGATTTGTTTGTGATGGTGTTTTAGCTGGTATATTCTCAGTTTTATCATTTGTACCACAAATTTTATTACTATTTGCTTTCTTCTCAATTCTAGAAGATTCAGGTTATATGGCTCGTGTAGCCTTTATTCTAGATAGAATCTTTAGAAAATTTGGTTTATCTGGAAGAGCATTTATGCCAATGATTATGGGATTTGGATGTTCAGTTCCAGCTATGATTAACACTCGTACATTATCTGAAGATAATGAACGTTTAGCTACTATCAGAGTAATACCATTCTTCTCATGCGGTGCTAAATTACCTATTCTTACAGCTATCGGTGGTGGTATTGTATCTTACTTTGGTGTTGGTAACGCAGATTTAATTACTCTTGGTATGTATTTACTTGGTATGTGTACTGCCATTATTGCAGTTGTTATTATGCGTAACACTACAATGCGTGGTAAGGTTCCTCCATTCATCATGGAATTACCTGCATATCATAGACCAGGTTTAAAACCTCTTACATTACATGTATGGGATAAAGGTAAACACTTCGTTAAGAAGGCGTTCACTATTATCCTTGCGTCAACAATTTTAATTTGGTTCTTACAATCATTTACATGGAGCTGGCAATATATTGAACAAGTTGATATGCAATCAATTGTTGATGAAATTAGTGCTAATGCTAATTGGGCACCAATATTTAAGGCTTTAGATATTGATTCTGTAAATGTTATTGATAACAATGTTATTGAAGGCTTAACAGAAGCACAAAGCAAGCAATTCTGGCTTGATTGTTATAGTTATTATGATGAAATTACATCTGCTAAAGGATATTTATCTACAGAAGATTCAATTCTTGCAGGTATTGGTCAATTAGTACAACCATTTGTAACACCTCTTGGATTTGGTTCACAACTTGGTAGAAGTGCGGGTTGGGTATTCGTTGTAGCAGCTGTAACAGGACTTATTGCAAAGGAAAATGTTATTGCAACATTCGCAGTCTTAGCAGCAACAGTAGGACCTACTATTTTAGCTAAAGCAGCTGAAACTGGAGATCAAACTCAAATCGCTAATGCATTTGCAGACATTTATGTTGCGTCTCTAGACTCAGAAGAAGGTGTTTCTGCAGCAAGTCAAATGATTAAAGCTACAGGTATTACTATTCCAGGTCTTATTGCCTTCATTGCATTCAATATGACTACTATTCCATGCTTTGCAGCTGTATCAACAGCTAAGGCTGAAGCTCCTAGTGGAAAATTTGGATCTACTGTTTTATTCTGGATCATTTGTTCATACATCGTATCTTGTATTGTATACTTAGTTGGTTCTTGGTGGTGGACAATATTCATTGTACTAGTTGTTGCAGTTCTTATTGGATTTGCAATTCACTATATTAATAAGAATATTGATTCTAAAAAAGCAGTAGCTATTTAATATGAGCCCTATTGAAATTATTGTAATTATTCTTAGTGCAGCCTTTGTATTATATATATTTGGAACAAGAATTTATAAACTTGTGAAATATAAGACATCAGATACTTGCGAGGAATGTCACAATAATATGAAGAGAGCTGTAAAACGTATGAAAAAGCAAAACGCGAAAAATAAAAAGAAAAGGGAAAAACTTGAAAAACAATCACATTAATTTGTGATTGTTTTTTTAGGTGTGCCAGGTGGTGCATATATCTTACTAGTTAAAGGATAGTCATGTGTGTTTCCACTTAGAGTGGCAAGTCTCAAATAGTTGGATGAAATCCTTGGAGCAAAGGAAGAGATGTCGAGGATATTCATGAGGTAACGAACATAAACCTGATTGAATTAAATGGTAAATGAAAAAGTTAAAATAGAAATTAAAGTACTAATAGTAATCCTAAATAAAGATTGTAAGTTTAGAGGCTGTATAAAATTATGAATATGACCCAATAGCCGAATGGATGATTTATATTTGACTAATTATTTAACAAGATACAATTATCTATTTGAGAAATGTTTTAATAATCAAACATTTTAAGACTATAGGATTTATATAAAAACAAAAATTTATCATTTCCTGATTCGAAATTTAAATAAATCATATACTATATAATGAAAGAATAACGGCAACATGTTATTTAATGTGTTTTGATGACTATTTTATTGTTTTATCTTGAGAAATTTAAATCTATAAATATTTTAAAATTACTGTTGACATCAAATGAGGATAAGCGTATACTAATAAAGGCTTTGATAAAGCTAAAGTAAATCACTTAAAAATTTAAAAAACATCAATAAATATTTTAAAAAAAGATGTTGACTTTTAATCAATAGTTGTGATATACTAAATAAGCACTTTGACATTTCAAGTTAATGTGTTTAAGGTCTTTGAAAACTGAACATA
>CAVCUQ010000020.1:0-25202 GCA_963605425.1 uncultured Eubacteriales bacterium
TATGATATATATATATATATATCAAGTCAATACGAGACTTTTAATTAAAAAACATACAAATTTAAAGATATTATTTTTAAATTTTATAGTGATTTAGGCAAAATAAAAAAGCGATTTCTCGCTTTTATTATTAGTCTATAAAGTCAAATACATAACCCATTACATCAACTGTATCTCCATCTTTACATCCTTTTTCTCTAAGCATGTCATCAACTCCCCAGCTTCTAAGTTGACGTAAAAATTTAGTTACAGCTTGTTCTTGATCAAAGTTAGTCATTGCAATAACTTTTTCAAGGAATTTAGCTTCAACTGTAAAGTAATGTTCACTAGGTCTCTTTACTATAATAGTTCTATCTTCAGGCTTATACTCATAAGTAACTTCAGTTTCCTTTTCATCATCTTCAAGTAAATCAAAGGAAGGAGTTTCCTGAATTAAGTTATATATTTTAAACTTTAATTCATCAAGATTTGTGTGATTTAAAGCAGATATTTCAATAACTTCAAGACCTGGGTAAGCCTCTTTGAATTTAGCAAGATTTTCACTTGCACCTTCCATCTCCATCTTGTTTGCAACTACAATTTGAGGTCTCTTTGAAAGGTTCATCTTGTATGATTTTAATTCATTATTAATTACCTTATAGTCATTGATAGGGTCTCTACCTTCAGTTGCTGCCATATCGATTACATGAACTATTACTCTACAACGTTCAATATGACGTAAGAATTCAAATCCTAGTCCTGCACCTTGGCTAGCACCTTCAATTAAACCTGGTAAGTCAGCCATAACGAATGATCTGTCTAAGTCTACACGAACCATACCTAGGTTTGGAGTAAGTGTTGTAAAGTGATAACTTGCAATTCTTGGTTTGCAGTTAGACATTGCACTTATTAATGTAGATTTACCAACTGACGGGAATCCTACAAGACCACAATCTGCTAAAACCTTTAATTCACAACGAATATATCTATGTTGTCCAGGTTCACCTTTTTCAGCATAATCAGGACATTTTAATGTTCTTGTCGCAAGTGCCATGTTACCACGACCACCTCTACCGCCTTTTGCTATAACCTCTTCTTCACCATCAACAGTGATGTCAGCTATAACCTTTTGTGTGTCGTCATCATAAACAATAGTACCTAGAGGTACACGAATATAGGTATTTTCAGCGCCTCTTCCGTAAGCACCTTTCTTCATACCTCTTTCACCTTCACGAGCAAGAATTACTTTTTTATAACGTAAATCAAGTAGAGTATTTAAATTCTTATCACCTACAAAGATAATAGAACCACCTCTACCACCATTACCACCATAAGGTCCACCCATTTCAACCTTAAGTTCTCTACGGTAAGATACAATACCATCTCCACCTTTTCCAGCTCTAAGTTCTACTTTGACTTCATCTAAAAATTCCATTATGGTTAACCTCCTTAATTCTAATTTTTTTCTTTAAAAAAAGCACTCAAAAACATGAGTGCTCATTGTCTACTATTCAGCATCTGGATATACAGAAACTTGTTTCTTTGAACGACCTAAACGTTCAAACTTAACTGTACCTGAAACTTTAGCGAATAAAGTGTCATCTCCACCGATACCAACGTTCTTACCTGGGAAAATCTTTGTACCACGTTGTCTATATAAAATAGAACCAGCAGTAGCGAATTCACCATCACTCTTCTTAGCACCAAGACGCTTTGATTCAGAATCACGACCGTTCTTAGTAGAACTTACACCTTTTTTAGATGCGAATAATTGTAAATCTAAAAATAACATCGTCTAAACCTCCTATTTAAGATTTTTGTATATTTTTCGGATATTGCTTCGAAATATAATCAAGATGTTCAACCAAATTGTCCATAATCTTGACCACTGTATCGTTTTTAAGGTCTGTTTCAATTGTAAAGTTAGCTTCTTCATGAACAAGCTTCATGATATTGCAACCAAAGCCTAACTTATCAATCAAATTTGCAGTCATTGCAACTCCCATTGAAATTGCCGCACATACTATGTCATAACCATAAGTATCATAACCAGCATGTCCTTTAACTTCGATTTTATAAGATTTATCACTTAAAGTGATTTTGTACTTTGTCATTAATTAACTATTAAGCGTTAATTCCAGTAATAGTTAACTTAGTATAAGATTGACGGTGACCATGCTTTCTTCTTTCGTTGTTCTTGCAAACATACTTGAAGATAATGATTTTCTTAGCACGTCCTTGCTTTTCAACCTTAGCAGTTACTTTAGCACCGTTAACGTATGGAGTACCTACAACTGTGTTGTCTCCACCTAAGATTAAAACCTTGTCAAATGTTACTTCAGAACCTACTTCTGCGTCTAACTTTTCAACGTAAATTACTTGATCCTTTTCAACTTTAACTTGTTTTCCACCTGTTTCAATAATTGCGTACATGTCGTTACACCTCCTATAATATTTTTAAGACTCACTATAAAGGTAAGTTTATACAACTTTTTATGACCTTTTCTATGTGGTGCATGTTACAACAATATAATTATATAGGAGGTTAAAGTAAAAGTCAAATGGTTTTTACAAATTCTTAGAAATTATTTTGATTAGGTTAATTCTTAAATTCACTATCATTTTATTTAAAGTTCAATAGAATTAAAATCTAACAACTTATAATCATGCTTTCTTTTAATCTTAATAATATAATAAACTAATATATAAATTATAGATAAAGTCAATAGACCACCAGTGTCAATTAAAACATCTGAAAATAAAGCTGTTCTACCACTAGTTTTTGCTTCTAAAAGGAATTCTGTAATAAATGCAAAAGTAAAACCAGTAACAACATGAATTATAATTCTATAATAATCTCTAATTTTTGTTAAAGTCATATAAGATACTATTGATGCTAAACCTATGAGGCAAAAATACATGTAGTGACCAACAAATTTACCAACCTTCTTTTGAAATTCTTGAGTATTTTCTATTGGTTTACCAGTAATTTGGCTTCCAGCTCCAGCTATTGCGTCTCCAACATCTTTTATTTGACCACTTGTAGTAGATCCAGTTTGAAGACATTCATATACAAATATTGCAAGTAATATGAAATAAATACTAAATGAAATTATTTGAAACAACAACTTCTTATTCATGTTCTAACCCTCAATTAATTTCATATCATTATTTTCTTTCTTCTTAAAACCATTAGTAAAGAAAGAAACTACCTTTTTAGGCATAAATGTTAAAGTTCCAGCAATAACTAAAGGATAAAGTAATAAAGCGTCTTTGAAAGCAGCTTTTCTGATATCTTCTTTTGTAATACAAGATCCATCCTTAAATAAATATCTTCTTGCAACACATCCAATACGAAGAGTAAGAAGGGCGTTCGCTAGTCCTTGAGTTAATGATGATATAACTGGTTTAATAAGTGGTATTTCTTTTAAAGTATTATTTACACTTGCAGGTAGAATATCATCAAGAGAGATTGATTGTAAACCTTCTGCAATTAAAGCCGTTGAAAATATTTTAACAAGAAGTTTAGATAAATTAGTCATACTAGGTCTAAAACCACATTTTACAACTAAATCCTTAACCATATTAATATCAACACTAAATACAGTAATCATGTCAACTCTTGCATTTTGGCATAAAGCTGTTGAAATTAAAACAGTTTTAGCATGCCTTATCATAATTTTATTTAATTCAGGTCTAATATCTTTTTCAAATACTATTTGTAAATTTAATTGAAGTTCATCATAACTTTTATAATTCAATAGTAAAGTTTGATGTTCTTCACTTAGTTCATTGCTTTTAGCTATATTTCTTGCTACTAGACGATAAGTTTTTCTTTGACTTCTTGATGAGTTATCAGTAATTTCAGAATCAAAACTAGGAGACGTTAAAATAATTCTTATAGGATTAATAATTCCAAAGAATACTAAAAGAACTACAAGTACGTAGAATGCGTATTCAAGATATTGATTAATTCTCCTAATCTTTTCACCTAAATCAAGTACACATGCAACAAGAATAATAACAAATAGAATTAATACACATACAGATATTAAAATCCATATTTTTTTGGCTTTCTTATTCAAAACTATTACCTCCCTTTTTAAACTCATTCAAATGTTTAATTTTAGTATATAAGATAATTGTTGCTACAGCAAAATAAATTATGCCTATAATAAATCTGCTATAAGCTACAACTTGAGCATTTGCAAGCTCTAATATAAGTGCAAACATATATTTAACAGAATCTAAAAACAATTGATTGATTTTAATTTTAGATATAAATACTCTGATAATTAATGGTATTAAATATAAGATACCAAGCATAATTGATAAGACATAATATTTTTGACCAAAGTTTAAAGCTACAACTCCAATTATACCAGTATTTAGTGCTTCATATAAATCTAGCCAATACTGATCATTTTTCCCATATTGTTTACTAATCAAAGTAAACTGAACAATTGCAAATATTAAAAGCAAAGTGCATATGAAATAATAAGAAAATGGAAGGCAATATTTACTAGGTATAAAAAAATAGAATATTGCAATCAAATAAAACAATATCATAAAAAAGAATGATGTTCTTTTGAAAAAATTATATTGCATAATACCACTTCCTTTTGAATTTTATTATATTCTAAAAAAATAAAAAAAACTATATATAAAATCAAATTAAAAATAACTCCTATCGTTATACTAAAATAAAATGGTCCCTAGTTTTTTTATATTTACACAAACTTTATGTTACTACCATATTATGATTCTATTATTATTCAGAATTATAATTTGTTTATTTTTAAATAATTAATTCCATATTAAATCCAAACAAAAAAGCCACAATTAATTATGTGACTTTTTATCTGTTAAATATTTCTTGATTTCAATTGCAGCCTCTGCCCCATCAGCTGAAGCTTTAGCTACTTGAAGAAGTCCTCCAACAACATCTCCGCCAGCATAGATTCCATCAATATTAGTTTTAAAATCATTTACGACAATATTATCTTGCTTGTCTAAAACAAGACCTAAATGTTTAGCAAATGATATTGCACTAGCTGTGCCATAAGCAATAAATAGTCCATCTAATTCGTATTTATTATTTATAGTTTCAACACCTTCTAGCATTTCCATTCCATAAATAGATACAATTTTATCCTTTACTATCTTATCGCACTCTATTAATGTCTCTTCACCATTAGTAAATACTGTAATATCATCAGTAAACTTCTTCAAAATCTCATATTCACTTTTTGCAAAAGCACCGCTTCCAATAAGACCTAGTTTTTTTCCTCTGTAAAAGAATCCATCACAAATAGCGCAATAAGAGACACCTTTACCTTCCAGTTCTTTTAAACCATGAACAAGTAATTTATTTCTGGCTTTTCCAGTTGCAATAAATACAGTACTAGCAATAAAGGATGATTCTTTTGTCTTAACAAGAAATCCTTTAGAATCATATTCAATTGATATTACTTCATCATTTACGATATCTATTTCTAATGATCTTGCTTGTTCTAGCCCTTTTGTTTGAAGTTCTTCTCCTGTTACATGATAAAAACCATAATAGTTATCAATGTAATGAGTTTTACCTAATGTACCACTATCCTTATATATAATTAAAGGATTATAATTAAATCTCTTTAAATATACAGCTGCACTAATACCAGCAGGACCTGCACCTATAACAATTGTATCATACATTATTTTCTAAAGAATTCATCAACGAATGCTTCGTCGTGTAATCCAAGGAATGAATCAACAACAGCACCGTCTTTAATCTTAACTACAAATGGAATAGATGAAATCTTAAATTTAGCACATAAATCAGGATTTGAATCTACATCTACCTTACCAAAAACAACATCAGGATAATTCTTGCTTACTTCTTCCATAATAGGACCAAGAGCTCTGCATGGACCACACCAAGTTGCCCAGAAATCAACAATTAAAGTTTTATTATTTTTAACTGCTTCTTCAAAATTCTTATCATTTAATTCTAACATATAATATACCTCCTATATTATCTTATATCATAACAAAAAATATATCTAATTATCAATTATAATGCTTAAAATACTTAATATTATCATTTTCTAATTACAAGAACAAATATTTTTAAAATTACTATTGACTTAAAGTGATAACTTAATATATAATAATTGAGCAATTTAAATAAAGCAATGCAGCAGTCGTATAATGGCTATTACTTCGCACTACCAATGCGAGGATACGGGTTCGATCCCCGTCTGTTGCTCCAAAAAATATGCAGCAGTCGTATAATGGCTATTACTTCGCACTACCAATGCGAGGATACGGGTTCGATCCCCGTCTGTTGCTCCAAAAAATATGCAGCAGTCGTATAATGGCTATTACTTCGCACTACCAATGCGAGGATACGGGTTCGATCCCCGTCTGTTGCTCCAAAAAATATGCAGCAGTCGTATAATGGCTATTACTTCGCACTACCAATGCGAGGATACGGGTTCGATCCCCGTCTGTTGCTCCAAAAAATATGCAGCAGTCGTATAATGGCTATTACTTCGCACTACCAATGCGAGGATACGGGTTCGATCCCCGTCTGTTGCTCCAAAGTATAAAGTTCAAGTCTGATATTAATTTATCAGACTTTTTTATTTTTTGTAATTTGCATTTATTTTCAATATAATTGTATTCATCATTTTAGCCATTTCTTCTTTCTCCACTTTAAAATCATCAATAATCCATTTTTCTAATGTTCCAATGATACCTGAAACAACAAATACTGATTCAGTTAAACTATATTGCTTATTAATTCCAAGACGCATGACTGCGTTCTCATCAAAAACACTATTATAAAAATATTTCTTAATTTTATATATTGTATTTCTTGCATTACTATTTGCAATGATTTTAAAAATATCTTTATTTTCTTCAATATAACTAACCAGTTCACTAGCTAATTTAAAACTGTTATTTGAATCAATTGTAGGAAAAGAAGATTCAAACATGCTTTTTAAATTCTTTAGTACATCATTTTCAATACTTTCATATAAATCATACACATCATCGTAATGTAAATAGAATGTTCCTCTTCCTAGATTAGCATCTCTTGATATTTCGGCTACTGTTATTTTAGTTATATCTTTTATTTTTAAAAGATTGAGGAATACTTCTTTTATTAATTTTTCAGTTTTAATATTTCTTCTATCATTCATACTAATCACTCCAATTATGAACAAAATATCCATAAAGTTCATTAATGAACACTAATCTAAAATATGTTCATCTTAAATTATATTACTTATATTATAATGAACACGTGTTAAGTTGTAAACATTTGTTCATTTATGTAAAGGAGTGATATTAATATGATTAAATATAGAGAGGCATATAATAAAGAAATAAAAGAAATAGCTAAAATGGTAGCTGAATCATTTGGGGAATATCCTATGTATACATTAACTTTTAGAGATAAATTTAAAACACAAGAAGAATTTATTTCCTATATTACAAAGTTAAATAAGGTTCATATAAGTGCTAACGCTAAAAAACATAAATGTTTTGTAGGTGTTGAAAACAAAAAAATTGTATCTATTGCACTTCTTCAAAATCCAAACATTAAAAGAATCAGTCTTTGGAATTATATTGTCTCTGGAGGTGTTCGTTTATTATTTCCAATAGGCTTTAAAAGATTAATAGATTTTTTTAATATTTCAAACAAAACTCATGAAGCCTGTGAAAGAGAACATCAAGATGCCTATTATATTGAATTACTTGCAGTATCTAAAGAATCAAAAGGTATGGGCCTAGGAAGCAAAATGATTAATGATTGCTTAATACCATATGTAAAGTCACAAGGAGGAAAAGAAATCGCATTAATTACAAATACAAAAAGTAATTGCAAATTTTATGTGAAAAATAGATTCGGAATGTTTTCATTTAACAGTTTAATATGGAATGGTAAAAAATTAGACACCTATAGTTTTATAAAAGAACTATAATATATTGCATTTTAAAAAAGGACTTTAGAACTCTAAAATCCTTTTATTTATTATTGCATACCTTTAATATGATTTAATACTTCTTCGTATTTAGCCTTATATTGAGCAAGTTTTGCTTTTTCTTCATTAAGCTTAGCTTCAGGAGCCTTAGATACAAAGTTAGGATTTGATAACATCTTATTAGATCTCTCAAGTTCCTTTTCTAGTTTTTCTTTCTCTTTATTCAAATCAAGTAAAACTTTTTCTTTATCAATTAAATCATTTTGAGGGATATAAATAGTTACATTATTTAAAACTACAACTACATTACCTTTAGCTTCAACTTGATCTAATGTAATAGTTAATGTCTTTGGATTTAAGAAACGTGTAAAGTATGGTTTAGCTTCTTCAAATGATTTTAATGTATCACTATTCTTTACAAATAAAGTAATACCAATAGCTTCCTTAGGAGCCTTACCTGCTTTAGCTCTTTCATTTCTTACAGCTGTAATAACTTCGATTACATCATTGATAGCTTCTTCTTCAAGTTCAAATGCAAAATTCTTATTTACCTTTGGCCAAGCAGAAATTGTAATAGATTCTTCTTTGTGAGGTAATAATTGATAAATCTCTTCAGTAATAAATGGAGCTACTGGATGTAATAATTTAACAATTTGCATTAATACATAAACTAATACATTTTGAGTTGTATTCTTGTTTTCTAAATCTTCTCCTTGTAAGTCAACCTTAGAAATTTCTACATACCAGTTTGCAAAGTCTTCCCAAATAAAGTTATATAATGCTTTATTAGCTTCGCCAAATTCATATTTGTCATAATTATAATCTACTTGTTCAATAGTCTTATTTAATTTATTTAAGATCCACTTACTAGCTAGATTTAATTTGGCATTATTTAAATCAATTTCTTTATAACCATCAATATTCATCATTACATAACGAGAAATATTCCATAGTTTATTTAAGAAATTCCAGCTTGAAGCTACTTTTTCTTCTTCATATCTTAAATCAAGACCTGGAGCAGAGTTAGTATTTAAGAAGTAACGAAGTGCATCACATCCGTACTTATCGATAACATCGAATGGATCAATACCATTACCTAATGACTTACTCATCTTTCTTCCCTTAGAATCACGAACAAGACCATGGATTAAAATATCCTTAAATGGTGCATGATGTGTAAATTCAATACCTTCAAATAACATTCTAGATACCCAGAAGAAAATAATATCATATCCTGTAACTAGTACATTTGTTGGGTAATATCTATCAAGCATTTCAGTCTTTTCTGGCCAACCCATTGTAGAGAAAGGCCAAAGTGCAGATGAGAACCATGTATCAAGTACATCTTCATCTTGTTTCCAACCTTCACCTGGGCATTCAACTTGAACCTTAACTTCTTCACCCTTATACCATGCAGGAATTCTATGTCCCCACCATAATTGACGAGAAATACACCAATCTTGAATATTAGTTAACCAATTAACAAGAGTTCCTTTAAATCTATCAGGCACAAAACGATATTCATCATTTTCAAGTACTTGTTTTGCAAGAACATCCATCTTAACATACCATTGTTTAGATAATCTTGGTTCTACAGGTACACCAGTACGTTCAGAATGACCTACAGAGTGAACAATCTTTTCTTCATGATCAAAATATCCTAATTCTTTTAAATCAACAATTAATTGCTTACGACATTCAAATCTATCAAGACCATTGTACTTACCGCACATTTCATTCATTGTACCATCTTCGTTCATACAAAGAGGCATTGCAAGATTGTGTCTTAGACCAACTTCATAGTCATTAGGGTCATGAGCAGGAGTACATTTAACTACACCAGTACCAAATTCAATATCAACATATTCATCACTTATAACAGGAATTACTGTATCAGTTCCTGGAATATAAACAGTCTTTCCAATATATTTTGCAAATCTTTCATCTTTAGGATTAACCATTAAGGCTTGGTCTGCAAACATTGTTTCAGGTCTTGTTGTAGCTATTAAAAGACTACCAGATCCATCAGTAAATGGATAGTTAAAGTAATAAAAAGCACCTTCATCATCTTGGTGAATTACTTCAATATTAGATAAAGCTGTTTTAGCTACAGGGTCCCAGTTAGTAATTCTATATCCTTGATAGATATATCCTTTTTCATATAATTTGCAGAAAACATAATTCACTGCTTTATTTAAACCTTCATCTAATGTAAAACGTTCCTTAGTATAATCTAATGAAAGTCCTAATGCTTTCCATTGAGAGTGGATAATATCTGCATATTCTTTCTTCCATGCCCAAGCATATTCTAAGAATTTTTCTCTACCAATATCATAACGAGATATACCCATATCTTTAAGTCTTGCATCTACCTTAGCTTGAGTTGCAATACCTGCATGGTCCATACCAGGAATCCAAAGTGCATCATAACCTTGCATACGTTTTCTTCTTATAATCATGTCTTGGATAGATGTGTCCCAAGCATGACCTAAGTGAAGTTTACCTGTTACATTTGGTGGCGGAATAACAATAGTGAAAGGGATTTTATCCTTATCACCTGCTGTAAAGAATCCACCTTTAAGCCAAAAGTCATATTTACCATCTTCAACCTTTTTAGGGTCGTATTTTGCATCTAATATTTTTGCCATAATTCAATCGTCCTTTCAAGTTCATCTTTAGTTAAAGAGTATTCACTAATGTCTAAAACATTATCATCATACATCTTTTTATATCTTCTTCTTACACCATCTTTATGAAAGCCTAATTTTGAAACTGTATTTTCACTTTTAGTGTTTCCCACAAAGATAGTCATAGATAAAATATCAATATTAATCTTTTTATTAAAATAAGGTATAAAAGTTTTTAAAGCCTCTTGCATGAGTCCCTTACCCCAATATTCTTTAAGGAGTATAAATCCTATTTCATAAGCATTAGGATTTCTTCTTGATTCATCTTTATAAAAATTAATCTCACCAATATAAGTTTTAGTATCTTTAAGTAATACCTTAACATATTGTTTGCTCATAATCCGATATTGCAGACTATTTTGACAAATCTTAAGATCAGGAACAGGTTTAAAACCAGCTGGGTATGTTAATTCTTTATTTGATATTAAGTTAAATAAATCCGCTAAATCATCTGATTTGTAAGGCGTAATATATAATCTATCACTTTCAAGCATAAATATCTCCATAAAAAAAGTCCTTAAAAGGTATTAAACCCTCTAAGGACGAATTAATCGCGGTACCACCTTAGTTCAGTAAAAATATACTGCACTTTAAACTCTTAACGCGAGCAACGTTATAAACTACTACAATTTCATCTATAAAGCTCCATGACTACTTTCAAATACTAATATAAGATATTTTCACCGGCCATATCTTCTCTAAATATTAATTAATATTCTACTCTTCACTTCTATAGCTTTTAACAAAAACAATTATATATTTTTATTTACTCTTTGTCAACAAACTTCATTGACTCAAGATAATATAAAATTTCAAGTACAGAATTATTAATATTTAGTGAGTAATAATTCATAAACAAATTTTTCTTTAGTTCAATTACAAATACTTCAAAATGTTTATCAGATACTAGAACTAATATCTTATAGTTATCAGAGGTAATAAATCCTTTTGTAAATGCACTAATGCTTGAAAAGTCATTACCTTTTGAAGGAATAAAGTTTGAAATATTATCTAAGTCAGTTTCAAAAGCATTACCAAATTCATTTAGAAGTGACAACACGTCTTCATAAGAATAATATTTCTTATTACCATATTTTAAATTGATGTGGTCTCTTGCAAAAGCTAATTTTTTATTTAAATAATCATTAATCATTAATTCTTAGCTCTATTAATTATAGACTCACAAGCAGTTAGATATTGAGTAGATTTAGGATCGAATAATTTAATATTTGCAATTTCTTCACTTGTCTTACCATATAAAGGATTTAAATACATAGGATATTTGTTAAGGAAATCCTTTAGTGTTAAAACACCCTCGTAATAATAATTATTTTCATCTAAAGCATCTTCTAAATAAAGATCACTAACCTTCTTTAAAGTAGGACAATATCCGATAGCCCCAGCATTTTGATAAGCATTATCAGGATCCATCATGAAGTTGATAAATTCATTAGCTAAATCATATTGTGTACAAGTATAAGGAATAACCATAGAATCAAAGAAAGCAGCTGTGTTTGATGGGATATTAATATTAAAGTTAATATCAGTTAAACCTGAATCATAAGATAAATATAAGGCGTCAAAGAAATCACCAAGTTGAACAAAGGCTAAATCAATTGTTCCGTTTGCAACATCTCTCTTTAAAGCATCATTTCCCCATTCATCAAATTTAGCATTCTTAATTGCACTAACAATTTCATCTTGAAGAACACTTGAAAGGACTCCATCTGTTGAAAGTGTTGTAGTATCAGTAATATTTGGGTTATAACCCTTACTCATAAGGTAAGCAGCTACATCCCAACGTGAAGTATCATACATACCAATCTTTACATTAGAATTATATAAACTTCTATCAAATAAAGCTGAGAAACCATTAGTTTCAATGACATTTTCAGTTTCACTATTCTTTGTTGAATAGATAATAGAATATGCACCCCAGAAATAAGGCATAAAGTAAGAATCGTAAACCTCACCCTTATCGTTTACAAAGTTTGTATCGATTAAAGCTTGAAGTGAATCATTAAACATTGTCTTATATTCTTTGAAATTTTCATATTTTTCATTCTTAACATCAATTTCAAGTAACATATTTTCTTTATACATTTGTCTTACAGTGTAGTCTCCAGGAATAGCTACATCATAAGCAGTTGTACCAGCTTGAATTTTTTGATACATAGCCTCACTTGAAGCTACATCTTCTTCATTAACTTGGCAATTGTATTTTTCCTCAAAAGCCTTAACTAATTCCGTATCAATATATTCTCCCCAGTTAAGGAAGTTTAATACTGTCTTAGGTGTAGAAATAACTGTAACTGCAAAAATTGTAAATACAATTAGAGCTGTAAATAAACCAATAATTTTTTTCATTATTTCTTCACCTTCTTCTTACTAGATTTTAAAGAAATTAATAAAACAATTGCAAGAGTAATGAATGTAAGCAAAGAGTTAAATGCATAAGCTCCAGCTGAGAAATTCTTCTTTGTATATGATGTATATACATAGTTAGAGAAGTTAGAGAATCCATTACCTTGAGTGTAATATGATATTACAAAGTCATCAATAGATAGAGTGAATGCAATTAAAGCACCAGCCATAATTGATGTTTTTAAAGAAGGAATAATTACCTTAAATAAAGCCATAGGTTTAGAACAACCTAAATCTTGAGCAGCTTCAAATAAAGATTCATCAGTTTGTTCAAGTTTAGGGTATACCATTAAAATAACATAAGGAATAGTAAAGAATACGTGAGCTATAAGCATTGTAGGGAATCCAAATACTTGCTTAAAGATAGGTAAATTAGATAAAAGTGAGAAAATAATCATAATAGAAATACCAGTTACGATTTCACTGTTCATCATTGGAATCTCATTTAAGAAATCCATTGCTTTTCTCTTCTTACCTTTTAAAGCATTAATACCTATAGTCGCAAATACACCTGCAACAGTAGCTATAGCTGTAGCCCAGAATGATACAAGTAAACTATCTAATATTGATAGATATAATTGTCTATTTGTAAATAATTCAGCATAATTATGTAGCGTAAATCCACCCCAAGAAAGAGGTACAATTGCATTTGCAGTTTTATTAAATGATTGATAAATAATTACAAATACAGGAGCGTACATTGAAAGTAATACAAGTACAAAGAATAGTACTTTTAAGACTTTAGGAGCGTAATAAGCAAATCCAGTTTTTTCTAGCATTATTTATTACCTTCCTTTCCTTGGATTTTTCTAAATAGAAGGATACAACAAATAATTATGATACAAGTTAAAAGTGAAATTAGAGAACCAGTATTATAATCTCCTTTTTCAAATAGAGCTTGAATATAGTTACCAATTAATTGTACCTTTCCTTGACCGATAGTTTGGCTAATTGCAAAACCTGTAGCTGCAGGAAGGAATACCATGATTACTCCTGAAGAAATACCTGTTAAAGATAGAGGCAATGTTACTTTAAAGAATGTCTTAACACTAGATACACCTAAATCTTTACTAGCTTCAATATAAGAACGATCAAGTTTTTCAAGTACTGTGTAAATTGGGAATATCATAAATGGTAGATAAGTTGTAACTGTTACGAATACTACCGCTGGTTCGCTTCCAGCTAAATTTAAAGCTGCAAGAGCATTAGATTGGAATAATTTATACCAAGAAATAATTCTAAGCATAGAATTACACCACATAGGTAGTATTAATAAAAGTAAAATAAGCATTTTATTTTTAATTTGAGAAAAAGATAAGAAATAAGCACAAGGATAACCAAGTAAAAGACAAACTATTACTGTATAAAAAGCTATTTTTATACTAGACCAAATAGATTTGTAAAGTGCTACTTCACCTAATTGTTTATAAGATTCAATAGAAAATACTGCATCACTAAAATCCATACCGTTAGTTGACATGAATGTTAGACAAAACATTACAAGCAATGGTAAAACAACCAGAATAAGTAGCCATACAAAATAAGGGATAGCTAATTTTGAAAATTGTTTCATTACTCTGCCTCAGCCATTTCTTCGATATTTTCAGAAATCTTTCTGCCTTTTTCTCTTATTTCTCTAATCTTTTGAGGTTGCTCACTATCTTCAACCTTCATCAAATGAATTTCAAAGAAGTCAACCTTAAGACCAACCTTTTGTCCAACTTCAACATTTTGATAATCTTCAACAATAAGTGTCTTACCTTCAACATCAACCCAAAGTTCAAAGTGAATACCTGTAAAGATAGACTTAATTACTGTACCAGTTAAAATTGCAGAATCAGGATTATCTATTTCAAGGTCAAAGTCTTCTGGTCTAATAACTGCATCTACAACTTCTCCAGGAATAAATGTAGTTAAATATGTATCAAATACATTTTCAAAGAAAGAAACTTGTTGGTTTCCAATATATTTACCTTCAATGATATTACAATCATCATAGTTTGCAAGAAGTTTAGACTTAGATTCAGTGATAGCCTCGCAGTAAATATTACCAGGTTCAACAGTAAATCCTAAAGTATCACCTACATTATATTTTTCTTCAGATTTAACAAGAATATGAGTCTTAGCCTCATTATCTACTTCAATATCTAAATCATAAATATTCTTAGAGAATTTAACTTTTGTAACTTTACCAATGAATTTAGCATTGTCTTCAGTACAAATATCAAAATCATCATAAGCTACCATTACATAAATCTTATCTCCTGGCATAAAGTCATGAGCAGATACTTTAAATGTCTTACCTAAAGTTGTAAATCTTCTAGCTTCAGGATATACACCACGTAAGATGTTAGCTTCTCCGATAAATGAAGCTACAAACTTATTAGCTGGAGTATTATAAATATCCTCAGGACGACCCATTTGTTGAATTTCTCCGCCATTCATTACAACAATAGTATCACTCATTACCATAGCTTCTTCTTGATCATGAGTAACAAAGATAAATGTGATACCTAGATTTTTTTGAATTTCTCTAAGTTCAAGTCTCATTTGTTTACGAAGTTTTAAATCAAGTGCTGATAGAGGTTCATCAAGTAATAAGATACGTGGTTTATTAACAATAGCTCTTGCAATTGCAATACGTTGCATTTGGCCACCAGAAAGACTTGAAATTGCTCTAGATTCATAACCTGATAAATTAACTAATTTTAAAGCAGATTCTACCTCTCTTTTAATAATGTCTTCTTTAAAAGAACGAGATTCAATCTTAGAAATCATCTTATAGTAAACATCATCTTTAGCAATATCAAAAAGTAATGATGAGCACACATCCTTAAATTTATCTCCTCTTAAGTTTAGTGCTATATTAAGTTCATCAAGTTTCTTAATTAAAACTTTAGAAAATTCATCATAACTCTTCTTTGCTAAATCCTTCTTATTTTCATTAATAAAAGATTCTACTTTATAATAATTTGATAAACTCTTAAAGTAATCAACAACATATTTCTTAACATCTTTAGGTTTATTGATATGAGATAATTTTCTAGATAAAGAATCAATTTCTTCTTCATCAAAACCATTATCTTGCATTAAATCAATTGTACCAATATCATAGATGTTTGAATAAACATTGTTTCTAAGACCAAAGGCAATATTATCATAAATATTTAAATGAGGGAATAATGCATATCTTTGGAAAACTGTATTGATAGGTCTCTTATATGCTGGAATAGATGCAATATCTTCACCATCTAGTAATAATTCTCCACCTTGCATATCCTCAAAACCACCAATAATTCTAAGTGTAGTAGTCTTACCACAACCAGATGGTCCTAAAAACGTAACAAATTCATTTTCATTAATTGAAAGATCAAAATCATTCAATATAACATTTTGTCCGTACTCTTTACGAATACCTCTTAACTCTAATATCTTATGAGCCATATTTCTCTCCTTAATAAAATATAAAATATTCGTTTTTAATAATATCTAATTTTTATTTAGTACTGACAAAAGCTTTATTTATTTCTTAGATATTCTATATAACTGCTAGTATTATATTACTTAACAATTTGAATGTAAATAGAGTAATTTACTTTTTATTTTTTTATTTTTTTGAGTATGAAAAAAATCCCTTAGGTAAAGGATTTTTTTATATTTTATCATTGCAATTTTATTACTTTTTTATATTAAATAATACATTTAAATCAATTTTATTTTTACCCTCTTTTATCTTTACAAAATACTGCCTAGATTTATAGTTAATCTCTATATCTTTACTCTTTTTAGAGTCAACATAAAGCAAGAATGAATTTTTATTTTTGTATAGATCTATACTCATATCATGATAAATAGGAAAGCCTTTTAAGGTATAAGTTGTTATATTATCTATTAAAGATGGCAATAGTGTTATCTTATCAAGGGTATCAATAATAAACATATCTCTTATACTTTTAGATAGTGTCATAATTGCATCTAAAGAAATTTCATTTTTTGTTAAATATGATTGTGTTGAATGTTTATTATTAAAATCAAGTAATAAATTATATGCTTCAGTTTTGTTTCCAAGTCTTGTATATAAACTTAGAGCATAAGCGTCTCTAAGCGGAGTACTAGATTCAACTTCTAAAGCTGATTTAATTGCATTAATACTAGCTGATTTAAATACTTTAGCTTCCATTATGTGTCTACTTGCTAGAAGAGAAAGTTCAGTAAGCAGAGATTTAGAGGAATCCGTAACCTCGAAATTACCATGATAAGGTACAATTTTATCATTTTGAATTTGAATATAATATAAATTAAATAAAATATCTAAATATTGATTATTATCTTCTTCACTATAGCCTAAGGCTCTTCTTACAATAATATAATTGAAAAAGAATTCATAAATAACAATATCATCATAACAAGTACCATTTGAAACACTAAGTGAAATGTCTTTACCATCTTCTTTCACATTATATTTTGTTCTTGGATTAACAGAAGGAACAACAACATATTTGCCTTGTTTATCTTTTTTAAGTATGTTTAGTAAAAAATTTGCACAGGATGATAATACTTTAAAGTTCTTCTTTAAAAATTTTAGGTCTAAGGTATAGAAATAATATTTATAAATTAAATTAGCAAGCCTAACCTCACCTAGTGGCCAAATTGCATCTTCTGCCTCATAACCTAAAGGTGAAGTATCAAACTTCATATTAGTATTACTATGAGCACAAGATGATGAGGAGTGGTATAGTTTCAAAGCAGTTATCTTACCTTTTTTATATAATTTATAAGTAAATTTTAAAGCTGTTTTAATAGTTTCATCTAAATTAGCTTCAAGTGCAAATGAATACATTAAATTAAAGTTATAATCAATTTTATAAGGTATAGTAAGTGATTTGACTTCTTTAGACCAAAGTGAAATATCAGTCATTGGCATAGTGCCTAAAGATGAAGCAATAAGCAAATATCTAGACATATGATAATAATTATTTACAAGGTCAAAATCTGTTGTAAAACTTTGTTTTGAATACAATTTCTTATAACTTGTAACTGCTTCTTTAAAAAATGTATTAAAGCGAAGACTAGTAATATCATTTCTATATAAATTATTTAAATATGATTTAGGGAATTTAGTAATATTTGTTGTAATTGAAGAGTAGAAAATAATTATATTCATACCAGATAAAATAAATTTATTATCTTTAACTGTCATATTTCCACTTCTGACAACAATATTAGAATATAAAGAAACATTATCGCTTTTTATATGCATTATTTGTCTATCATTATCTGTCTTTAAACTTCTTAAATCTCCTAATGAGTTTAATGTACAAGTTATACTGATAGGCTCGCTAGATTTTATATTGATTCCAATTAAATCTTTAGAAATAGAAGCTATATATCTTCTTTCAATATGAATGTTATTAGTATCATAACTTACCTTAACAAATCCTTCTGATAAATTAAGTACTCTCTCATAATTTGTTACATTTGTATGATTATATTCTATTTCTAGCATTCCAGCTGATACGTAATATGAATCATCTACTTTTTTAGGAAGTAAATTATTCTCTTCCCTTGAAGCCTCTTCAAATTTATCATCAAGTAACAAGGAAGAAATGTTTTCTCTTGTTTTATAATAATTTTGAAAATAATTTCTTCTCTTTTTTGTTATATAAAAGCTAGAATCATTTAAATATAGTATCTCTTTATCAGTTTCACCTGTAACCATTAAACCTAGATGAGAGTTTCCAATAGGAAATCCATCTAAATAATTTTCGGCTTTAGTATTCAATTTTATTAGATCAATTCCCATTTTAAATCACATCCTTATTATGAAATAAATTTTTTAATATAATTACTTGTAATATTATATTGTGTATATTTATCTATTAAAGCTTCCCCGTCCCCTTTTTGTTTTCCGTAGGATGCAAACTGAGCATGGTTACCGCCTTCAATTACATATTCGGTTAAATTTGATAAATTATGTTTATTTTTATTATAAGCATCTATAGATAAAACTTTATCACATGAACCGTATATAGATAATACCTTAACATTTTCTATATTAGTTAAATCATTAGTTGAATAACTTGCAAGTAATATTAAACCTGAAAGAGCTGAACTATTCTTTGCGTAATACATACTAGCAGCTACTCCTCCTAATGAGTGACCAGCTATATACCAATTTAAATTAGTATATTTAGGGTTATTTATAACATTAGTTGCACTATTTACTGAAAAGAATGCTAAACTATAACTCATCGTTGAAATACATGACACATAGCCTTCTTTAGATAATTCATACATTATAGGTAAATATGCATATGGATCAACATAAGCCCCAGGATAGAATACTATAGCGCTATCCTTAAGAGGAATATTTAATGCTGGTTCTACCCAAATATTTTCATTATTATCTTTAGTAATCAAAGTATAATCATAATTATTTGAATTAGTTTCCAAATAGTCTTTACTTGATACATGTTGAGTATATGTATCTATATCAATAGCTTTATAAGTATTAGTATCAGCTAAATACATAATCATAAATACAAATACATCAACTATTAAAAGTAAAACAATACTTATCTTTCTAAATACTTTCATTTTTATCCCTTATTTTAAATACTTCTTAGCTAATTGAAAACCTTTATCAGCTGAAACTTTAAAATATATATTTGCTTCTTCTAAACCTTTATTTAGATAATAATAACCGACAATAAATTCATATTCTCCTTGGTCCTCATCAAAGATACCATCAAAATTATTTTTAACTAAATCAATATTAGAATCATTGATATCCATTAATTTAGTATCTAAATAACAAATTTCTTCTACAGTTTCATTTAAAGTTGAAGCCTTAAGTTTAAAATTTATCACATCATCATTAGATAAGATATCAAAGATAGCTAGTTTATTGTCTATAGTTTTAATTTCTTTAATACTATTTAAAGGGTGTTCATATTCTTTAACATCGTAAACCTTATTAGAATCATATAAAAAATAAGCTATAGATTTCCTTCTTATTCCAAGGCATGTAGATACTGCCTTAAATCTTACAATTTCCATTTATTTCACCTATTTTAAATTAAGTAATTTAATTATTTCTTCGCTTGCTTTATCATAATCACCTTCATTTACAACATAGTAGTCACAAATGTCTTGGTTTTCTTTTTCACAATCGATAGAAATTATTCTATTAACCTTATCTTCATTACTAGTTTTCTTATTTAAGATAGTATCAATTAAAACTTTACGATCACGTTTAATATAAACAGTAATTGCATTCTTATAATTAGTCTTAATACTCATTGCACCACAAATATCCATAGTGCATAGTACATTCTTACCACTATTTAAGATTTTATCAATATCACCTTTTTGGCTACCAAAGGCATGACCTGCGTACATTGTTGATTCAATAAAATCTCCTCTTTGGTCTTTTTCATTAAATTCTGTTACAGAAATATATGAATACCAATCATTTACTTTATTAGCTGAAGGGTCTAGAGTAGTATAAGATACAAGTTTTTCAAAGGTTTTAAGTTTCTTAGACAAACAAGCAGCTATCTTAGTTTTACCTGAACCAGATGGACCTACCAAAATTAAGATCCCGCTTTGTTTGAAACGAGGATGATATAATGAATAAGAATTTGCAATTACTTCTACTAATTTTAAAAATTCATCATAATTCTTAACCGCTAGCATTCCGGTAGCACTTTGATTCCATGGTCTACGCATTAATACAGGGTATGCAGCATTCGACTTAAATACATTATGCATACCATCATCAAATAAGATATCAGTTGAAATTTTATCTTTTCTTGAACCCATATAAATATTTGAAGGTGGAATTTCAGGGAATTCTTCCATTAATCTTTTAGCTCTTATTCCCATATACTCAGGTGGTATGGATGTTGATATAAACACTTCACATATTTGAGATAATTTTTTAACAAATTCTTTAGCTCCTTCTATAACTGGTTGTGTTTCATAGAATTTAGCCTCATTAAAATATTCAAATATAACATCAGCTCTGGTATTCAATTTTCCCCATCTATCAATTTCATAGATTGAAAGAGGTGGATCAAATTGGTATTTTTCTTGGGCAAGTTTAACTGCATAAGGAATACATTCCATAAGCAAGTCATCTACATCTAGTGCACATGATAGTCTAAATTTTTGACTCATATTTTCATCTCCTCTATTTTTCTAAATCATTTAATATTAAATTATATGCTTTATCTTTTAAATCATTAGTTGTTGTATAGTCTTTAGGATCTAATACATCAATAATATTTACATAAACCATTTGTCTTTTAAGACTTGGATGACATTTAATATCTTTTGTTCCTTTTAAAGAACATACTACTGTAACTTTTTCAGCCTTTAGAGCTGGTTTAAAGCTTCCAGCATGCATATCAAGTAAAGTGTTTTCGGTTTTGTTTCTTGTTCCTTCAGGGAAGATACAAACATTTGCTTTATTTTCTTTTAAAATATCAGCTGCTTTTCCAAGAGATCTAATAGCTTCTCTATTATTTTCTCTATCAAGACTAATATAACCGCTAGCTCTAATTAGATTACCTACGAATGGAAACTTAAAGGTTTCTTTTTTAGATACACAAATAAAATCAGTTGGGCAAATATTCATCATGATGATAGGATCAAAGTTAGATCTATGGTTAGCTACAATTAAATATTTTCCTTCTGGTAATTTACCATTAACTTTAATTTTAACATGAAGTAAGTGAAGTAAGATAATATTAGTTTGTTTTAAAAGGTGACAAAAATATTTATTATATTCACCTTTTTTATTTATAAACTTACTAGTTAAAGCTACATATATTAAATATATTAATATATCAAGTAATTGAAATAGTGGTATAAATACGATTATTAAAAAATATAAATAATAATTATTAGTATTAGTTACTATTTGAATAGAACAAAGAAAAGAAAATAGTAAACTGAATAATAAGCATAAAATTTCTACAAAGCACATAATTAACTCCTAATTAAAAAGTTCTATTTAATATTATATATAAATTTATAGAAAAAAGATATTACACGAAGGCAATATCTTTTAATTTTTATACTTATTTTTGTTTTTTCTTCTTAATATACATAATTAAAACAATTATTTCATGTAAAATTAATGGTATTAAGGAAACAAGTGCTGTCCATAGCCATTCAACAAGATTTAAGTTTTCTGTTGAGAATACGGCTCTTACTGCAGGAACTTCAATTACAAGTAATTGTAGTAAGAAACCAAATACAAAGGCAATAAGCATCATTAAATTCTTATCTTTAAATACATGTACAAATGAATGTCTTACATCTGACATACCAATCATATGGAATAGTTCACCAAGTGCAAGAGCAGTGAAAGACATTGTACGAGCTTGATTTAATATTTCAGTATTTGTTTCATAGAAATTCTTTATATTTGCAAGTCCTGTAACATTATTAGTCCAAGCTGGAATAAAATATGCAAGGATAACACCAATAGTTAAGATAGCACCATAACCTAAGGTAATAGCCATACCACCATTAGCAAATATTCCTTCATTAGGATCTCTTGGTTTTTGTTCCATAACTCCATCTTCTTTTGGTTGCATACCTAAAGCAATAGCAGGAAGTGAATCTGTTACAAGGTTAACCCATAATAAGTGAATTGCAATAAGTGGAGCAGGAAGTCCGATAACAATTAAGAAGAACATTACAAGTACTTCAGCAATATTACTTGAAAGAAGGAATAATACAGTTTTCTTTATATTAGCATAAATTCCTCTACCTTCTTCAACTGCTTTTTCTATTGAAGCAAAGTTATCATCAGCTAGTACCATATCAGCTGCGCCCTTAGCTACATCAGTACCAGTAATACCCATAGCAATACCAATATTTGCTTGTTTTAAACTTGGTGCGTCATTTACACCGTCACCTGTCATAGCACAAATATTACCATTAGCTTGGAATGCTTTTACAATTTGAACTTTATTTTCAGGAGATACACGGGCAAATACTCTAGCAGTCTTAACTGTTTCTCTTAATTCTTCTTCACTCATCAAATCAACATCGTGACCTGTAAAGCATTGTTCTTTGTTTTCGGCAATACCTAATTGTTTAGCAATGGCAAAGGCTGTATCTTTATGGTCACCTGTAATCATAACTGTAATAATACCTGCTTGTTTGAATTTAGCTACCGCTGGTTTAGCCTCATCTCTTGCAGGGTCTATCATAGCTACAAGACCTGCAAAAATTAAATCATCTTCAGATAAATTGTCAGCTTCTTTATATCCTAACGCTAAAGCTCTTAATGCGTTGTCTGCAAAATAACTATTAGCTTTATTAATATTTTCGATATCTTCTTTAGTTATATCACGAACAACACCATTTTCTAAAATTCTAGTTGTGTGAGCAAGTATAGAATCTAGGGCTCCTTTTGTATAAATAACATAACCATTTTCAGTTTGATGTTTAGTAGACATCATCCTTCTAACTGAATCAAATGGTAATTCATCAACACGAGGAGTTTGAGTCTCTAAATCATTTTTATGCATATTGAACTGGTTTGCAAAAACAACTAAAGCTATTTCAGTAGGGTCTCCATATAAACCTTCATCGACAGTAGCATTTGAACATAGTGACATACCTTTTGCAAGAATTTTTAATTCTCCGTTTGTATTTTCTTCTTTAAAGTCTTCACTTTTATAGAAAGAATTATTAACATAAGCTTCAACAACAGTCATCTTGTTTTGAGTTAAAGTACCTGTTTTATCACTACATACAACTGATACAGCACCAAGAGTTTCAACTGAAGGTAATTTTCTAACAATAGTGTTAGCCTTAACCATCTTTTGAACACCAATAGAAAGTACAATTGTAACAACAGCAGATAATCCTTCAGGTACAGCAGCCACGGCAAGACTGATAGCAGAAAGTACAGCTTCAATCCATGAATCAGTATTACCTTGAATGCCATCAATAAATATCCAGATGATTTCAGCAAGTAATACAGCTATAACAATACCAAGTGTTAAATAACCTAAGAAAGCTGAAAGACGAGCAAGTACCTTTTGAAGTGGTGTTTCTTCGTCAGTTGCATCATCTAGTGCATCTGCAATCTTACCAATTTCAGTGTTCATACCAGTATTTGATACAATACCTTTTCCTCTTCCATAAGATACCGTAGTAGACATAAATGCTAAGTTTACTCTATCACCAATACCTACCTCACTTGAAAATACTATGTCAGCGTTCTTTTCGACTGGAACAGACTCACCAGTTAAACTAGATTCAGTGCATTTCAAATTGATAGATTCAATTAAACGTAAATCAGCACCAATAGTGTCTCCTTCTTCAATAACAACAAGGTCCCCTGGAACTAATTCTTTAGACTTGATTCTATATCTCTTACCCTCTCTTATAACCGTAGTTTCAGGGCTAGACATCTTCTTTAAAGCCTCAAGGCTAGTTGAAGCTTTAATTTCTTGAACAGTTCCAATACAAGCATTTAAAATAATAACAGCTAAAATAATAATAACATCTGGCCAGTCACCAACAGTCAAGAAATCAAATTTATTTCCGGCCTGGGCATTCTTTACTGTATCATAGATTGATACAATAATTGTAACAAGTATAGCAGCGAACAGTACATAGATCATAGGATCTTTAAGCTGAGAAATAAAGATTTTAAACCATGAATCCTTTTCTTTTTCTTTTAGTTCGTTATAGCCAAACTTTTCTCTTCTTTTTTGTGCTTCTTCTTCAGTTAAACCATTTTCAAAATCCGTGTTATAAAGTTCTTTTGTTTCCGATAATGATAATGATTCAACTTTGATTTTCTCGTTTTCCATTTTAACCTCCTAGATAATAAAAAAAATCAAGCATTTCCACACTTGATTAATTAAAGTATGGAAAAAAACCATACTTAAGTCTTGATATTTAATGTAAATCCGGGTTTAGAACCGGGCTGACGAATTTACAACCTTTTATTAGGTCATCTACTCTCTTAAGACTTTTTTATTATATTAAATTTATTAATTATTTTCAATATAGAAATAACATTTTAATTTAAAATATCTTCTATAGGTTAATTCTTAAAGTAAATTCCGCTATCAATAAGAACAGGACATCCCTATTT
>CAVCUQ010000021.1:0-24066 GCA_963605425.1 uncultured Eubacteriales bacterium
TAGTTAGATTCTATAAATTGGTTTCTAGAATTTACACAACATTCTTGACAGTATCAGTTTAAAAATTTATTATTTGATATTATTGGTAAATTTATAAAAAATATCTCCTGTTAATATGTAACATTACCGAAAGGAGGAATAAATGTATGAGAAAATCTTTACTTAAAATTATAGTATTTTATTCTTGTGTTTTTGCGTTGTCCTCTTGTAAAGCTATAACAAATTCTAATAATCATAATAATTCAAAGGAAATAGAGAAGGTAACTATAACCTTTATCCAGCATACATTTATAAGTTTTTCATATAATGAAAATAAAGAGACTAATGGTTATTATTTTGAAAATGATGAATTAGCTAAAACTTATTTTTATTTTGATAAAGGCTATAATCTTTCATCAAATGATATTTCAAGGTTTGATTTATCTATAAAATATGAATTACCAACACTAGTAGGCGATGGCTATTGGTCATTTACCTTTTTTACAACTTCTTTTGATAGTGATTCTGGATTAGCAAATAATTATTTAAAACCTTGTAAATTAGAAGAAGATTTAATTGTACATTTTGGAATTTATGGTTAAATCAGTGGATATTTAAAATGTTATTGTCTTATTTTTCTATTAATGGAAAATATTGTGAACTGAAGGTAAAAAACTGCGAACTGAAGTGTTAAAGTATAACTATTTTAATACATGAAATGAGATATTAATTATTGACAAAAAAATTGAAAAGAACTAGTATATACTTAAACCAAAGATAAGAAGAAGATATTAAACGAAATTTTAAAGAGAACTATTAACGGTGAGAGATAGTATTGAGTAGTTAATATGAATATGGGCCTTTGAGGGTGATAAAGAAATTATAGTATTTATCAACGTTTTACTCGCGTTAAGAGATGAGGTAGTTGTTTACAACTATAAATTAAGGTGGTACCACGAGATATTCGTCCTTTTTAAGAATTGAGTATCTCTTTTTTTATTTAGGAGGATTTATATGAAAAGAGTTATTTCAGGTATACAACCAAGTGGTTCAATTACTCTTGGTAATTATTTAGGTGCATTAAAGAATTTTGTAAAGATTCAAGATGATGAGTCTATTGATGACTTACTTATATTTGTAGCAGACCTTCATGCGATTACAGTTTCGCAAGATAAACAAACACTTAGAAAAAATATTAAGTCACTTGTTGCCTTATATTTAGCATGTGGACTTGATCCTAAGAAATGTCATATCTTTATTCAAAGTGAAGTTAAAGAACATACAATGTTGTCATGGATTTTAGAATGTAATGGTTATATTGGTGAGTTTGAAAGAATGACTCAATTTAAGTCAAAGAGTCAATCTCAAAAGACTAATGAAGGTATTCCTCTAGGACTTTTAACATATCCAGCTCTAATGGCTGCAGATATATTACTTTATGATGCAGAATTAGTTCCAGTAGGTCAAGATCAAACACAACATTTAGAAATTGCCCGTGACTTAGCTACTAGATTTAATAATAAGTATGGTGATACTTTCACTCTTCCTTATCCTCTTGTAGTAAAGGGAGGACAAAAAATTTATTCTCTTCAAGAACCTACAAAGAAGATGTCAAAGAGTGATAAGAATCCTAAGAGTAATGTTTGTTTACTTGATAATCTAGCTGAAGTTAGAAATAAGATTAAGGGTGCAGTAACAGATAGTGATACTCATATTAAATATGATACTGAAAATAAACCTGGTATTTCTAATCTTATGACTATCTATTCTTGCATTACTGGTCTTACAATTCCAGAAATTGAAGAAAAGTATAAGGATTCTAATTATGCTATATTTAAAGCTGATGTGGCTGACGCTGTTGTAAAAGAAATTGAACCTATTCAAGCAAGATATAATGAATTAATTAATTCTAAGGAATTAGATGATGTTCTTGATGAAGGAAGAGATTATGCGGCTCATTTAGCAGGAAGAAAGATCTCTAAAGTAATGGACAGAGTTGGACTTGGTCGTAAAAGAAAGTAACAATGTAAAAATCTCACATCAAATTGTGGGATTTTTTTGTTATTCTTAATAGGCATTATATTAAGTTAGGCTTTGATATTGAATTTGAAATTTTAATGGTTAAAATGAAATCACAAAACAAGAAAAGAGGTTTTATGATATGAAGAAAAAATATTTTATTCTCCCAGCTTTATTAACTTCAATGTCTTTAATTTCATGCAATACTAATAACGCTGATACAACTACAAATAGTGAAGATAGTTCATCTAATTCTAGTAGTCAAACTGGTTCTAGCTCTGAGTCTACAAGTTCAACTACAAATAGCTCTTCTAGCCAAACTATAACAATGAATACAACTGTGGCTAGTGGCGTAGCTACTGTTAGTACATTAAATTCAATTGATACTGGTGTACTTGAAACAAGTGAGGAAGGTACATTATATGAAACTAGTACTAATGAGACTCTAAGTGGTAATTACTATAATGGTGTAGCTATTACAACTGCTAAGAGCGGTTCAATAGAACTTACACTAAATAATGCAGTTATTTATCAAAATTCAACTGAAGGTAAAGCATTATATAATACTAATAAGAAGGTATCTGTAACATTAAATTTACCTGAAGGAACTACATCATATATTTATAATAATACAGATGATACTAATGCCGTTCACATTAAAGGTAATCTAAATATTACAGGTAGTGGTAAACTTGTTGTAATATCAGGAACTAAGAGTGCAATTAAGTGCTCAGGAAAGGTTACTGTTAATAATTCTAACTTAGAGTTAAGTGCTAAGAATTATGGTATTCAAGCTGAAGAAGTAGATGTGACAAACGCAAATATTAATGTTCTTTATGCTGGTAAAGATGGTATTAGAGCTGAAGTTGAAAATGAAGAAGTAAGTGAGGCTCCTACATTTGATTCTAGCATTGGTTATGTTAATTTAACTAATACGACTTATACTGCAAGTGTAGAAGGAGACGGTATCCAAGCTAATACTACTTTAAAGATTTCTGGTGGTACAACAAATATTACTACTCAAGGATCATTTGTAAGTTATTCAGCTCAAAATATAGCTGAATATGAACTTGAAGATGATGACTTTAAGTGGAGTAAGAGTGGTACTACATATAAAAAGATGTCTAAAGATGTAGTAGGTACTAATTATTCTAGATATTATGCTTTAGTACAATCTTCAAAAGGATTAAAAGTTGGCGCTTTAAAATATACTTTATCAAGTGATGCGGAAACAGAACTTGAGGTTGCAAGCGCATCTTATAATCTTACTATTACTGATGGAGCTGTAGTTAATATTACCTCTACAGATTCGGCTTCTAAAGTAGATTATGGTGATACTATTATTGAAGGCGGAGCTAATGTTACAGTCGATGCTGGAAATAAAGGATTTGCACCTGAACATGACTTCTATTTAAGAGGAGATGATACAGTTCTTACTGTAACAAATTCTTATGAAGCAGTAGAAGCGGCTCACATATATTTTGAAGGCGGTACAGCTATACTTAGTGCAAGTGATGACGGAGTAAACGCTGCTAGCGATTATACAACAAGTGATTATGCTAATTTAATTATTAGTTTTGATGGAGCATTTGTTTCGGTTAATGGAAAAGGCGACGGACTTGATTCTAATGGTTCAATTTCCTTTAATTCAGGTACAGTATTAGTCCTAGGACCTACTAGTGGAGCTGATAGCGCAATTGACGCAGATAGCACTATTTCATTTAATGGTGCATTTGTTCTTGCAATCGGTGCTAGTGGTATGACTGAAACTCAAAACTTTAGTGCTTCAGGAAGTAATTATGTAATTGAAACTACATCATTATCTAATACTTCAAGTACAAATACATTGACTATATCATCAGGAAGTGAATCATATACTGTAGAGGTAAATCAAAGTTTTGGTGAAATTGTGTTTGCTTCATCTGTTATTACATCAGGATCTAGTTATACATTTACTTTAGGATCAAATAGTACAACTGTTACTGTTTCATCTAATATTACTGCTAGTTCTAATGGTGGTCAAGGTGGACAAGGAGGACCTGGTCAAGGTGGTCAAGGTGGTCCTAACCAAGGTGGAAACGGTAGACCTGGTGGTAGATAATTAATAAGAGGCACAAATTTGTCCTTCTTTTTTTCTTAATCTATAGTATACTAAATCAAGGTGATGTTTTTATGAGAAACTCAAGACTTATTATAAAGAAGATTATTCAATTTGTAATATACTTTTTAATAATTTACCTATTTTGTTTAGTATTTGCTCAAATTGATTCAAGTGAAAAATGGGTTAATATATTAGAATTTATTATTTTATTTATCTACATGGTTTTAGGTGGCGTATTTATAGTTTCAGAACTTATTGCCCAGGATAATGAGAATAGAAAAGAAATAAAGAAAGATAAGAAATATAAAGAACTATTTGATAATTTTTTAGATACCTTAACTAATTTTGATATTTATGCATCAGATGAGATTAAAAGAAGAGATTATATGGTAGCTGCCTTATATGAATCTGCTATTACAATGCAAATGGTTGACTTTTATGCAAGATGTTCTTTTTTCTCTAAAGAAGAAATAAAAGAAACACTTTATAATACACTTGATAGTGAATTTAATTTATTTATTGATGACGTAATAATGAGGTTTAAAGATACTATAGAAATTGTATTTTTTAAGAAAAGAATTATTGAATATATAAATAAACGACTAGATTATGAAGATGATAAAGTATATTATTACAATTCAAGTTATGATTTTAGAGTAAAGATAATTAAAGAAAAGACTTATACAATAGTTAAAGAAAGTTATGATCAAGGCAGTTGGAATGAAATAGGAAGAGAAAAAGGCTTTCAAAGTGATGAAGATGCTTATCTTACAGTAACTAAACTTATTAATTATGTTAATAACGCTATAAAGACTAATCAAAATATAGATTTAGAAAGAAAAGATGTTGATCTTAAAGTATTTAGAATACTAGCCCATACATATAAACTAGCTTTAGATATAGAAAATAGTGAGGCTGCATTATTTAGACTATATTTTTATATTAATGTTTATGGCATAAAAAAATATAAAGATGTTATTAAAAAAGAAGATAGCGAATTAAATCTATTAATTAAATCTTATCCTGAGCTTAAAGATAATTTAATTTTAATTAAGAAAATTAAGGATAAGAAGAAATTAAATGTACTTCAAGACAGTATTATTAAAGAGATAGAACCTTTAATTTTAAAATATATTGAAAATGATAAATACAGAATAGAAGAATAAGAAAAGCTGCGTTGAAAAACACAGCTTCTTTTATTAGGTATTCTTATATAAAACTTTTTTAAGTTTAGCAAATCTAGGTAAACCATTTTCAAGTGGAGCTTTCATATCTCCTTGAATTAATGGAGTTACATATTCGATAAACTTATGATTTAAAGAAGTACCATCTGGGTTAATCCAATCAAGTGGAACTTTCTTTTCATCGTTAGCTACAAGAGCTAGATCAATTAAAGTATACTTGCATGAATATTTACCATCTTTATATACTCTTTCAAATCCTACCATCTTATCTGTAACACCTTTGATTGCATATTTAACTGCATATCTACCAGCATTGTAAGCTTCAGTTATATCAACTTTACTTGCAAGGTGTTGAGCACAACGTTGCATAAGATTAAATTCAATACCTCTAACCTTTACACCAAACTTATTCTTAATTTGTTCAGCAAGTACTGTTGCAGTACCACCAAGTTGAGCATGACCAAATGAATCTTTTGCTAAATCATGGAATAATTCAGGAATATATTTACCATCTTTAGTTTGAACACCTTCAGATACTGCGATAAGTACATGAGGTTGTTTTTCAAGAAGATTACCTACTTTAGTCATAAAGTCTTCTACATCAAATGGGATTTCAGGTAAGTAGATTAAATCAGGACCACATCCCGCTTCACTAGCAAGTTGGCTAGCTGCAGTAAGCCATCCAGCGTTTCTACCCATGATTTCACATACACATACCATCTTAGTATCATATACTAAGGCATCATGATAGATTTCCATCATTGTAGTTGCAATATATTTAGCTGCAGAACCATAACCTGGAGTATGGTCAGTGATAGCTAAATCATTATCTATAGTCTTAGGAATACCAATGCATCTGCATTCATATCCAGAAGAAGCAAGATATTTAGATATCTTGTTACAAGTATCCATTGAATCGTTTCCACCATTATAGAAGAAGTAACGAATATCATATTTTTTAAATACTTCAAGAATTCTCTTATAGTCAGTATCATCGACAGAAGCATCCTTTAACTTATATCTAACAGAACCGATGTCTGATGAAGGTGTAGTCTTTAGAAGTTTTAATTCTTCAATATCTTCTTTAGAAATATCATAGAATTCTTCATTTAGAATACCTTTTATACCGTGCTTTGCACCAAATACGTTAGTAATTGCTTCACTTTTTAAGCCTTCGATAAATACACCGGCTGCAGAAGCATTAATTACAGATGTTGGACCGCCAGATTGACCAATTATAGCGGCACCTTTTAATTGTTTCATATAAATGTCTCCTTAATTTTACACATTTTTAATTATATCGTATATATTTTAATAATCAAGATGAAAATATAGGACCATTTTTAAAGTTTTGTATTGAAAGTGTTTAATTATTAAAAAAAATTATTGTTAAAGATAAATTGAATATGATATAATAGGTTCGGTAAATTATTAAACCAATTTTATTAAGGAGATATATATCAATGAAAAAAACTAAAATTGTTTGTACAATTGGACCTTCTTCAGAAAAGAAAGAACAACTTAAGTCTTTAATTGAAGCTGGTATGAATGTTATGCGTATGAACTTCTCTCATGGTTCATATGAAGAACAAGGAGCTCGTATTAAGAACGTTAAGGAATTAAACGAAGAAAATGGTTGGAATGTAGCTATTATGCTAGATACTAAGGGACCAGAAATTCGTACTGGTTATTTAGTAGGTTCAACAAATGAACAAGGTGAACTAGATTGGCATAAAAATCCATTCATCATGCTTGAAGCTGGTAAAGAAATCCGTATCACTATGGATTATGACTTTATCGAAGGTACTCCAGAAAAGATCGCTGTATCATATGCTGGTATGTATGATGACGTTAAAGAAGGAGACTTCATTTTAATCGAAGACGGTCTTCTACGTTTAAAGGTAACTGGTAAGGATGCTGAAAAGCATGAACTTATCTGCCGTGTAGAAAATTCACGTAAGTTAAAGAACAAGAAGAATATCAACGTTCCTGGTGTTAAACTTAACATGCAATTCATTTCTAAGAAAGACAAAGAAGACTTAGAATGGGGTTGCGACCAAGGTGTTGACTATGTAGCTGCTTCATTCGTTCGTCGTGCTCAAGATATCCAAGACATTCGTGATATCTTCGCTTCAAAGAATGACAAGCACTGCAAGATCATCTCTAAGATTGAAAACACTGAAGGTGTTGAAAACATGGAAGAAATCGTTGCTTTATCAGACGGTGTAATGGTTGCTCGTGGAGACATGGGTGTTAACGTTGAAGCTTGGGATGTTCCATCAATTCAAAGAGAAATGATCTACTTAGCTCAATCTTCAGGTAAGATTGTAGTTACAGCTACTCAAATGCTAGATTCTATGCAAGGTAACCCAAGACCTACTCGTGCTGAAGTTTCAGACGTTTATGATGCAGTTCTTGAAGGTACTGGTGCTACAATGCTTTCTGGTGAATCTGCTCAAGGTGATTTCCCACTTGAAGCTGTAAGCTATATGGCTAAGATTGATGAAAGAGCTGAACAAGACATCGACCACAATAAGATGATTGAAAATGTTCTTGAATGTCCAAATGACAAAGATGAAAAGGATGCAATCGGTCTTGCTGTTGCTACTATTTGTAAGGAATTCGAAGTTTCTGCAGTAGTTTGCGAAGGTGACTTCGAACTAGGTATGAAGATTTCTCAATTCCGTCCAGCTTCTGATGTAATCATGGCTGTGAAGGACAACGCTGATGCTAGATCTTTAGCATTCGCTTGGGGTGTTCAACCTGTTGTTGGTTCTTATGCTGATGCTTTAGCTTATGCTACAAAAGCATTATCACTTGAAAAGGGTTCTGCTATCCTTAAAGTTACTGCTAAGGGTATCGAATTCACAACAACTAAGTAATAATAATTTACAAACTAGAGCTAGGAGTTAATCTTGGCTCTTTTTTCTTGTTTCTTGTTTGACTATGATAATAATCCAATAATTATTTATGGAAGGTTTAAAAGGATTACGTAAAACAGATAATACCGTATAAGCACTAGATATAAAAGAACTAGATTTAGAAGACATTGACAAGTCTAAATTTGAATTAAAATAGTATTGAAGTATAGTAAGAAAATTTCATAAATAATAATATTAGTTCTTAAAGTTTAGTACTTTGAGAACTTTTTCGTTTAAATTTAACCCTAAAAACTGTAAAATTACAATATATTAAAATAACTCTTAAAAAACTTGTAAAAACATTGTAAAATAAAAGAGGTGGTTAAATGAAATATTATGCTGTTAAAGTAGGAAGAAAAACTGGTATTTTCTCTTCTTGGGATGAATGCAAGGAAAGCGTACTGAAATATGATGGTGCTCTTTATAAATCATTTTCAAGCAAAGAAGAAGCTTTAGCTTATTTAGGAGAACAAGTAAAAGATGATACAAGTTTTGATATACCTACAGCCTATGTAGATGGATCTTATAATGTAAAAACTGGGGAATATTCCTTTGGTGCCATATTATTTTTAGAAGATGGGAAACATACATTTTCAAAAAAGTTTTCACCAGATGAATATTCAAGTACTAGAAATGTAGCCGGTGAAGTTAGAGGAGCCTCATTTATTATTAATTATGCAATTAATCATAATATAAAAGAACTTGATTTGTATTATGACTATCAAGGAATTGAATCTTGGTATACGGGCGTTTGGAAAGCTAATACAAATTTAACTAAGAAATATAGAGAATTTGCTTTAAATAATGAAAATGTTATTAAAGTTAATTTTCACAAAGTAAAAAGTCATACTGGAATAAAATATAACGAAGAAGTAGACTTACTTGCCAAAGCGGCTTTAGGAATTTAAAAATTTAAGAGGTATTTATGCTGTTAGCAAATTTTATCAACATTACTGAATTTAATGTTCAATCATGGATTATGATAGTAATATTAGTACTATCTGGTCTTGGACTATTTCTATACGGTATTAACCGTATGTCTTCAAGCCTTAAAAACATTGCTGGAGATAGACTTAGAAAAATAATTCAAAAAACAACTGATTCTCCATTAAAAGGTATTTTAGTTGGTATTGTAGTTACTGTACTTATTCAATCATCAAGTGGTACTACAGCTTTAATTGTTGGTCTTGTAGGAGCTGGTCTTATGACTCTTCCTCAAGCTATAGGTGTTATTATGGGTGCTAATATAGGTACAACACTTACTGTTGTCTTAATTGGTTTACCTATATCAGATTATTTTGTTGCCTTATCATTTATCGGTGTTGCATTAATATTCTTTGGAAAAAAGAAGAAAACACAAGAAATAGGTCAAGCTTTATTTGGATTTGGTATTCTATTCTTAGGTCTTGAACTTATGGGACAAACATTAGATTGTGTATTTACTGAATACAAAGAACAAGTACAAAATATATTCCAAAATCTATCTAATTTCCCAATTTTAGGTTTACTTGTAGGTACTGTCTTTACTGCAATTATTCAATCAAGTGCAGCTGCTATAGGTATTATCCAAAATCTATACGATTTAGGTGCTATTGAACTAACTGGTGCTATTGCTCTATTAATTGGTTCTAACATTGGTACAACAATTACTGCTATATTCTCAGCTATTGGTGGTACAACTGAATCAAAGAGAACAGCCTGTGTACATACAATGTTTAATGTATTTGGTGCTTTAATATTTATGATTCTATTATATCCATTTACTAATTTAATGAAGGTAATGGAAAGTAATATGAATATAGCCCCTAAGATGGTTATTGCTTTAGCTCATGTAATCTTTAATGTTGGTGTAACTGTGATATTATTCTGGTTTAGAAATCTTATGGCTAAGCTTGCATGTAAGATGTTTAAAGCAGACCAAGATAAGAACCCTATTTATGTTAGTTTAAGTGACTACTCGCTTATTAAGAAGAATACATATTATGCTTTAGATGTATGTAGTAAAGCTATTGAATATATGTCAGGAATTATTGTTAAATACTATAAATTAACTTATGATTATGCATTTAATGATAATAAGGAAACACCTGCTATAGCTGAAAAGTATGAAGAAGAAATAGATTTGCTTGATGAAAAAATACATAGATATTTAATCAGTATTACTCAAGAAAATGTAGATAAAGATGAATCTAATACACTATCTAAATATTTAGATACTGTTAAAGATTTAGAACGTATAGCAGACCATTTAACTAATCTAATTGAATTCTTTGAACAAAGATATGCCGCTAACCAATATTTATCTGAAGAAGGCGCTAAAGATTTAAGAACAATGATGGATTCACTAGATTTAATGGTAACTAATGCTTGTGAAGGTATCAATACATGGAATAAGGATTTAGCTAGAAAAGTTGTTCTTGAAGAACCTAAAGTTGATGAAATGGAAGAAGTCTATAGAAAACGTCACGTAATAAGAATTAATAAAGGTATTTGTAAAGTATCTGAACTTGATTTCTATGTTGATATCTTATCAAATCTAGAACGTATAGGAGATCACGCAGACAACATTGCCGAAAATGTTTTAAATGACATTTATGCAGAAAATGAACTAGCAAAGAACGAAGTTGCTACTGCAAGTAAATAATGATATAATGGGGATAGGTGATATTATGAAAGTAAGAGCTTATGATGCTTTAACAGATTATGATAAAATTCTTGATTTAGTTAAACAAGAAAAATTAACTAGCCTTTATAGAAAAGATAAGAATTTATATAAAGAGGCTATGTCTAACTCTGAAACTTTTGTTTTAGATGATAATGGAGAAATCTTAGGTTTTGCACGCGCAATCTCTGATTTTACTTATACAACATATATTATGGAACTTGTTTCAAGAGATGATTCAGATAAAGAAGAAGTTTTTAGAGCACTTCTTTCAAAATTAGAACATTTAGCTCTTCATGGTAGTTGTAATATTATTTGCGATAATGATATTGATGAAGAAGTTTATTTAAAACTTGGCTTTAAAAAGAGTGGTAATGGTCTTAAATTTTCTTATAAGAAATAATAATATAAACTGTGATAACTTAAATTAGGTAATCACAGTTTTTTATTTTGATATTTGTATAAGTTAATAGTTTTTAAACAAATTTTAACTTTTCATCTTAAAGAGTTTATATTTTAAAAATCCAACTAGAAAAATGGGGGGGGACCTATGATAAAATAAAAATTGTAAATAAGGAGAAAAGTATGAATAAAATAGTTTTAAGTTTTTTATATTTATCTAATCTATTAGGTACACTATTAGTAGGTTCTTCGCTTATTTCAATGGCAATTAACAATATAGAAGCCGGCTTATTTTTATTGTTTTGTGGTATTGAAGTTGTTTTCTTTGTTATTACATTAGTTTATGTAATTTTGTATAGTAAAAAATTAAACAAATAGAATTCATGACATGTTTGCAAATGTAGGCATGTCTTTCTTTTTAAATATTGATTTTATAATTTAAAGAGACTAAAATATCTCTTGTGTTTAAAAGAGGTATTTTATGAAAAAAGAAATGTCATTTACAGATGGTAATCTTTTTAAAAAAATGAATATTTATGCAATTCCTTTAATTCTATCAGGATTATTGCAATTACTATTCTCAACAATGGATTTAGTAGTATGCAGGCAATGTGGTTCGGCTAACTCTGTTGGTGCTATAACTAGTACAAGTGCACTTGTTAGTTTAATTGTAAATTTATTTATAGGAGTAGCTACAGGTAGTAATGTAATAATGGCTAGATGTTATGGATCACGTGATACTAAAAAAGGTCAACAAGTAGTTTATTCATCAATGTGGCTTTCACTTATAATAGGTTTTATAGTAGCTTTATTTGGATTCTGTTTTTCTAAACAATTACTTATAATGCAAAAAACTGATGAAGCTTTTCTTGAACTATCTAATAGTTATTTAAGAATATACTTTATCGGTGTATTCTTTATGATGATTTATAACTTTGGTTCTGCATTACTTAGAGCTGTAGGTGATACTGTTAGACCATTTATTTTCTTATGCATAGCTGGTGTAGTTAATGTTGTATTTAATTATATCTTTGTACTAGGATTTAACATGGATGTAGCCGGTGTTGGTATTGCAACTGCAATGAGTCAAGCTGTATCTGCTATTCTAATTGTAATAAGTTTATTTAGAAGAAAAGATTTCTTCCATTTTAAATTATCAGAATTTAAGATGAAGTTAATTGATGTTAAACAAATAATAATTATTGGAATACCAGCTGGTATTCAATCAGTATTATTCTCTATTTCTAATGTTATTATTCAAGCTTCAATTAATCAATTAGGTGCTGATGTAATTAATGGATCCGGTGCCGCAAGCCAAGTAGAACAATTTATTTATACATCAATGGAACAAACTTGTTATACTTGTTTAGCCTTTATTTCGGCTAATTATGCAATTAGAAATACTAAGAATATTAAGAAGATATTAATATATTCATTCATAATGGTTATAATGTACAATATTATCTTCTCAGGTATTGCGTTACTTTTCCCAAATCAATTACTTAATTTCTTTGCTAAATCAGAAGCTGTAAGAGAAGTAGCTAGAGGACGTCTTGTAATACTTGCTTCCACATATGTATTATGCGGATTAATGGATGTAACTGCTAGTGCAATACGTGCTATTAATTATCAAATTATTCCAACAATAATTACATGTATTGGCGTATGTGGAACTAGATTATTCTTTATCTATGCTATGTTTAATAGACATGAAGAATTTAGAAATCTAGCCTCTATTAGTATTAGTTATCCTGTTTCTTGGGCAATAACTTTTATAGCTCATTTAATAACATTTATTATTTTATTTAATAAGATGCAAAAGAAATTTAATGCATCAGTAAATCAATCTATAAGTGAAATTGATTAGATATTTTCTAATCTTTTTCTTTTTTAAGTATTATATTTTACTAAATTATCTTATAATTAATCTAGTGAGGATTTTATATGGCAAACTTTGAACTTAAAAGCGAGTTTAAGCCTTTTGGAGATCAACCTAAGGCTATAGATACAATAGTAGACAATTTTAATAAGGGTATAAAAGAACAAGTATTACTTGGGGCTACAGGTACAGGTAAAACATTTACTATTTGTAATGTTATTGCTAAACTAGGTAAGAAGACTTTAATTTTAGCCCATAATAAAACCTTAGCTGGTCAATTATATAATGAGGTAAAATCATTTTTTCCTAATAATCATGTGGAATATTTTATTTCTTACTATGATTATTATCAACCTGAAGCTTATGTTGTTTCTAGCGATACATTTATTGAAAAAGATGCTTCTATTAATGAAGAGATTGATGAATTAAGACATAAGGCTACTGCTAGTTTGATCGATTATGATGATACTATTGTCGTAGCTTCTGTGTCTTGTATTTATGGTATAGGTAACCCTGATGATTATAAGAATTCGATGTTATGTCTTAGAGTTGGAGAAGAATATGATAGAAAAGAGTTACTATCACATTTAGTATTCTTACAATATGAAAGAAATGATTATGATTTTAAGCGTGGTACATTCCGTCTTCGTGGGGATACTTTAGATATTATACCTGCTAATGAACATGAACATGGGGTTAGAGTAGAATTCTTTGATAATGAGATTGAGGCTATTAAATTATTTGATGTTGTTACAGGTAAATCTATAGAAAGCCTTGAATTTATTAATATTTTCTCAGCTAGTTTCTTTGTAGCTCCTAAAGATAGAGTAGAAGAAGCTATGAGAAGAATTAAGGCTGAACTTGATAATAGTGTAGACAAGTTTAAAAAAGAAGGTAAATTCCTTGAAGCAGAACGAATTTTAAATAGAACTACATATGATTTAGAGATGATTAAAGAAATGGGTTCTTGTTCAGGTATTGAAAACTATTCTCGTCATTTAGAATTAAGAAACGCAGGAGAAACCCCTTCTACTTTGATTGATTTCTTTGGTAAGGATTATTTATTAGTAATTGATGAATCTCATGTAACAGTACCTCAAATAGGTGCTATGTATAACGGTGATAGAGCAAGAAAAGAAACACTCGTAAATTATGGTTTCCGTCTTCCTTCAGCATTAGATAATAGACCTCTTAAGTTTGAAGAATGGGAAGAGAAGAAATCTTTAGTACTTTATATGTCTGCCACACCAGGAACTTATGAAACAGAACACAATTTCCCTATAGTAGAACAAATTATTAGACCTACAGGTTTATTAGATCCTTTAATTGAAATAAAACCTACCCTAGGTCAAGTAGATGATATTTATAATATTGTAGTAGAATGTGCTAAACAAAATGAAAGAGTACTTATTACTACACTTACTATTCAAATGAGTGAAGATTTAACTCATTATTTAAAACAAATGGATTTAAAGGTTGCTTATTTGCATTCTAAAATTAAACCACTTGAAAGACTTGAAATAATAAGAAATTTGAGACTTGGTAAATATGATTGTTTAATTGGTATTAATCTTTTAAGAGAAGGTCTTGATATACCTGAGGTATCAACTGTATGTATATTAGATGCAGATAAACAAGGTTTCTTACGTTCTACTCGTAGTTTGATTCAAACTATTGGTAGAGCAGCTAGAAATGATAAGGGGAAGGTTATAATGTACGCTGATACTATATCTCCTTCAATGGAAGAAGCTATTAGTGAGACTAAGAGACGCCGTGAAATACAGGAAGCTTACAACAAGGAACATGGTATTACACCTCATACTGTAATTAAGGCAATACCAAATAGTGTATCTATACATAAAGATATAGAAAAAGAAGAACTTGAAGATAAATATATAGCTGATAACCCACTTACAAGAAAAGAAAAAGATGAATTAATAGAAAAGCTTACTGTTGAAATGAAAGAATATGCTAAAAACTTAAACTTTGAAATGGCAGCTGAAATAAGAGATACAATTATTGAACTTAAAAAATAGGTGAATTATATGCATACTTTAAAAGAATTATATAAAATAGGAAACGGACCTTCATCAAGTCATACTATGGGTCCTAAAAAAGCTAGTTTGGAATTTAATAAAAGATATCCTGATTGTGATAAGGTTAAGGTTATTCTTTATGGTTCTCTTGCTTTAACAGGTAAGGGCCACTTAACTGATAAGATTATTGATGAAACTTTAGTTAAACCTCATGAAATTATCTTTAATTATCTAGATCTAATGCCACATCCTAATACTATTGATTTTATTCCAATTAAAGATGGTATTGAGCAAAAGAGATTTAGAGTCTTTTCTGTTGGTGGTGGAGTAATTAAGATTGAAAATGAAAAAGAAGTAGTATCTGATAATATTTATCCACATAATAGTTTCGAAAGTATTAGAGAATATGTTATAGCTAATAATATGGATTTAGCAGATTATGTATTAAAGTTTGATGAAAAAGATATTATATCTTATTTAGAAATTATCTATAATCAAATGAAGTCTACTATTGAATTAGGACTATCTAAAGAGGGAGTCCTACAAGGATCTCTTCAAATTAAGAGAAAAGCTAAAATGCTTTATAATAAAGTAGTTCCTCTAGAAACTCATGGTGATATGCAAATAAGACATTTATATGCATATGCTTATGCAGTATCAGAAGAAAATGCGGATGGAGGAATTATTGTCACATCACCTACTTGTGGTTCATGTGGTGTTTTACCTGCAGTAGTTAAATATTCTTTAGAAAAGTTTAATATTGATAAAGAAAAAGTATTAAGAGGACTTGCAGTTGCAGGTCTAATCGGTAACCTTGTTAAAACTAACGCTTCTATTAGCGGAGCTGAGGCTGGATGTCAAGCAGAGGTTGGTACAGCTTGCGCTATGAGTGCAGCCTATTATTCTTATGTTATGGGAGCTAGTATTAATCAAATCGAACAAGCAAGTGAAATAGCTCTAGAACATCATCTAGGTCTTACATGTGATCCTATTATGGGATATGTTCAAATCCCTTGTATTGAAAGAAATGCTGTAGCTGCTATAAGAGCTATAGATGCCTATAATTTAGCTAAGTTATTGAATTCAAATGATTCTAAGATTTCATTTGATTTGGTATGCAGAACAATGTATGAGACAGGAAAAGATTTAACTAGTGGTTATAGAGAAACTAGTAAAGGTGGTCTTGCGAAGACTTATATGGGTGAATAATATGAAAGTAAATGATATATTAACTGTTAATATAATAGATTATGACCATCTAGGACTAGGTGTGGCTAAGGTTGATAATTTTCCAATCTTTGTTCCTTATGCTTTGGTTGGTGAAGAGGTTAAAGTTAAGATTACAAGAGTAACTAAAAATCTAGCTGAATCTGTTTTACTAGAAGTAATTAAAGAAAGCCCAAAACGTAATAAAGACATCTGCCCTAATTATTTAAAGTGCGGTGGATGTTCACTTATGCATATGGACTATGAAACTCAACTAGAATTTAAAAGAAGAAGTGTTGAAAATACTCTACATAGAATAGGTTCTATTGATTTTAAAGTAAATGAATGTGTAGCTAATCCTAATAGATTACATTATAGAAATAAGATTATTGTTCCCCTTGGACTTGATAAGGATGGAAAAGTAATATCAGGATTCTATGAACAAAAGAGCCATAATATAGTTAAAAATGATTCATGTATGATTGAACATGCAGAGGCTCAAAATATAATTTCTTATATAAAAGGAATGATTGAAAGAAATCATTTAACTGTATATAATGAACAAACTCATTCAGGTTTATTTAGAAATATAATGCTTAGACTTAATTATAAAGGTGAATATATGGTTGTATTTATTGTAAAGAAGAATCAACCAATATTAGTAAACATGGCCTTAGAATTAGTATCTAAGTTTAATTTTATAAAGAGTGTTTATGCCTGTGTAAATAAAGAAAAGACTAATGTAATACTTAAGGGAGAATTTATTCATCTTATTTTAGATAAATATTTAATTGAAGATATTAATGGATTAAAGTTTGTAGTATCTCCTAATAGTTTTCTTCAAGTAAATCATGATCAATGTGAGAACTTATATAATAAAGTATTATCTTACATTCCTTGTGATAAGAGTAAGACTATAATTGATGCATACTGCGGGGTTGGTTCTATAACACTTAATTTATCAAGTAAAGCTAAAGAGGTCTATGGTATTGAAATAGTACCTGAGGCTATTATGAATGCTAATCTAAATAAAGAATTAAATAATATCACAAATGCTTATTTTATTTGTGGTAAGTGTGAAGAGAAAATACAAGAGTTAGCTTCTTTAAAGGATATTGATTATATAGTAGTAGACCCTGCGAGAAAAGGTTGTGAAGTGGAATTTCTAGATACAATAATTAAGATGAATATTAAAAATATCATTTATGTTTCATGCCTTCCTCAATCTCTTGCAAGAGATGCTAAATATTTAGTATCTAATGGATACACTGTTAAGGATGTAACTCCATTTGATATGTTTAGTCAATCTGGTCATGTTGAAACAATTATGTTATTACAATTAAATAAATAAATTAGGTACATCTAGAAGGTAACGTATATAATAGAGTAGAGTTACTTTCTGGATGTTTTATTTGTTAAATTTTTAGTATTTTTGCTAATGCTTCGTCATATTAAGTCTTGCCTAGGTTAACTTAAAAAAATTAAAGTAGTAATAAAGAAAGAATTTATATAGAATATAGTTAAGTATAATATTTTGTTAAAACTTTTTGTCTTGGATAATATTTGAGAAGCTTGAGAATCCCTTTGTCTAAACATGATTATGACTTAATAAATAAAATTAAAAGGAGATTATAAGATGAGATTAAATTATTATAATTCATTAGAGGATTTTATCGGTGAATATTCCGGTATTAGAAGCGAAAAATATGATACAGTTTACGGTATTGATTTTACGTATAATGGTAAATTGTATCGTATGACCATGGACCAAATGGAACCTGACGATGTTAGAAAAAAATTTGAAGATAAATTAAACAAGAAATTAGGAAAATATGAGGTTGCTTTAGTTGATCCTAATGGTTCATCTGATTTTCAATATCACAATTATCAGTTTATAGGTTGGTATGATGATATATATGATTTACTTGAAAACTGCTATATTGAAGGTAGAAAATTTAAAGATGTAATTATGGATGATTATACTGAAATAGAAGGACAGGATTAAGCATTTGACTTTATACTACTTAATATTATTAGTATTATTTTATGAATTAAATTATAATTTTAATTTTATTAATTAACTTTTAGATACATAAATCATAAAAGCATTTCTTACTTAAAGGAATTCTTTTTTTTATGCTTAAAATTTATTCATGTGAATTTTTATATGCTTTAAGAATATCTTGAGGAAGTCCATCAGGGATTAAAGCCTTTAGCTTTTCCTCACTTTTATCTTTTTGTAATTCTTGATAATACCAACACTTAAACTTAAGCATATCTAATGTTTTACATAATTGGTTTATTTGTGCTTCAACTTTTTCTTTTTGTATAGAAATTAAATCATAACGTTTAGTATATGTAGAAGAACCTTCAGAACACCATTCCATGAAGAGCTTTATATCCTTTATTTCAAGGCCTGATTTCTTAAGGCATTCAATTACTCTTAAGGCTTCTATTTCATTGTCACTAAATTTACGAATACCACCTTTCCTTGTAAGGTTAGGGAATAATCCTTGCTTATCATAATAACGAAGAGTAGAAATAGGTAAATTAAACATTTTTGATACTTCTCCAATTGTATACATATATCTTCCTCCAAAATTAATAAATATAGTCTTGACCTAAAGTTAGGTTTAGGGTTTATCATAAGTATAGCATAAGGAATGCTTTACATCAATAATTACATAAATGGAGGAATAATGAATGAATAAACCTTATATTATATGTCATATGATGATATCATTAGATGGAAGAATAGATTGTGCAATGACTGAAAAATTACCTGGTGTTAGCCAGTATTATACTACTTTAAATTCTTTTAATGCATCTACAAGAGTAAGCGGAAGAGTAACAGCTGAAGAAGAAATGGCTTTAAGTGGTAAATTTCAAAGTAGTGTTAGTACACCATTAGGTAAAACTCAATTTCACAAAGCTTTTGAGTCTAAAGGCTATGAAGTAGTATTAGATACAAGAGGAACATTACTTTGGAATGATCAATTAGATGAAGAAAGACCTTTGCTTGTGGTAACTAGTATGAATGTATCATTAGAATACTTAGATTATCTTAAACAAAGACATATCTCATGGATTGCTTGTGGTAAGAATCATATTGATTTAAAGAAAACTTGTAATATTTTAGCAAATGAATTTGGTGTTAAAAGAATGGTAGTTGTTGGCGGTGGACATATCAATGCTGGATTTCTCGAAGCAGGACTTTTAGATGAGATCAGCATTTTAATCGGAGCTGGTATCGATGGCCGCGGTGATATGGGCGCTGTGTTTGACGGATTTCCTATGGAAAGAGCAGTTACACCGTTAAAGCTTCTTAGTGTAGAATCTTTTGATAGCGGAGCTGTGTGGATTCGTTACAGCAAACTCTAAAATAACAAATGGAGGTAATATTTATTATGAAAAAAATTATTCAAACAGCAGGAAGAGAAGCACTTGGAGATTTTGCACCGGAGTTTGCACATTTTAATGATGATGTTTTATTTGGTGAAAACTGGAACAATGAAGACATTGATCTAAAGACTAGGGCTATCATCATAGTGGTAGCTTTAATGTCACAAGGAATTACTGATTCTTCTTTGAAGTATCATTTGGTAAATGCCAAAAACTATGGAGTAACAAAGAAAGAAATTGCTTCAATCATTACTCATGTTGCATTTTATGTAGGTTGGCCAAAGGCATGGGCGGTATTTTCCCTTGCAAAAGAGGTTTGGGCAGATGATGATGCAATGGATGCGAGAGCAAAGCATGAAAATGAAATGTTATTTCCGATTGGAAAACCAAATGTTGCCTATGCAAAATATTTTATCGGCCAAAGCTATCTAGCACCGATATCTTGTAAACAGCTTGGTATTTTCAATGTTACTTTTGAACCTGGATGCCGAAACAACTGGCATATTCACCATGCAAAAAGCGGTGGCGGTCAAATACTTATCTGTGTTGCAGGAAAAGGTTTCTATCAAGAATGGGATAAACCGGCTCGCAGACTTTATCCTGGTGACATAGTGAACATTCCTGCAAATGTTAAGCATTGGCATGGAGCAACACCAGATAGTTGGTTTTCTCATATTGCTATAGAAGTGCCAGGGGAAGGGTGCTCAAATGAATGGTGCGAACCTGTTAATAATGAAGAATATAGCAAGTTAAAATAATATGTGATAGTGTCATAATAAAGTGTACCAATTTAGTCAAGATAATTCGTACCATTTGATATATAATCATAATCGTGGAGGTAACGATTATGATTAATAATGAATTAGATATTGAACTTGGAGATTTACTTACGAAACACAAAAATATAAATAAGAGTCTATTAGCTGCTAAATACGGAGTAGATAGACATACAATTGATAGGCATCTCAAATCATTAGAAAATAAAAAGGAAAGAAAAAAGAGAACATGTGGTTTATTGAAACACTATGATGTTATTAAAGCTCAATTAGAGTTTGATCCATCTATTAAGGCTACATATATGTACCTGCTTAATATTTCAACATATGAGGAAATAGGATCATATTCTAATTTCAAACAATATGTAGAAAGACACTTTAATGAAGTTAGAAAACAATCAAGAGAAAAGATAGTCAAATATAGATTTGAGCCTCAACCTGGTGACCAATTACAATTCGATTGGGTTGAAAGTCTACATCTTCATCTTAAGGATGGAAGTCTTGTTAATTTCAATTTATGGAGTGCAACACTTGGATATTCTAGAAGGCACATATATAAGGTTGTATTCTCACTATCAGAAGCTGTCTTTAGAAAATGTTTAATTGAGACATATGTAATTCTAGGTGGCAAGACTAAAAGAGCACTTACGGATAATATGACTGCAATAGTAAATGTTAAAGGTGAGGAAAAGACGATACACCCTTCAGTTATTCAATTCATGAAAGATATGGATGTGAAGCTTGAACTCTGTAAGGTCAGACACCCATTCACGATTATGTGTAGATTATGATTATGTGGAGTTTCATTGTGCTTTTCTTTTAGCTAAAGGATTTTTATACTTAGAAACTCCACATAACATTTTAAAGTTTTAAATTTTCCAACATAACCATTAAATCTTCATTATCTTCCCACTTAGACTCAATCTGATCAGAAGAGATTGTGTTAGATGCTAATTTGACTGCTTCAATAACAACATCATTTGTAACATCTAAATAAATTTCAGTAGTTTGGATGCTGCTATGACCTAAGAAACGTTGTATAATAGGTAATGCAGTCCCATTTTGTAAGAAATGAACGGCTTTAGAATGTCTAAACGTATGAGGTGTAATTCGCTTTCTCTCAAGTGTAGGACATTCTTTTTTTGCAATTTCATAATATTTATCTATTGTTTTATTAATACCAAATCTCGTATATTGTTCATTTGAATGATTTCTTAGTAAAAATCCTTCTTTGACATTAAACTTTTCGGTATATTCTAATATCATTTTCACAACATTCTCATTTATATAAACGATTCTTTCCTTAAATCCTTTTCCTAAAATTTTAATATAAGGATGATCACTTGTTAAATAACAATCTTCAATCTTAATATTAATTAATTCGCTTACTCTTACACCAGTTTCATATAAGATGGTAAATAACACATAGTGTTTATATCCAGACTTATATTTTAAGTTAATTGCTTTAAAAAATGTTTCCAATTCTTTTATAGTCATAAAATCCATCTTTTCTTTAGTGATTCTTTTAAGCTTTATGCTCTTAACATCTAAATAATTTGTTAAATAGATAGGATTAATACTTTGAGCATATTCAAGAAATGAATTTAATATTACTAACTTATGATTTCTTGTTTTGGTACTACACTTTAAATCATTTTCTATATGATTTAAAAAAGATAAGACATTAGTTTTATTAAAATCATTAATTGAAACACATTCACTCTTTATACCCTTACCATTTAAATACGATATGTATTGTTTAATTACAATTAAATAAGTTGAATAAGTATTAGCACTAAACTTACGTTCTAATTGAAGATGACATGTAAAATAGGAATTTAATATTTTCGAAAAATCGTTTTTAATCTTCATCAAATTTTTCCTCCTCAAATATATCAATTATAAAATGTGAATAATCTTTCATCTTAGCTTTTATATCATTAAATAAACTTGGTGTTAACCAAATATACTTTTGAGTTTCCCTTAATGATTTATGCCCTAAATAAGTAGAAAGATAGGATAATGATAAATTAATATTACTTTCTTTAGCTTGTAATTGAGTTAAACTCATTACTGCAAAGGTGTGCCTAAAATCATGAATTCTAGGGCCTTTTCCTTTTTGGTGTTTTATACCCACATTTTCTAGACTTTTATAGTAAAATCTATGCATTATAGATTTAGTTAAAGAATTTTTGTAAGCTATCTGAAAGAAAGAATCATGCTTATTAATAATAAATGGTGTTTTATTCAAATAATTTAGGAGTACTTGCCTAATAGTATTAGAAAAAGGAATCAATCGTTGATTATTATTTTTAGCTACCTTTAGATAAATGAGTTGGTTTTCAAAATCAATGGATTCATATTTTAAACCAAGGACTTCACCTAATCTCATACCAGTTGACATTAAAAGCTTCATTGCACAAGAAACTGCATTTATAGTGTTAGGTGATAAATTGAACATACCAGGATATTCTTTTGATTTATAATTATCTATATAATTGATTATTTTTGCGTATTCCTGTCTTGTAAATATATATGGTATATATTCAGATTCCCCTTTTTTAGAAATTGTAGGGATAATATAAATGTTATTAACTATACCACGAATAAATAAGAATTTACCAAATTGTCTTAAAAGACATGCTCTTGCTATTTGATTACCAATTCTTTCGTTTGGTTTTAATTCTAGAAAAGGTTCTATAATATCTCTTGTAAATTTCAATTCTTTTAACCCAAGATTATAGTAATATCTATCAAACAAATATAGAGTACTTTCTGCTTTTTCATACTTAAAACCACATAATTTCTTGTACTCATAGAATTCCATCAAATGAGAGGCATATACACTAATTAATTTTCGCATATATAAGGAGCCTCCAAAACACATTTGCTTAAATTTTTTAAGTCAACTTTTGCATAAATTTTTACACAATTTATACTAGAATGACCCAATACATTAGCTACAGAAAACAAATCAACTGATCTATTAATTAAATTAGTCGCTATACTATGTCTTAACGTATGTGGACCGTAATGCCTATCACCTATTTTTATAGGTGATATACAAAAATAATTATTAATTATTGTAGTTATTGATGATGAAATCATTTGTGCACCATTTTCTTTAGTGAAAACATAAGATGATCCTTTATGTCTCTCATTTAATAAATAATTAATTATAGAATTTCCTATTTCAGGAATTAAAGGAACTTGGTGTTTTCTTTGAGTTTTGTGTTGAATAAAAGTAATACTATTTTCTCGCCAGTTTATATCGGATAACTTCAAATTAACAACATCAGTTATTCGAATACCAGAATAAGCTAATAATATTAAAATTGAATAGTTCCTTAAATGATTATCTTCATTTTTATAGTTTTTAGCCGATTCAAGTAATAATTTAATCTCTTCACTTGAATATACAGATGGTATATGTTTTCCATAATTGTTACTAAATTTATCTGGCCATACTATTAGAATGTCCTTAGAAATAATATGTTTA
>CAVCUQ010000022.1:0-22566 GCA_963605425.1 uncultured Eubacteriales bacterium
TTTAATTAGTTAAAATTAATAATTTATTCATTATTTTTTTTATTTATTATGATTTCTTGTGGTGGGAAAGCAGATGCAATATCAATAATATCATTAAGAGTAATAATTAGATAATGTCCTACACCTTCTGAAAAGCCCCAACTTTCTTTTTTTAACCATAAGGTAAAATCAGTCTCAGCTGTTGCGATAAAAAATGGATTACCATAGAATTTTTTTGCTCGATATTCATTTAGTGCTTTTGTTTTACCGTTAAGATATGTTTCCATTCTTGATCCTTCATCTGTATCGCAAATACAGTCAACTGCTCCAAAACGAATTTTTACTTCATTATTAATACCATCTAATGTAATTAAAGTTCCATTAATATCTTGAAGGATTGACATAACTTCATAATTATCATCAGGAATATCATTATTATAACTTTTAATCTCCATATCGTATTTTAATTTTCCTTCCATTTGGTAATTGTATTTCTAAAGTTGGTGTTCCGTAAGTACTATTTGGTCTAACATTAACATCACTTTTATAAATTTGTAACTTTAAAATACTATAACAATTTTTCAAATGTTATTCAATGGTAAATGCAAACACATTTGATAACCATAAAGAATTGCATTAGAAAGTTTTAATGGTATTTTTGAATTTAGCTTTAATTACTAATTGATACATAAAATAAAAATATTAATGTAATCGTGTCACTATCATGTCACTTTTTAAGTGACACGATTAAGAATAAAAGTGGACTGATAAAAAAATTGATACCAATATAGGTATCAGCTTTTTAACTATTTTATAATTTGATTAAGTTCTTTAGAATTATCTTCGATTATTTCAACTTTATCATTAACTACGACTTTATCAGATAAATCTACATTTAATTCTTTTCTAACAGCCTTGTTTAATTCTTTCACATCATCACTTAATTCTGCTTCATAATTTTCTTCAAATGAAGTTTTAATATGTTTAAAGTCTTCTTTAATCATATCATTAAATTTAGCAACATTATCTTCACTAACCTTAAATCTATCATCAAATCTCTTTTGAACATTAATGAATGGATGGAATAATCTAAAGAAGAATCCTTTACTCTTTAAGTAAGCATCCTTATCATGATTTACATGAACTGGAATAATATCCATTGAAGCTTTACCCTTAAAATTAGTATATCTAGTAGCTGCTATATAATGATTTCCTTCAAACATCTTCTTTGCAAGTAACATATAAGCTTTCTTTGAGAAGTCTCTATCTTTTGGTTCGTCTTTTAATTCATCTTGAGCACTTAATGCTTTACCATCGATATAGATTCTATCAATTAATTCTATTTTGGCAGTACGTTGTACTTCAATATCAGTTGTACCACGTGTTCCAAACTCACTTATAAGTCCACCGAAAGTATCTTTTAAAGTACTACCTTGTTTTTCAAGTATTGCATTATTATGATTTTTAAAATATGACTCAGTCTTACTTCTTACTTCATATGCTTCACTTGGCATATCAAATTCAATCTTACCATCATATTTACTAGAAGCTATCTTAGATAAAGCTTCATCAAGTTTACCTACTTTAGCACTACGGCTTTGAAGAGCTTGAGAATAATTACCCATTGAAATCTTAGTGTAGTCATTCATATGGAAATCATAATCAATATAATCATGACACATGTCTACATTAATTTTACAAATTTTAACATTTATAGCTTCTATCTTTTTAAATTCATCGATAGATTTATAATTCTTTTCTAGATAAGTTTTAAATTCCTGAGCCTTTACTTCTGATGTTTGAGCTTGATAGCTAAAAGCAATAAGCTTATAACAATCATCAAGTTTATTAGTATCATAATTATTTAGATTATTAATTACCTCTAATTTAAGTTTATCTAAATTATCGATATAAGGACCAGCAGTTTTTAAGATTTTTAGATAATTATTTCTTCTAATAGAGCCAACATACTTACCTGCAATACTAAACTTCTTATTAAAATCAAATATATCTTCATAATTAAATTCACCTTTATCTAAATAAGCTAAGGCTTCATCTAATTGATTCTTTAAAAATTCAGGCTTTGTTTCATTTAAAAGTTTATTAAGTCTTTCTGGAATATAGTAATCAGTTTTAGCATACTCTTCTGCTTTTTTCTTCTTATCCTCAATATGAGCTAATTTATCTTCATAAGCTTTTTTAGCCTCTTCTTTTAAATCTTCCTTTATCTTAGCTAATTCTTCTTTAGTATAAGTAGGCATAAATGCTCTAAGAAGCTTTTCAACCTCTGCCTTATACTCATCATCAGTAATATTAGGCTTATTTAAAGATATAAGATAACTCATATTTAGTAAGTCTCTCTTATCGAAATTCTTATTACTAGTTTCGATATTATCAAATTCTCTATGAGTTACAACCTTATTATAAACATCATAATAAAGTTCATGACGTTTCTTTATTATATCAGTTGCTTTCTTAAAGGTTTCAGGGTTATTAAAATATTTTGGCATATTAATACCTCTTTCTATTTATCTTTATTTAATTCTAAAGCATTTTCATTAACAATATTATATTCATCATCTTCAATAATATTATTATTGTTTTCTAAATTCTTTGAATTAGTATTTATAATGAATTCTTCCTCATTTTCTTTAATAAATGATTTGTTTAAATCATTATTTAGATTCTTTTCTAGCTCATTATCTTTTTCACGAAGTTCATTATTCTTCCTTTCAGAAAACATATCACAATAAGCACCCATAGTCATTCTGATTTGTTTCTTATATGATCTAATAGTAGCTTCATCAGTAACCTTTAAAGCATCAAACTTTTTATCTACATTAGTAAAGTAGGCCTTAAATTTATTCCAACCAGACTTGCTTGCAACATAACCTTTCTTATTATGTTTAAATTCAACAGGAACAATTTCATAATCCATACGATTCTTAAATTCTTTAAATCTTACATAATTGATTGAATGATTACCTTCTACAATTGCATTAAGCATAATAGAAGCGCTCGCATACATTACTGTTCTTGGATTTACAATTTCTGTTGTTGCTAAATAAGTCTTAAGGGGTTCTATATTTTTTACTTGAACACCATCAATGAAGAATTTTTCATAATTCATTAACCCTAGATATTGACTCGTTCTCTCGTCACTTGTTTCACTTAATGAGCAAGCTTCAAGTTGATTAATTAAAGTGTCACGAAGAGTATTTTCATAATGATCTTCTTCTTGTCTAGTTAATGGATCAACTCTTTCGGCTTCAGGTTTTAATTTTTCAAGATATCTATGAGCTAGTAGTTGCATCTTATAAGTTGATTCATGAAGACGGAAATCAATCTTACCTTTTGTAACAAGAGAATATTGTAAAATTAATTTTTGCTTGTTATACCAAGGTGCAATTGCTTCATGAGCTTCATTGTTTATTTCATAACTTGAACCTAAAGATAATTCGGAATATTTATTAGCGTCAAATCTATAACTTAATAAATCTTTAGTTATTTCATATTGATATGGTTCAGTCTTTACATGAAGATTTTCAAGCTCAGTATTAACATCTGCTGTAGGAACTTTAGATTTATAATAATCTTTGAATTCGTCTCCCTTAGTAGCTATTGTTTGGGTTAACATACAGAATACTGCACATTTATAGTTATCTTTAAAATCATATTTATCTAATTTATTAATATTTTCAACCATAAACTTCTTAAAGTTATCTAAGAAATCTAAATATTTAGTAACTTTAGGTTCTATCAATTTAAAGGCTCTCTTTGAATATTCGCCAATTCTTGTTCCTTCAATATGGTTTTTACTAATAGCTCTAGCTATATTCATAAAGTTAGCAGGTTTTTCCATTAGATCTCTCTTACAATCAAGCCACCAATTTATTAAATGTCCTTTGTCAGCGTCCTTAACCATGTCAAAATATCTATCATCTTCACCATGTTCTTTTTTATAAGCTTCAGCTTTTTCTAATGCAGTACCACTTTCAGCCATTTTTGTTTCATAAGTCTTAGTTACAAGTTCAACCACTTCGTCTCTTAATTTCTTCATTTCATCTTCAGGAAAATCAGGAGAGAAAGCTGAAATCATTTCCTTTAACTTAGCTTTATATTCATCATCATCCATTTCAGGATTTGAAAAATTAAAAGCATAACTTAAATTTAAAAAGTCTCTTGCATCGATGTTTCCTTTACCAGATGCAATAAAACTAAATCCACTCTTTACATCATCAGTTACTATTTCATCATATAGTTTTTTTCTTTGAGCAAAAACAGCTTCTATTCTATCTACATTTGTTCTTGATTTTATATATACATTAGGTCTTGGCATATTAAATCCTCCTCTTAATTATTTTTATGATTTTATTATATATTATTTTTCAAATTATGTGTGTAATAAATGTGAAAAAAATACAATGATTTTACTCATTGTATCATTTCTTTATTTAGTTAAAAAGTTAATAAGACTTTCAATTTCAGTTTCACTCATTCCGCCATCTTTAAGATATGTTTTAGCGTCTTCTACATAAGAAGCACTCTTAAGAACATCTAGATTACTAGTTTTATGTAATGATTCTAAGAAGGTATCAAAGTATAATTCTTTAATCTTAGTATATTTTTCTAAAGAAGTATCAGTGCTTATCTTATAATAATTGTAGTATGTTTTCATGTAGTCTGCCTCAAGTTCCGAGTAACTTGCACCACATAAAGCTTCAATTAAAAGACAAACAAATCCTGTTCTATCTTTACCTTCCATGCAATGGATATAAATCTTACTAGAAGAATTAGACTTAGCCAATGCTTCTTTTAAGCCCTTAACTACTTTTTGTTTATACTCTGCACTTTCATAGCTTGATGACATAGATAGAAGACTAACATTTTCATTTTCATATAATGCTTTAGTATATGGGAATGAATAAGTGCTGTCAGCTAAATATTTTTCCATATTTTCATTGCTATCAGCTAAATCAATATTATAAGTTATATTAGTTTCTTTTAAAATTTCATCTACTACACTAGCTCTACCGTGTGTATTATCACATGGACTAGCTCCGCGAAATAACAAATTCTCTTTTAAGTTTCCACCTTTCATCGCTCTAAAGTTTGCAAACTCATATTTATTTGTATAATCATTCAAATCAGATGAATAACTTTGAGATAAAGCTTCTTGAGTTGATAGATATTTACTCTTTTCATTTAATGATAAAGTAACAGTAATATCTTCATTTAATTTGGCCTGTTCCCAAATACCTTGATTATTATAGGTAATAGTTACTAAATTAGTACCTGGATAAGATACAACTAGTGGAAGACCAGATTTAACATAGTAACCATTAAAATAAGGAATATCAATTAAGGATAGGCCATTAGAGAAGATAGCGTTAACGCTATCTCCTAGTTCAAATCCTAAAGCCTTAAAATCTGATTCTGATATATCGCATATACAAGCAGAGAATTTTGTATCCTTTCTTATATTTAAAGTAACACTAACTTCACTTTCACTTGTACTATTACTATTAGAAGAATCATTTGTATTATTATTTTTACATGATGTAATAATTGTCATAGGAGTTAATATTAAACCTAAAGTAATTAGTTTCTTTGCAATTTTATTTACTCTTGTTATCAAAGCTAACACTCTTTTCTTCTTCTGATATAGAATTAGATTTATTAAGGTCTAAATTAACACTTTTATCTAAATTCTTATAATCATTTTCAACAACTACGAAGTCATCAACAATAATTTCAGTCTTATAAATGTTATGATCTTTAACTTCTTTAATCAAATCATTAAGATCCTTTTCACTCTTTAAGCTTAATGCTTTTGCATCCTTGATATAACTATTATAATTGATATTCTCGTCATCTACTTTTTTAAGAACTTCATCAGTTGTTACATGAAGACTTGAAGCTAAACGTTGTGTAACATCCACAAGTTCTCTTTGTTCAGCTCTAAATCTAGGATAATTAAAGATTTTCTTCCAAATAGATTGATTATAAACAGCTTCCTTCATAAGAGAAAATTTTTGTCTTTGATTCATTAGATATTCTTCTCTGTTCATATCATATTTATTATCAAGACCAGATAAAATAGATTCTTTCATTTCTTTAAGAAGACTCATTCTATCTTTATTGTTTAATGAGCGAATTGCTTTCTTATCTTCAATTCTAGCTTGAATCTTAGGATCATACTTAAATTCTATATTCTTAAAATACTTATTACGCATTTCTTCATATAATGGTTGAATAGACTTAGTATAATTTCTTCTTATTTCATCCTCGCTTAAAGGGCCTCTCTCAGTTGAAGCTGATCTATAAATTATAAACTTCATGTAAGCTTTAATATATTGATCTGCTGGATAGAATTCATACTTTTTAGAATAATCTCTAATAATAATATCAGAGAAATCTCTATTTTCTTTTTCAAGTTCACTTGTAATAAGTCTCTTGCTTAAATCAATTTTAGAGTGTCCGTGGTTATAGAATTCTTCAAATGGTCTTCTAACATTTGATTCTCCTAATTCCTTCATTAAGTCAAATAGTTCTGCTTTATACTTTATTTCAAGTTCAGCATTTTCTCTTTCAGTAAGTGCCTTTTCAGCCTCGTTATAAGCTTTCCTATCAGCCTCATTAGCTAAAGCTTCCTCATTAAAACCTGCAATACGAGCTGCACAAACAGGAGTAGCTAAGAATTTGGCAATACATTCAGCCATATCCTTACATCTACCTTCCTTAATTAACTTTTTAGAATGTTCGTAAGTGTTCTTTGCATAAATAAAATAACTATTTTTAAAGTTATTTAAGATAGTTTTAGAATATACCTTATTTAAATATTCAATAAAATCATCTTCAAGTAGTAAACTTTTTTTATCCTTAATATATTCAATTTCATGTGGCGTAATTAAAATATCTTCGGCCTCGAATTCATCAAAACTATTTTCTTCTAGAGCTTCTTCTTCCACTACCTCTTCTGCATTTTCTTCTTCTTCCACTACCTCTTCTGCATTTTCTGCTTCTTCTTCCACCACTTCTTTAGTATTTTCTACTTCTTCTTCACTTGAATCATAATCATCATCTTCTAACATATAAAAATCCTCCTTTATATTTGTTTTAATTCTATCATTTAATATTTATTATCTCTATATATTTTTTAAAATATTCACAATACTTTCACAAAAAGACGCATACCCTAAAGTATACGTCTTAAATTCTAATTATCTGCTCTATTATATCCGTTTTTCATTTGTTCACTTGAAACAAGTGTTAACTTATTTAAAGTATCTTGAGTAATCTTTCTAGCTGCAATGCAAAGTTCTTCATTAGCCTTTTCAAGTAAAGTTAAGTCTTTAGTCTCTATAAATAATTTATCATATTTATTTAAAGATAAATGTCCTTCATTAGCCATTTGACTTTGATAACGTTCAATAAGTTGAATAGATTTACCAAAGTGAGCATCTGCTAGTACTCCAATTAATCTACTTGCCCAGTAGAAATTATTAGTATTTACATCAAGCGTTACATTAGAAACATAAGCTGGCATCTTAGATACATTAGTGTATAGAGGAATAGGTGCGTTGAAGGCATTAGATCCAAAACAAATCCATTCTACTGCTTTAATTGCATCAGGTACATAATCTCTAATTTGAAGAATAGCCATAACACCTGTTCTTGAAATACCAATAGGTCTATATAAACCTTTCTTTAAGTAATCACGTTCTGAATAAGGATTATATTCAGTTCCTTGATAATAACTAGATAAAATATATTTCACATCTTCAACAGTAATTTTGTGTTCTGGTACTAAACTCCATGGGATATCATCGCTTTCAGGAGTATAGTCAGCCTTTTCTCCTTCCCACTTATATGTTGTAGGATTAAAGTAACGAGCCATATACCAAGCACGTGGAGTATTATAGACGTGGTCTGCATCACTATGAGAACCAAACACCCATCTAGGATTAAACTTAGAATCTTGATTTAAATCTAGATGATTATCTTTAATAAATTCTTTTAAATCAGCAGAACAAATATTATTTTTTTGTTTTCCAAATGCATCATCAAAATCAAAATTATCTAAACCGAATTGGTTAGGCATAATTACATATTCACTATCTTTTACTCTTTTTGCAATAAAGTGATGTCCACCGATAGTTTCTAGCCACCAAATTTCATTTTCATCATTAAATGCAATACCATTTGGTTCATAAGTACCATACTTTTCAAGCAAAGCCCCAAGTCTTAATACACCTTCACGAGCAGACTTGATATAAGGAAGTACAAGACATACTAAATCTTCTTCGCCAATACCACCACTAGCTTCTTTTACACCTCTTGATGCTTTCTTATATTTTACATAAGGATCAGCACCAAGGACTCTAGGGTTTGATGTAATAGTTTCTGTAGCTGTCATACCTACATTAGCACTATTAATACCACAGGCAGCCCAAATACCATTCTTTTGATCAATTGATGGTGAACATGAATAAGCAAGTGCATCTTCTTCTATATTAATAGTTAAATGAGCAATCTTACTCTTATAAACACTTCCGCCCTTCTTTTCTTTTACAATGATAAGCTTCTTTTCATCAAAATAACCGTCATCATTTCTAGCGATCATTGTTGATCCATCATAGCTAGCTTTCTTACCAACTAAAATTGTTGTACATGCCATATTCAATACCTCTATTTCCAAACTTCTAGAGCAATTTCCTTAACTAGTTTAAGTTTTGCAAATTGTTCTTCTTCACTTAATTTATTACCAATTTCACAAGATGCAAATCCACATTGAGGAGATAAACATAAATATTCTAAAGGATGATATTTACTAGCTTCTAAAATTCTCTTCTTTACTAATTCTTTATCTTCTAGTTTAGGAGACTTAGTAGTAATTAAACCAAGTACTACATAAGTGTCCTCTGGTACTAGTGATAAAGCTTCAAAAGAACCACTTCTTTCATCATCAAACTCTAGATAGAAAGCATGAACAGCTTCATCCTTAAATACATATTTAGCTACTGAATCATAAGCACCACTTGATGCATAGGTAGAGTGGAAGTTTCCTCTGCAAATATGAGTATTAATAATTAAATCTTTAGGAGCGGATTCTATTACACGATTATTTACATCTACAAATAATCTCTTAATTTTTTCTAGTCCTAAGAAATCGGTATTAAACATTCTAAGTGCGCTTTGGTCAACTAAAAGACCCCAAGAACAGTCATCAAGTTGTAAGTTTCTGCATCCCGCTTCATATAAATCTTTAATAAATAAATTATAACAATTTACTAAATCTTCTACTACTTCTTCATCACTTTCATAATAAGTCATAGTATTTTTTCTTGCAAAAGGCATAATTAATTGTTCAAGGAATTGAGCAGGAGCTGGAATTGTAAGTTTAGCTACAGTATTTTCATCTTCAAATTGTTTAACAAATTTAAAATGATCAATAAATGGATGTTTGTGATTATATCCTAACTTTCCAGCAAGGTAAGTATCATCAATCATAGCTGCCTCACCATGGAATGGAAGTCCAGTTTTAGTCTTTTCGTGCTTTACTCCATCAAATCCCCACATAAAATCTAGATGCCAAGCTTGTCTGCGGAACTCTCCGTCAGTAATAACATGATATCCTAATTCTTTTTGTTTTGATACAAGATTGGTAATTTCTTCATTTTCAACTTTTGTTAAGTCCTCTTTAGAAATCTTTCCTTCTTCAAAATCTTTTCTTGCTTGTTTTAATCTTTCAGGTCTTAAAAAAGAACCTACATAATCAAATCTAAATGGTGTTTGCATTTTCTAATACCTCCAAGTATTTTTTCGCATGATATTTTGCCATATCTAAATTTAAATCTAAGTAATTACCACATTCAATAGGGCTAGCACCAGGTACTTTTCCTTCAAATGTAATAATAAAGTTCATACATTCAATTAAATATTTTCTTGTATTTTCTAAATCAACTTTGCCCTTTAATATTAAGTAAAAACCTGTTCTACATCCCATAGGACCAAAATACATTGTAATATCTTTATATTTATTTCTAAAGAAAGTAGCACCTAAATGTTCAATGGTGTGAAGAGGCGCTGTATTTAGTACTGGTTCAAAATTAGGACGAGTAAAACGCATGTCATAAGTAGTGAAAGTAAAACCATCCATTGTATCTTCTCTTGATACGTAAAGACCAGGAAGTAAAGTTAAATGATTAACAGTAAAACTTGTAATCCTTTCCATTTCGCTATCTAAGATATCACTATATTCTTTATTCTTTTCAAACCACTTCTTTGCATAAGAACATGAAGCTTTAGCCTTAAGACCTTTTGATTTTATATCTTTATAAGCCTCTTGTAAAAGCTGTGATGCAATACCTCTTCCTCTTAAAGATTCATCTACTACAGTATGATTAATATCTACAATATTTTCATCTAATAGAGGATAAGTTACATAAGCTAATTCTTTATCATTTTCAATAAAGCTAACCTTAAAGTTTTCAATTTTAAACATAATTATAAAACCTCACATATTTATAAAAATTATACCATAAGAAAATTAAAAAACCATACTAAAGATATAAATCTAGAGCATGGTTTATAATTAATTAGACTAGTTAGTGCTAGATATAGTAATATCAGAAATAAATTCAAAATAATCAAAACATAAAGTTGTGGGATTCGTAGCTCCAGTGTCTTTATTGAATAAAGACTCTTTTTCTAAAGCATAATAATTTTCTAAATATTTTTTTACAGTTTCATCATTATATGATGTACTATCTAGAGTAACCTCATCACTACTAGTTGTAGCATATCCACTTTTTATTGATTTTATATAATTACCACCATATGAATATAACCAAGTAGGATAATCTTCATTAAGTGAAGTTTGGTTTTGGCTATTCTTAAGAGTCATATATATTACACAAGATTTACCTTGTTTAATCTTTATTGCTTCACTATTTAATTTATTATTATATCCATATTTCCAAAGAAATGGAGTGGAATCCGAATAAGTATACTTTGAATCAGTACTTAATGTAATGTCGTCATAATCCGCAATCTCATTAGGATCATATTTTTCAGGCTTAAAAGCAGAAGATACATTATTACTATTAATTTTAAATTTATCTATATAAAGGAAGAATTTAGAATTAGTCTCAGTTATTTTATTTTTAGTGTCAGTTGAAACTTCACTAGAATAATTAAATCCTTCAAATATATAACTTGAAAAATCAGATAATCTTAAGGAGAAATCTACATCAGCATCACTATTATTAGTTAATACAAATGCAAAATTAATAGTGTAATCAAATTCAATTGTTATTTCAGTTTTAGTCTCACTTAAATTAGTCCATTCCTGTTTAGGAACATTATTTGAATCAGTATAACTATAATAACCTTTAATATCTAAATTAACATTAGTAGGCACGACATAAGCTACATTAGATTTACCAACAAACCAAGCAAATGCTGTAATGGATGTTGATAATAATATAATACTTATAATTAAGGTAAAAATCTTCTTTTTCATTAGTTTGTCACCTCAATATAAAATTCTCTATATAGTGTTTCATTGTTACTTGTATAACTTACAATTAAACGATTATTCGTGTAACTAACCTCTATAATATCGTTAGTTTTAAGATTAGTAATTAAATCATTATATTCATCCTTATTCATCTTTGTAGGAATACATACAGCATTTAGATACAATAATATACTATTATGATTAGAATCATCTGATATAGTGTAGTTATCATTGTTCTCTTCACCTTTATGAATAATAGTATTATAAGTTACTGTCATCCAGTAATATACTACCTCATTAACTAATCCTGATGTTCCATAATAGTTATTAGTGTTATCAGTCACTATATTATTATATAAATATACATCAGTTAGATAATCTAAACTCTTTAAAGTTTCAAATTCATCAATATTATTAGATTCAATATATAATGTATTTAAATTAACTAAACTATCAATACCATTTATTGTTGTAAGATTACAACTATTTAAATTAATACTAGTAATTGTTCTAAAGAATAATCCTTTAAAACTAGTTATACTTACCAAATTATTACCATTTAAAGATAAAGTAGTTAAACGTATATTATATAAATGTGTACTTAAAATAGCACTTGTTATATTGTTACTATCTAGATTTAAAGTTGAAAGACTACTATCAGTTAAATACTTGAAGGCAGATAAATCAGTAATTTTATAATTTTTTATAGTAATAGATTTAGTATTTATAAAATATTCAATACCATCTACACTTATTTCTGTGTTATTTCCACTTACATTAATCTCACTTGCGTTTTTAGCATTCGCAAGAATATAACTAGTGTTAGAATCTATATCAATATAATAATCACTATTAGAATTATTCTTAAAGTAATTCAAGATATCAGTATAGAAAACGTCTGATGTAAATACACATGGAGTGTAATTATCACTTGAATCATTTGATCCACACTTTAATATACCTGGAATAGTAAAGGTATAGATATGAGTAGCTGTAACTTCTTTTGCATCATTATTATATAATAAACATTCTACTTGAATAACAGAGTCAAAGTTTGGAATATAATTATAATCAATTTTAAAATTAATAGATTTATAGTAACTAGAATCATTAGATGCAGTATTACCACTTTGAGTAATTGAAATCATCTGATGAGTCTTTGCAGAATAACTTGTACCTCTTACACTTATTGAACTTAAAAGATCAGTATTATATGTTACACCATTAATCTTTGTAATATTTATTTTCGCATAGAAAGCCGAATAAGTAGAGTTTGATGGCATAGTAAAGGTATTATCTTTAAGCCAATTAGTACTAGATGAGAATATTGAATCAAATGGGTTGTTTGATTCAAATCCTGTATCTTCTCCTGAATTACTAGATAAACTTCTCTTAATAGGAATACTAAATAATAAAGTTTCATTATCATAATAATTTAATGAAAGGGTAGTAAATTCCTTAGTTGAATCAACTGTTATAGTACCATTTGTAGTATCACTTGTATAATAAGTTATTTCATTACCTTCAGAATCAACTATTTTATAATTTAAATTAGTAAATAAATTAGTAGTAACAATATCTAAATCAGCTGTACCTAAATATAATTTATTATCTTTAATATTTAATATACTATAAGCCTTATTTTCACTAGTAACAATATATGCATGAATATTTTGTTTTACATATTCTATTACTTCATCCCTAGTAGCACCTTTAAGATTTATGGTAATATCCTTTGAATTAATATTTAAAGTAAAGCTTGTATCAGTAATGCTTGTTCTTCTAAATACTATACTAGTAATTTTATTATTACTAGAATCTTTATAACAATTATTTGCATCATCATAAGTTAGAATTGCGTCAGTTGAGACAATTGTATTATTAATTATTACATCAAATCCTTTACCACGCTTAAAAGTAAGTTCTTCTTTTATATTCAAACTATTTAATAAATACAATAAATCATAATTAGTATGATTTGTAGCACTTAATTCTTTTTCTAGAATCAACTTAAGTGATGATATACTGTTACCACAAATAATATCTTTAGTAACTTCTTTAGTATCTTTACCACTTGTAACAATTGTCTTTATCCTTAAAATATTATCTTTAATGTAGCTTTTAACATCAGATAATATTCCACTAAACTGAGTAGTTGTATCAGTATTATCTTGATCTATTACATAATAATCATAAGTAATATCTGAAGATAAGAATCTCTTTGGTAAGTAGACACTATTTACTAAATAAGATGGAAGATAAGATTCAATAAAATCACTTGCACTATCTATAGATATAGAATTCTTTAAAGTAATAATACTATTCGAATCATATTTGTAATTAGCATTAGCACTATTAATAATTATTTTTGATTCATTACTTGAAGATATAGTTTGACCTTTATCTATTGTAATATCATAATTACCTGCATAAGAATTAATTATATTTAAATTCTTTTCTAAAGTTAGAGATTTTAGTGCAGTTATGGAAACTGGGGCTTTAATAGTAATCTCTTCGTCTAAAGTAAAGGATTTAATAAATATTATTCTCAAAGCTAAATTATTAGTATTTTTAGAATAATTAAAGATATTATTATAATAGGCAGAATAATTTATTGTTCTTAATTCTTCTTTACTAGAAACATATTCATTGTGGTATGTAACAGTAAATGATGCAGTATCTTTTGTATATGTTAATGTGTTTGCAAAAACTTTATAAGTCTTAGATGAATCTAAAGTTAAACCACTTATTTTTTGTTTTGTAGAAACAGTATAAGTATCACTATCTTCAGTTAAAATATCTATATATGAATTTGATGTATCAAGTTTATATGAAGTATCCGTAGTATTGGATATAGAAACGCTTAACTTTCCATCACTTACAGTAAAGATAGGTGTTTCTACTTGTAAAGCATAATTATATTCAATTTTAACGCTAGCAGCTAACGCTATAGCACATGAGCAAACTAATATAATACTAAATATTAATATTAATAATTTCTTTTTCATAAAAACACCTCTCTTTCATTAATTATAATTTATTGTAATTCTTCTAGATAAACAATACTTCTTTTCACCTACACCACATGTAAGGGAAACATCGATTCTATTATAGCTTACTTTATCATAAGCATTAAGGCTAGCATTAGAATTTATCTTGAATTTAACATATAGCATAGAAGTTCTTGCTAAATAAGTTAGGTAATAATCATTACTTGAAATTAACTCTTCTGGGTTTGTAACCTCTTCTTCAACTGAACTAGATACATTATAGTATCCTAAATTAGATATAAATCCAGCTTTATTATATGTATCAGTAGTATAGTTAAGTAAATATAATTTGCCATCATTTTCTACTGTTGCAGGAAGATACATGTAAGTAGTTTCAGTTGATTTATCAATTTTTATTGAATAACCATTTTCTAGTGTTGGTGACTTTTCAAACTTAGATAAATTATCATTATATAAAGATAATAAACTAAATCCTAAACTGTAAGTAGACTTTACTTCAGCTTGACCATATCCCCAGAAATCACTGTTGTAAGTTATAAATTTACAATTATTAAGAATATCTTTTTTAATACCTAGATTAACATTCTTATTTCTTAATTGATATACTAAATATGCAAATTCTTTTGTATATACATATCTATTTTTATAAGAATTATCCATGTTTTCAATAAGAACATTTGTTAAGCTTGTAAACTCAAGTAAGAATGATAAATCATCCATAATTGTATTACCTTTAGCACCATATTGGAAAGTTACAAGACTATTCTTAGATCCTTTAATTAATGGGCTAAAATCTACTACTGTAACATATGGGTTATTATTATTTGTATTATAGAAGAATCTTTCAAGAGGAATACTCTCAAGTCCTTCTAGCGATCCAAATATCATACCAGCTAGTTGCAATATTTTAAGTGATTTAAAATATTCAATACCTTTAATTGAACTGATGTAATCAAAAGATTCGGAATTAGCATAAAGTTCACTGACAGAGGCAATGTTTGTTAGTACTTTACCGACCCTTCTTGAACCATCGTTTAAGTTTTTTAGATCAATACCTGTAAATCCACCTTCTACACTTTTAATCGTTTCGTCAATAATCTTCTTAATAAATACACCTGATTCAAATACATAACTTGCATTTATTAAAGCATACTCGCCGCTATCTGAAAGAATATAATTACCATTAGATATGTTTGATAAAAGATATTTACTTGAATCAAAATATACTTTATTTGAATTTGTTTCAAGATAGACTCCTGTATCATCTTTTTGAGCAAGAACATATAAATAATTCTCATCAATGTATTCATCAGTTGAATCTAGATGATTAATATAAACTGTAAAACAATTACCACTTTCATAATTATTTCCATCTTTAGTAATATAATATTGGAATTTTACTTCAGTAACGGAATTCTTTTCAAATTGACTAGTAGCCTGTAATAATTTAGCTGAATCTATTATTACACTAGTACCATCGATTTGAATTCCATAATTTAGGTATTTTGTCTTTTCTAAAGTTAACTTAAGTTCATAGGTTACACCATAGATAACAATTTTGTTTGCGGGTAAAGTGATAGTTAATCTTACATTATTAGTATCAGTATTATTATCAAAATATATAAATGGACTATTTTTAGTTGGTAAGTCATCACTCTTGAAATCATATTCATATTTTGTTAGATCAGGTACAGTTAGAGCCAAATATGTTGTATCTTGGTAACTTCCTGACTTTCTATATAAATTATTTTCTTCATATTGTTTATATAATTCATTACATATTGACTTATGAATTTTAATAGCATAACCATCACTTGTAAGTTTCAATGATAAATATTCACCTGATGCAGATACTATAAATTTATCTAAATTAAGATTAGTTACAGCCCATTGAGCAGCACTTACATAAGTATCTTTAGATAATACAAAGTAACCATTTGAATAGCTAACTGCATTATTTTTAACTGCAAGAGCTATAAGTTCATAGTTTAATTCTTCTACTCCAAGCCAGCCATCAGATGCATCACATTTAAATTTACCATTTGTAGTTACTTGCGCGTCATAGGCATAAAGAATATAAGGTACTTCCGCAAATATTGATAAGTTACTATAAGTTAATAGTACACTTACTGGTACATTTGTACTTGATGTTAAACTTGTATTACCTATACTTTGAATAAATTGTTCTGGGTATTCCCACTTAATTTTATAATTACCTGTAGTATACTCTTGTGAACTAGTTCTATTATTATAAATAGAGCCTAGAGCATTAGAAGTATCACGTACATTATAACTTTTATCAGTAACAAGATCACCTTTTATGCTAGATAAGATTGAACTAATATTACTTGTAGTTGTAGATACAGTATTGCTATTTAAAGAAATGGAGATAGTATTAGTGTTACTAGTCCAATTTGCAAGAACTGTAAAGGTATCTAGGTTATGATCACATCTAGTACCACTAATGTTAAGAGTTGTTAGGCTGCTATTTACTTTAGTTAAACTTTCTAAAGCACTAGGTGAGAAATTATAAGCATTACTCAAATCAAGAGATGTAAGCTTAGTATAATTTGTAAAACTATTAGAATCAAATTTCAAACTAGAATTAGTACATTTAAGTGATTCCACATTCTTTAACTTGCCAAATGTATTAGTAAAACTAATATCGTAGTAAGAATCTGGTAATTCTACGGTTTTTATTACTTGAAATTTACCATTATCACCAAATAGATAGTTATTAATTACATCTGTTTCGTAATCAGCTAAACTAGAGATAGTAAGTGTATTTGAATAATATATGTACTTTGATTTTTCTGAATCATCTTTAACATATTTTACCCAATTAGTACAACTTGAAAGTCCGTCAATACCTGAATATCTTGCAAAATCACAGTGATTTATAGTTCCATTTTTTAATGAAATACCACTCCATGCAGCAATTCTATTACTTAATTCTGCAAAATAATAGGTAATAAATCTAAGATTATTATTATCAAAACTACTGTATACACCGTCTCCTGAACCAGAGATAAACTGATATGTAAACATTGCATTTTGGCTTGGGATTGTACCAATAATTATATAGTAAGCATTACCATCTAATGTATAATTAATATAACCATCAGTGGTATTACCTGAAATTTGTCCTTTAGTTTGTGCTTCATTTGAATCATGCTTGAAATAATACCATGTCATATCAAGATTTTGATATGTGAAACTATTATTTACTAAAGTATCATCTTTATACAAACTATATAAGAAATATTTAGTATTTGTAGGAAGCCATAATTTAGTACCAGCATTTTGTTTTAAAGCACCATCTTCACCTAAAGAAAGCCATGATGTACCTTGTGATGGTTTACTTCCTTCTATCATTAATCCAAAGTCATATAATTTATAATTATTAAGTTTAGCTGAAGTATCAACAGTTGTATCACTTGAACTTATTTCTGCTACCCACCTATTTTCTACTGTATCACTTGTTACATAAACATAATCTACTGTATTATCAGTTTTTAATACAAAGTTTAGATTAGTTCCACTCTTAGCTTCACCACTAGTCTTGTTACCAACACAATAAGTAGGCTCACTAGAATGTGCCTTATAATAAGCATTACGAAGAGGAATAATAACATTATTTACGTCCCCAATTGTTAAAGGATCACTACTAGCTTTTACCTTATTTAAAGTTAATGAGGAAATATTAGATTTACCTTCACTTGTAATTAAATTTGTTAATTGATGTAAATCCATATAATTGCTTTCAAATCCATCAATTTTTAAGGTTGTTAAATTAGGAAGTTTATCTCCAAGTCCACTAGGTATTTTAATACCATAATTAGAAGTTAATGTTAATTCATTTAAATTAGTTAAAGTAGTTGATAAATTGCTAAAATCAACATAAGAATAAGATACACTAATATTAGTTAAATTAACAAGGTCTTCTCCAGTTCCTATATTAAAATCTTTATTTATAGTTATACTCTTAAGGTTAGTTAAATAACGTAATCCTTTAAATAAGTTAGAACTATAATTTGAAGCCATTTGTGTAAATGTAAAACTAGTTAAACTAGATAATTTAGTATTTAAATCATCAAGTGTAATAGTACCTGAAGTAAAGTCAAAACTATTAGTTTTTAATATAGATAATATTTCTTCTTTTAACTCTTTAGAATTAAACATATCAGCTAGTGTGCTAGATGTATTATTATCTAGACCAGTTACAGTGATACTCTTTGCCATATCAAATACATTGATTGCAAGGGCATGTTCTCCTGTAATAGTCTTCTTACTATTAGTTGTACTCTTAAGTCCAATAGTAAGATAACTTGTTTCTTCTCCTGCAATATATTTCTTATATGTTAATATATTTTCTCTAAATTGGAAATAATCATTATAAGTATAGAACTTACCTATATTATTTTCAGAATCATACCAAGTGTAATTAGAACTTGAATCCCTTGTATATAGAGTATTAACACCATAATTATAATAGAATTTAAAATAATGAGTATATCCGTAGAAATCAATTGCTATACCATTTGAATCGGTATAAAGAACATCCGATAAATCATAATCACCTGCATAATTTAAACTAATAGTATTTTGAATTAGTGTTAACTTATAAGGAAGTAATTCTTCATATGGATCCCACTTAGTAGAATCATTTTTCAGATAAATTTCTATATCGTTACTAGAAACAAAATAATATCTAAATAATCCTTTAATTACATCATCATCAGATAAATCATAACATTGGCTTACATATATTTTAGATATAGTAATTAGAGTTTTTTCATTACCCTCAGTATAACTTCCACTAACAAGTTCATTAAAGTCATACTTAGCACTACCAATTTTTAAAGTACCTATAGTATCAAGTTCTGTTAATTTTTCAAGACTATCTAAACTGTTACCTAATAAATTGATAGATATACTAGTATTAGATTTAATATATTCTATAAAGTATTCAAGACCAGCTAAACTTGTTAATCCTTCATTCGATAAATCTATTTCATTAATTGTATTAGCACTACTAAAATCACTAGCTGATATAACAAATTGTTCTGGAACACTTGTGCCTGATACTACTTCAACTAATGTAGTAGTACTTTTATCAATATTATAAATATTAAATAAAGCATCGATTAAAGTTTTATTTACATCTTTTAATGTAGTTAAGTTTGTATATCCTGAACCATTATAGATATATTTATCATAAACAGTATCACTCTCAGTTTTATAAACGTTAACCTTCATAACTCTTTGGAATGATTTATCTCCAACTTGAATTAAGAATTCTACATCCTCATCTATTACTGGGTTAGTACAAGAAAAATCATAATATGAACCATTCTTTGTAAATGTTAAATTTGAATTATTACATGTCCAGTTAATATCATAATAGCTAGTTGAATTATAATAATATCTAGCCGGTAAATATAGTTTTTGATTTACTCTATTAATTCTTTCTAATTCTTTAAGAATCGTTACTGCAGTCTTAGCTTCATCTTGCAGGCTATAAACAGAATCATTTGTACCTGTATGAATCTCTGCACTAGATGAATTAATTTGAATTAATGCAAGTTCATAGTTAATAGTATTATTATTAGTAAATTCAATATTATCTTTAGTCATATTACATAAATTTAAATATTTTAAATTAGTCATTAATGTTAAACCATCAAGATCTACTATTTTATTACTCTTTAAATTTATATATTGTACATTACTTAAATATTTTAATGGACTTATATCAGTTATTAAATTACTTTCAAAATTTAGATAAACTAAATTATCAAGTAAATTTAAAGGTGTTACATCAGTTACTTGATTACTAGCTAAATTAATATATTGTAAATTATGGAGTGAACTTAAGTTTGAGATAGATTTAATACTATTTGATTTAAAGGAAATACCTGTAATATTAGAGAAATATTCAAGTCCATTTAAAGAATCAATATTTAAACTTTCAAAATTTAAATAATCTAAACTATAAGTACTATCAGTTTTATAATAAGTACCTTTTATACCTTTAGAATCCAATATACTAGCTACTTCACTCATAGACAGTTTAGCTTCACTATAGGTAATTAATCCATCATTATTCTTATCAAACATTAATAATAATTTAGAATATAGTTGATAATCAGTCACATTACCTGTCTGACTGCCATAGTGAATAATACCTTCAACAGTTAAAGTAAATGTATAAGATACTTCTTTATTATTTTCTAGATATGGATCCGTATAAGCCGAATCATTATATAAAGTAGCCTTAATTGAAACAATTGTAGATTCCACTTGAGGTACAAGGTTAGCTTTAATTTGAATAAAGGCTTCATATGTATATGCAAGAGCATATGTACCACTAGTATTTAAAGTTGCAGTTCCACCATCGATTGAATATCTATCTCCAGTAAAGCCTGTTAGGCTTGATATATCAATAAAGTAAGATGTATTACCGTCTAAAGTAGCACTAGTTAATTCACTAGTAGAGAATAAATAGCTGCCATCAGAATTTTTTGCAAAATATGATACTTGAGATTCTGATTTAGTTACTAAATTATATTCATAGATGATAGCTACAAAGTCTTTAGCTTTGTCTGTTACTATTTCATATTTGATATAAATAGCTTTCTTCTCTTTATTTACTGTGGGAGAAAGAGATCCATAAGCATTGAAGTTATAACCATTACCTGATATATAATCATTTTCTCTAAACTTTAAACTAAGTCTATTACTAATATCATATCTAGTTTTATATTCTTCTTTACCTAGTAAAGTAATATTATTACTGCAGTTAAATTCATATGTTACTAAATCAGCAAAAGTAAATGTAACTTTATATGAAATATCAGTTTCAATAATCTTATTAACTTCTACATCTTTAGCCTTAATAGTTTTCTTATCCTCATCAATATCAAAGTTATCAGTATATTTAGAGTTTCCTGTAACACTTGAAATACTAGCTGATGAATTAGTTAATTTAGATAAGAATGCAGTTAAGAAGGCATTATTTGTATCTCCATAATTTAGTGTAGTATCACTAGATTCAGTGTCAGTATCACAAAGTAATACTTTAGCTTCATTAGATACAATTAAACTTTTAATTTGTAATTCAGTTAATGGTATCAAATTAATAGTTTCATCACCAGCTAAAGTATAAGTAACATATGAATGTTCATAAGATACTTTTATAGTAATAGTAGGTTTAATTACACTAATATTATCTAAATTTTTAATATAATCAATACCACTTGCTTGATAGATACCATCACTATTTAAAATGTTACCATTATTATTATCATTAATATAATATTCAATATGACATCTACTCTTATTATCATATGTTAATAGAGGAATAGAATAATTAACTATTTTAGATGAAAATCTTTCTTTAATTTCACTTAAACACGCATTAATACCTACTTCTGATAATAATATTTGACTTGATAGGGTTTTACCATTAATAGTTAGACGTAAGATAGGACTATAATCAGATGATTTACTATAATCTTTAATTACATAATAATTATTAGATTTTTCAAGCACATCAGAATTAACGGTAATATATGATAAATACTGATAATATCCATCAAATAATGCAAAACTATCCCCTATTGCATATTCTTTTTTAGTTGGTATTTCTTTAATTTTTTCTTCAAAGATAGAATATAGAGATGATTTTAAATTATCACTTTCAGTAACACTAAAAAGACTAGAATAACTATTGTGTACTTCTACTGGCATGCCTGATAAAGTAAGACTTACACCATCACCTTTAATAATACCAGTGCCTTTTTTATCCCCGATATAAAGGTTAGAATTCATATCTGATGTATAGTTAAAAGTTACATTCTTATTTAATGTTAATTTATGTCCATTTAAATCAATACCGATATTAGTTAACTCTAATGGTTTATCAGTTTCAATATCACCTGTAAGAACTATTTGTTTATTAGTATTACTTATAGCTGTTTTGAATTCTTCTAAATTACTTACAAATGTATAAAAACTACTGCTCATTGAAAGTGTTGCATTCGCATCAGT
>CAVCUQ010000023.1:0-22448 GCA_963605425.1 uncultured Eubacteriales bacterium
AGAAAGAGCCATAGTCTTACCAAAACGACGAGGTCTTGTGACACACATATATTTATCATTTGTTCCTAAAACTAAGTTACATTTATTAATCAAATTGGATTTATCTATAAAAATTTGTGAAATTTGATATTCAATAAATTTATTACTATTAAGATTCAAATAAAATGACATTTTATCACCTACTTCTTAAATATATTTTATCATAACTATTTTATAAAAGTCTACTTGTTATCTTTAAAGTTTTCATATCTAGAAATGGATCATTATAAATCTTTAATCAGTTCCATATTAAAAAAATATTATAATTTATATAGAGTAATTTAAAAAGAAAGCTAACAATATAGTTAACTTTCTAATATTTCTATCTAAATTTTTCTAAACCGGGATAATTCTCATAAGATGAATCAAGTATTAATAATTCATCAAAATTATCTATTTCAGTGATATCTTGCTTAAGGCATGGTCTAATCTCAACTTTATAATTCTTTTTATAAATCTTTAAAGGCACCATTTCCCATAAGTTTTCTTTACCACCACGGCTATTATATACCTTTATAATATCTGCTTTAAGCTTTTCCGAATCTTCTCTATTCCAATAACTAATGCCATAAGCCTGGTAACAATTCTCTCCTCCTCTTGAATAAGAAGAAATATAACCATTAGTCTTTTTAAAGCACCAATCATCGGTTTCTTTAACCTTAGCACCTAAATAATTAGTTTTATATTCATATTTTCTAATAATATCATGATTGTTAATCAAAAGGTCAGCTTCACAAATGTAACACTGATCAAGTAAATCTACACATCTATATAAAGATGCAATATTATTAGCTGTATTAAATTCTAAATTATCAATAAATTTAATAGTAGGATATTTTTCTAGCAGTTCATCAAACTTATCCTTCATATATCCTCTTACAATATAAATATTAGTAATACCTTTACTAGTTAGAGAATCAATTAAAGTATCAATAATTCTTTTTCCATTAACTTTTACTAAAGGTTTAGGAGTATCAAGAGTAACAGGAGCTAATCTGGAACCAAATCCAGCAGCTAGAATGATAGCTTTTCTTACTCTATAAGGCTCTAAGGCTTTTAAACCTTTATCAGTTATAGATAAATTATTATCTTTATCCATTTCAACTAAATTATCATCTAAACATGATTGAAGTAATTTATTTACTGTACCTAAAGATAAAGTTAAGGTATCAGATAATAATCTTTGACTATAACGACCCTTTCCGCTTCTTTCTAGGAATGTTAACAATTCAAATTGATATAATGATAATTCCATTTGATAATCCTCCTTTGAAGTATTATGTTTTTTAATTAGAGTGTTGATAATATTAAATAAAGCTTTAGCTATTATATTAATAAATAGTATTATTACTGAGATAGCAGCCTCAACCTCATAGTTACTTGATTTTTCATAAGTGTTTATAAGTATTGCAAGGCTTTGATTTTTGTAAGTACATAGGAATGCAACAGCTGAAATTGTAATCATACTATTTAAGAAATAATAAGAAAACATCTCTATTAGTGAAGACACTGAATTAGGTATTAAGACTTTAAAGAAAATACCTATTTTTTTAATACCTAGAGTTTCTCCTACTATTTCATAATCCTTATTAATCTTAGATAAACAGTTTTTTGCAATTAAATAAGGGGAACCAAAAAAGTGGAAAATATTAACTACAACTAGTATTGCAAGAGTTCCATAAAAAAATCCTTTTGTATTCTTAAATAAAACCATATATCCTAGTCCTAGTACAAGACCTGGAATAGCTATAGTTGATACAGCAAATAAATTTAATACCTTTGAGGTCTTTCCCTTAATTCTACTAGACATGTAAGCTACGATATAGCAAACTAGAGTTCCAAAGAAAGCTGTAAGCAAGGCCATAACGAGTGAATTCTTAATATACTTAGAAATACTTAATCCGTATGAGGCTGTAAATGTCTTAATAAAGTTTGCAAAAGACAAACTCATATCATTAGGATAGCTTTTCATAAATGATAAAACTATAAATGATAACTGAGGTATAAATAGTATTATACCAACTAAAGTAAGAATAATACCTGATATAATATTAAATCTCTTACTTGCTTTAATTAATCCTTTCGAACTTTCCCTACTACTTGATTCATTAAATATTAAATCAAATATAAAAGATATTATTGCAGGAACAAGTAAAAACATACTTACAATACTTCCTCTTCCATATTCAAAGTTTGTTAAAACTTGATTATATAAATATATAGGAAGAGTTTGAGTTTTCCCGGCAACCTCCATCGGAATACCATAGTCAGAAAGTATTTGGGTAAAGGATGCGAAGAAAGTACCAATTAAAGTTATTTTTAAATAAGGTAATTTAACCTTAAAAAAGGTACTAAATCTAGATATACCCATAACATTAGCCGAATCGTATGGTGACTTATCTTCATAATTTAGTGCGTCATAAATAATAATAAATGTTACCGGTAAACTCGATATAACAGAACCTAGTATAAGACTTGCTAGTCCTGTTGATGAAGTTTCTATATGAAATAGCTTATCAATAAAACCATTCTTACCCATTAATACTCTAATACCTAGACCGATTGATATTGTAGGTACAAGCATTCCTAAAGTAATAAGAGATGAAAATATATTCTTATGTTTAATTGATGATTCATTAAGTAAATAAGCACAAATAAGAGAAAATATTAATGTTATAAGACTACTTACAAATGAATATATAAGTGAATTCTTTAATGCTAGATAAAAGTTATTATCACTAAATACAAAAGAAAAATCACTTCCCTTAATATTTAAAATTAAAGATATTAAAGGAAGAAATGCAAAGATAAAGATTAAAATAAGAGAAAAAATACGTAAATATTCATGTTTAAATATTTTTATTGCTTTATTCATAATCTTTCTCTTCTTTACTAATAGAATTTAAAATGGATTTAACTTTCATATCAAGATGATTTCCAATAAAGTTTTTAACAAAATCACATGAAGGATTATTATATAAATTATATGGTGTATCAAACTGCATGATTCTTGCATCATTAAGCACCATAATTCTATCTGACATTGCAAAAGCTTCTTCTTGATCATGGGTAACATAAATCATAGTTATACCCATCTTCTTTTGGATATCTTTTAATTCTTTTCTTAAAGTAACCTTAATCTCTGCGTCTAAAGCTGACATAGGTTCATCAAATAAGATGATATCAGGATTTAAAACGAGTGTTCTTGCAATAGCTACTCTTTGTTGTTGTCCTCCTGATAAATTCTTTGGTTTCTTATAAATATGATCAGTTAAACCAATAACATCAATGATATCTTTAACCTTAGTATCAATTTCTTCTTTAGATAATTTCTTACACTTTAAAGCATAAGCTATATTATCATAAACATTCATATTAGGAAATAATGAATAATTTTGAAATACTATTCCTATATTTCTCTTTCTAGGTTCTAGATTAGTAATATCTTCACCATTTTTAATTATCTTACCACTTGTAACCGTATCAATACCAATTAAAAGACGTAATATAGTAGTTTTACCACAACCTGAAGCCCCAAGTAAGGATAAGAACTCACCCTTATACACATCAAAAGATATATCTTCTAAAACCAGTCTCTTACCATATTTCTTAGTTAGGTTCTTACATTCTAAAATAATATCAGCCATATTAATGTTTCCACTTATCAAGTAAATCTTTCTTATGATTAAAATCAAAAGAACCAATCATATTAATTTCTGTAAAATTAGTAGGATAGTTATCTATTTCAGCCTTTCCTTGATTTTTATAAATCTTATCAGGGTTAAATTTAGTAACTTGTCTCTTATTTAAATCATTATATAAATAGTCAAAGACACTCTTTACGCTAGTATTAGATTCTTTACCACTTATAATACCCATAGTAAATAATGAATAAGAAGCTTCATTATTTAAAAATACTACTTCTAAATCACTATTGTTATTAGAATAAGTAACACCTTGCCATAAAAGACAAACACCAACTGCAGCCTCGCCTTTATCAACTTGTTTGATAGGAGCTGAACCTGATGTAGTATATTCTTTAATATTAGTATCTAAATTATTAAAGTAATTTATTGTACTTTCTTCACCTAAAGTTGAAACAAGACCATTATAGAAAGCATAACCAGTACCTGATGAGGCAGGATTTGGCATTACAATTAAATTCTTATATTTTTCATCAAGTAAATCATTATAGGTAGTAGGTACATTCAAATTATTTTCTTTTAATATTTTTTTATTTACAACAATAGTACCACATGTTTTACCGTTAACTGCAAACTTCTTATGCTCGTTTGTATAAGATAATACACTATCATCATAGATACTAAAATCATAACTAGATAGATCATAAAATAGATTACTATTTTCATTATTTAATTTAGATGCATTACAAGCCTCTAAATCATAAAATATATCACAATCAGTATTTGTTCCTTCAGCTTGTAATTTAGTTACAAGTTTACCTGTATCATAAGCTTGAAATACAACATTAATATCAGGGAACTTCTTACTTAACTCTTCTTTTAAAAAACTTGCTCTCTCTTCTTCGGCAGCTGAATAAATAATAACAGTATTCTCATCATTTCCACAAGACGTTAAAACTGATGTTACTCCTAAAGAAGCTAGCGCGCAAACTAATAAACTTTTCTTCATAAACTCTTCCCGCAGGATAAACCTGCTTTCCTTTCTTTAGTATTTTACTACCATATCATAACGCAATCAATAAGGTGTTCAAAATGAACACCTTAAAATTTCAAAATGAACATTATTCATATCTATTATATTCTTTATAATTAGGATCTATTTCTTCTAGTTCTTTAACTGAATCAATTTCAACTATATCATCTTGTTTAACAGGATGAACTCTAAGTCTTAACTTATCTAGATTCATATTAACCACATCATCCCAGAATAATTCTTCAAATCCAGACTTTTTATTATAGACCTCTAGAATAGCTTCTTTTAGAATTTTACATTCTTCTTTTTTAAAGAAAGCTACACCGCACATGTTATACTCGTTTTCTCCGTACTTACCAACTCTTGTAATAAAACCATCCTTATCAGTATCAAAAACCCAGTCATCTGATCTACCTTCTAGGTACTTACCAAAATAACAAGAATGATCTAGATTCACATTAAACATATCTTTATTTCTAACAAATAAATCAGCTTCACAAATAAAGGTATCATCTAAATCTAGATAATCTAATACTGCATGAATACTAGATATATTATTTATAGTTTGATATTCAGTATTTCTAATAATTTTAATTTTACTATTAGTTTTTTCTAAATAATCAAACTGTTCTCCTAAATATCCTGTTATAATATAGATATTATCTACTAAAGGATTAATAGAATCGATAATAGTCTCAATCATTGATTTTCCAAATACCTTTACCAAAGGTTTAGGATGAAAATTAGTTAAAGGTCTCATTCTAGAACCTAGACCTGCAGCCATTAAAATTGCATTCATAATTGCCTCCTATTTCTTTTCCTTAACAAAAGTTATAAGTTCTTTAACAGAATTGTCTTTTAAAATAAATAATGTTGCTAAATAGATTAAAGCTCCTACTACTATTTGAATAAGTAGTGATAAATAAGTATTTAAACTAGATAAACAATATTTTTCTAAGAAGAACACTACTAAAAACATTAATGCACCTGATATTACTTTTTTATAAAGTATTAAGAATAAATCTTTAAATGAGAATACTGTCTTTTTTGTAAAATGAATATATAAAAAACAGATTACAGCCTCAGCTATAACACTAGCTATTGCAGCTCCTAAAGACTTAAATAAGATAATAAATGGTATATTTAAGACTAAATTAATAATAGAACCTACAAATAAGAAGACAACAGATTGTTTTTTCTTATCATAGGGAGTAAAGTAAATATTTTCAAGAACATTACTTATACATATTATTAAAATAATAGGGGATAAAATGTACAATAAAGTAACAGTTTTATCATAACCGTCCCCAAAGAACACTGGAACAAAGGTTTTAGCTATCGCAGCTATACCGAATAAAGCGCCAATAGATAAGAATGAGGTGATTGATAAAGTTAAACGTTGTAGCTTTTTAAGTCCTTCTGCGTCATTTACTCCATATAAATAACTAGCACGAGAGCACATAACACCATTTATTGAAAAGAACGCTACTGTCTTAACAAGGGAAATAATCTTATTAGCTTGTTCATAATAACCATTTTCTATATCAGCTAGTTTCTTAGTTATTATTACTCCGTTTTCTTCCACATCTACACTACCTTTAATTAATAAACCGATTAAAGACTTGTCTAAGATAGTATATATAGTAGTAGCTATCGTAGGTAAGAAATAAATCATAGTCGACTTAAGGTGACGCAAGCAGCTTGAGGCCTCAATTTTAGTAAACTGAATATTACGAGGTAAGAATATCCACATTGATACATTACCTAAGAAAGTTGAAAGACTTGTAATAAGTAAATATTTTGATACATCATCCCTTGTTTTAACTAGAGTTAATATAAGTACTACTGATAATAATTTGAAGAAAGCATTAATTGAGACAGTATAACCATACTTTTCAAGTCCTTGATATAGCCAGGAAATATCAAATAAAGTAGCTAGTAATGTAAAAGATAAGATAAATAGATAAGTACTATAATCCTTATAACAAAAAGCTAGTATTAACCAGAAAACAAGCATAAGACAAGTTGATATAATACTTATTAATTCTATTTCAAAGAATGATTTAGAATAATCTTTTTTGTTATCTCTATGTAGTGCTATTGTTCTAAGTCCGTAAGATGCAGTACCAAGAGATGCAAACATCGTAAAATAAGATACTAAGCTGTTAGTATAACTATAAATACCTACACCATCATTATTAATAACACGAGATATATAAGGAGCTGTAATTAAGGGAGTTATAATAGTAAGTAATTGATATAAAGTATTAAGTATAATATTCTTCTTTAATTTTTTACTATTATTTTTATTTACTTCTTCACTCATTAAATCACCTACTTAATAGTATCTAAATAATCAAGTGCTTCTTTAATAACCTTATCCATATCATAATATTTATAAGAGCCAAGTCTACCGCCAAAATGAATATTAGTAAGTTTCATAGCTTCTTCTTTATATTTCAAATATAAATTATTATTAATATCATTATTTACAGGATAATAAGGTTCATCCCCTTGTTTCCAACTTGTTGAATATTCTTTAGATATAACAGTCTTATTACTAGTTAAGTCAAATTCAAAATGCTTATGTTCTATTATTCTAGTATAAGGAATATCATAATCAGTATAGTTTACAACGGCATTACCTTGATAATTATTAGTATCTAGTATTTCTTCTTCAAATCTAACTGTTCTATATTCTAAAGCACCAAACTTAAAGTTAAAGAATTCATCAATAGGACCAGTATAGATAATATTATTTGCAATACTATTATAATATTCTTTATTATCTAAATAATTAGAATCTAGTTTAACATCTATACCTTCTAGCATCTTTTCAATTATCTTAGTATATCCACCAATAGGAATTCCTTGATATCTATCATTAAAATAATTATTATCAAATGTAAATCTAACAGGAAGTCTCTTAATAATAAATGCAGGTAATTCAGTGCACTTTCTTCCCCATTGTTTAGCAGTATATCCTTTAATTAATTTTTCGTAGATTGTAGTACCTACTAGATTAATGGCTTGTTCTTCTAGATTCTTAGGATTTTCAATATGGTATTTTGCTTTTTCAGCTTCTATCTTCTCTTTAGCCTCGTTTGGTGTAAATACATCACTCCAAAGTTTAGTAAAGGTATTCATATTAAAAGGAAGATTATATAATTCATTTTTATATCTAGCAACAGGCTGATTAATATAATTATTAAATTCTGCAAAGTTATTTATATAATCCCAAACTTCTTTATTTGAGGTATGGAATATATGAGCACCATATTTATGAACATTTATTCCTTCTATATTTTTAGTATAGATATTACCTGCAATATGATTTCTTTTATCTATTACAAGTACTTTATATCCTTTTTTATTTAGTTCATAGGCACATACTGAACCATAAAGTCCTGCACCTACTATTAAGTAGTCATACATAAATACACCTTTATTTTCTCTTTCTTATTCTTAACTTTTGTAATATCTTATCAATTACAAGTTCACTCTTTTTAGCACCTACAATACAAGTAGAATAAGACTTAACCTTAAAATTATTTTTAAATACATAAACAGTAAATAATCTTTCAGCTAAATATCCATATAATCTCTTCTCTTCAGTTGAATAGCCTGTCATATCTATCTTAGTCTCGAGATGAGTTAAGATATTAAATAGCCAAGTATAGTAAGCATCAAATTTATCTTTAGTAGTAATAAGCATATTAAGTAAATAGCTTTGTCTTCCTGCAAGTACTTTATTATAAGTATCAAGATAATCTGGAGCTACTTCCTTAATTGTTTCAGTTAATTTATCTAAATCAGACTTTCTTACATTACCTCTTATAATATGATCATGAATGTTAATTAGAGGATCATGTAATTTAGTAGATATAAAATCATATTCTTTTAAATCTTTTTCTATTTGTTTTTGATTAACATAAGATTTAATACTAGATGAGAATTTGTTTGTTGTAAGAATTCTTCTATAGTGTGCTAGACCTACAACATCACTTTCCTTATCATTTTTCCAAATCCAATAACCACAAGTAAGCTCGCAGTAATAAGGATTCTTTACACTAATATTATCTTGCGTATTATCGGCATAAGGATAAGGATTTTCTTTACCATTTGCATTAACCATCATATAGTGATAGTTTTCAGGAAGCGGATTATCTACTTTTTTATGAGTAGCTACATAAATATTAATTTTCATTAGATATCCTTCCTTTGTTTTAAATATACTTTATAATAAGGAGTTTGTCTTATCTTCTTTTGATGTCCTAAATAAGAAATAACCTTACGAGGAAGTATTTTTTTAAGTATTCTTCTAGGTAATTTATCTTTCTCATCAGACCAGCTACCAGCACAGTGGTGTTCTGCATATCCGCCAGGAGCCTTCTTAGATAATTTGTATCTTTCAAAATAATCCTTAGGAAAAAGCTCAATACCGCACTCTAAGCTTTGATGTTTACCAGATAGTCTAAAATCTTTAAAGTTATCAATAAAATATTTAGTAATCCAGTCATTAGATACTGTAAACTCACCCTTTTCTTCATAATCTTTAAGCAAAGTTTCAAGCCAAGAAGCTATAATAGGATTTTCTTTTTCACTTCCGATAAACGCAGTACCTATAGATGTATCAAAGATATAACCCATAACCATTTTATAATTAGTAAACTCACCTATTGGCTTAAACATCTCTACATCAGTATCAATATAGAATCCGCCAAATTTATAAAGAACAGTAAAGCGGAAATAGTCGGCTAAAAATCCATACTTTTTAAGTCTTAGGCAATCCTTAACAAAAAGTGAATCATCATAATATTCTTCAAAATCTTTATCAGTCCATAGTTTAACTTCAAAGTCAGGATTTAACTTTTTCCAATTATTAACATAATCTTGATATACTTGTGGCATAGGAGCACTTCCAAGCCAACATGCATGAATTATTTTAGGTATCATAAATTACTCCTTTACTAATACATCATGTATAGATTTAGAAACATTATACCAATTAAATGTTGTTATAAGTCTCTCTCTTTCCTCATTACTTATATTCTTAATATGATATAAATCAAGTAAATTTACAGTATCATAAGGATCAAAATAATTAGCACTAGTTTTGTATAGTTCCTTAAATACTTCAATATTAGATAAACAAATAGACTTTACACCGCAGTATACAGCCTCAAGTGGCGGAAGACCAAATCCTTCATAGAATGATGGCAGTATGAATGTCGTCGCATGTTCATAATAATATTTTAACTGGCCATTATCAACATATCCAGTAAATGAAACATTACCAAACTTAGATAAGTAGTTTTTAGTCTCATCATTTACTCTTCCAACAATCTTAAATTTAATATCTTTATACTTTTCAGCTAATTTAATAACATAATTAAAATTCTTATTATTAGTTGTAGAACCAACTGATAATACATAAGGTTCATCTGTAAAATTCTCTGGTCTCTTACTTATTACATTATCCCAGTGATCTCCACCTGAATAACATACGTAGATATTATCTTTATTATATTTTTTAAATACATGAGCTATTCTATTTTTAGAAAACTCAGAGACAGTGAATACTGCTTTATGTTTATTAAAACGAAATCTTAAAAATAATCTATTTAAAAAAGCCCATAATTTATCATTGTTACCTTCTTTTTCAAAGGCTGTAACATCATGCAAAACAACATAATCCTTCTTGAATAAAGGCGAAAAGTTAGACATAGAGAGCACACTTGCATGAAGACGTCTTGCAATACGAGCCAAAGTAAAGAATTGCCAGTACTTGTTATTCTTCTTTCCCTTTTGAATAATAGTTAGATTATTAATTTCTTTAAGTTTAGATATATCAGTATCCTTTGATACAGCAATATACCATTTAATATCAGTATATTTTACAAGTTCTTCTAAAGCACACCAATTGAAGCGCTGAACACCTGTAACTCTTTTTGAAACAAAAGAACCATCTATTAAAATATTTTTCATAAATACTCCTTTAGAATATATATTTAAATATTAATTTAAGCATAGAAAATATATTTCTTCTCTTTAAATAATTTAAATTTTCTGATTTCTTTAAATTATTATATTCTTTTAAATACATTTTATATGCTTTACCTATATAATTACTATTCCATGGTTTCCAATTAGCATAATGAATTATATAAGCTTTCTTTATATTATTATCTTTAAATATTTCTTTAAAACTATAATAAATAGTATGATAGTTATATAAAATATCGATAGTATCACATTTATCAATATAGAAATGATTTAATATATCTTGATCATGATATTTAATTATATCTTTATTATTAAGAATATAATCAATCATTTCTTCCTTAGATACTATTTGATCCTTATATTTAAAATCAAATAAGATAACACCAGAATTAAAATATTTATCACTATAATGATTGCATATAGACTTAATATGTTCTTGTTTACCTTTATTCATCTTAATATCTAGTGCAGCAGTTAAGAAATTAGAAGTTTCTCTTTCGTATAGTTCTTTTAAGTTCTTTCTAACTAAAAGATCACAATCTAAATATAACACTTTATCTAAATTATCAAGTACATAAGGAATCATAATCTTAAAATATGCTGTATAACTTTGATCATATCCCATTTTAGGTAATCCTGTGAAATAAGAATCTGACATCTTAACAAAATGAATATTTTGTTTATAAGAAGATACAAATCTTACTAAGTCCGCTTCATCTTCATTAGTTAAATCATTTTCAAGGATATATAAATCAATATTACTATCATTTGTTTCAAATAAACTTTTAATAGCTACTTTTAATTGTCCTATATAATTTTTATTAACTACAAAACAAATGTTCATGGATTCATCTCCTTTAATCTAAAGATTCATATAATTTCTTTTTGTCTAAAACTATTACTGTAATAGAAGCTAATGCAACACCACAAACTAGAGAGATAAGTACAATTAATACAGAAGAGATTCCACCACTTACATCAACCATATTAGTATTGTCATATTGAACTGTTATATTAGAATATAATTTAGTTTCAAATATATTAACTTCAGTAGTGTTACTTTTTAAAGTATTAATTAAATTATTTATGCTTTCTTTATAAGAGTCAAACGAATTTGAATCAATATCATTTTTCATCGTAGTTAACTCTTCAGCTGTGTATACGTTTAATATTTTAGTAGTACTTATAAGAGTATCAACTGATACATTATTAGCTAAAAATTTTAAAGCAAGTGTCTTAACTAAACTTTTAGTTTCATATAAAGAGTCAACCAATTCATAATAATTACTATCTAAGATAGAACCACTATTAATTAACTTAATCTTTTCATTAGTATCAATATAAGTATCAATTTCAGATACAAGTTCTTGTTTAAAATTATCTTTAATATTATCAAAGTTATCAACATAACCATTGTTAATAGCTTGTGTTTTAAGGGATGAGAAATTTACATTAACAAATACTTTAGCATAATTATTATAAGTATTTACTAAATTATCATAATCAGTAATTGAAAGAGTAGAACCATTTTCGATTATTTTATTATATGCATTCTTTAATATTTCATATTGTCTTTCAATATAATCTAGTTTCTTTTCATAAGTATTAGCCTCAGAAATTAATAATAGATTATAATCATAATTATGAACACTCTCATCAATTAATCTTTCAATGGGTAAACCTAGTAATTCATTAATGTATTTAATTGCAATTTCTTTACTACCAACATATTTCTTAGAAATAGATAAAGTATAAGTAGTATCATCTTCACTAGCATTTTTAGAAATTGATATCTTATTCTTTTCAAGTATTTTAGTTAAATCTATATTCTTAAAATCTTCACTTTTATCTTTAGCTATATTTAAATTAGTGCTTGAAATTAAATTCTTATAATCAACTGAAGTATTTAAATTTGAATTAGAATATGAGAAAGTTGCAGTATAGACCTTTTTTGGTTTACTTACTCCAAAATATAATACTAATACTAAAACTATAGTTGTAATTATTGTTATAAGTGAAAATAATAATTTTCTACCTAAAAACAATTTAATATAATCAGTCACATAGATATTCTTTTTATTGTTTTCCATTATGTTCTCCTTTAAAAATAAAATGGTAATGCTTGATGGTAACCTTTTAGAATTATAAAATATACCATATAAGCTCCATATGAAATTATATAAAGACTAGCTACAATAGCCTTTCCTTGTCTTTCTTTTTCCCTATCAACTAGATAAGGAATAAGTAATATTTGATTAAATATAAAATAACTAGCAAGTCTCGACATCATTTCTGATACTCTTATAAACATAGATGTATAGGCGATTAAAAATGCAATTGTCTGCATAAACAAAAGTGCATAAGCCTCATCATTATCCTCTTTTTCTTTATCAAGTAATGCTAGTGATATTATAAGCCATACAAAGTTAATTAATATGTTAATTAAATTAATATCTCCATTATTAAATGAACTATTAAAATAATAAGCATATTTAGTAAATCTTATAATATAAATAAATATCTTAGATATAATAGGAAGTAATATTAAAGATAGAATAACAAGTTTTAAGAAGTACTTTCTAATTATATTACTATTTATCAAAAAATAAATTGGAATCATTATTATAGCTGTTTTATGGAATATAAAAGCTATAAGTATAGTTATTAAATAAGGTAATAACTTCTTTTCATAAATAAAGTTAAATCCTTCAATTAATATAATAGCAGCTAAACACTGTCTAACATTATTAAGTGATGTAAAATAAAAGGTGGATAAAACAGCAGAAACAAGACACATAACACTATTCTTTGACTTCTTAACTGATATTTGGCATAAACAAAAGCTAAATATAAGAGAAGTAACTACAATAAGTATTCGATAATTACTTGAAAATACTTGCAAGATTTGATTAAAGAGAATGAATCCCTTTTCACTATAGACATTCACTTCTCCTATTAATATCTTATTGAAGTTAGGTATGTAAGTGTAATTTAAGTCTGTACCTACATTAGCATTTCTAAATCCTGTTACAAGACCTAATATTAATATTGCAATAATCAAAAAGAAACGATATTTTGTATGTAAATCATCTGTAATTTTAAGATTATCTTTAGAAGGAGCTAGATTAAAATTATCTATAGATATTTTATATTTAACATAATATTCTTTAGCAAGAAGAATAAATATTCCTGTTATAAGAAATATTAACAAATAAATATACAAAATATCGCCTCCTTAATATATTAATCATTTACATAAGCTTTAAAATGGTGACACTCTACTCTCTTTTCAACAGGAGGTAAAGTCATATAGTCATTAAAGTAACCCTTAAGCCATTTGTCAGTATCATTAGGTACTTTAAATAAAATACCTTCAAACTCAAGTTCCTTATAAGGCTCTAGTACATTAATTTTTTGAAGCATATCATCAAAACTTGCAATATCTGCTATATAGTCACTATTGATATTTAAATATTTCTTATGCATATTATCTAACTTTTTAATAAAATGATCCTTACTTAATGGTAATAAAGCTATATAAGTTAATTTCTTAACTAAATTATCATTTTTAAAATTTTGGAAATTCTTAAGTCTGTTTAATCTTAAATATTTTTCTCTTTTTTTAAAGATAGTACTAGACTTATCATAAGGAACCTTATCATAAACAAAGATATCGATATTAATATATTGTTTATATTTTGTTTGACCATGTTCGTATAAAGTAGTTGTGATATCGCATAATTTAGCATACGCAAAATAGAAATCTTTCTTATTTTGATAAGTATAGGCTCTGTAATTAGTACTAGACATCTCTTTATTAAATAAATCAATAAATTTATTGAAATTATCTCTTGTCATACCAACATCAATATCATCATCCCATGGTATAAAACCTTTATGTCTTACTGCACCAAGCAAGGTTCCACAATCTAGAAAATAATCTATATTATGTTTGTCACAAAATTCTTTTAATAAAATAAGTAAATCAAGTTGTCTTTTCTTAATCTCTTTTAAATCTATTTCTCTCATACTATTCCTCAAAATCTATTACATTTCTTCCTTCAACTAAATCTTTGCATCTATCCGAATGCCTTACATGTATAGGATTTATTTTATACTTTTCCATATCTTCTTTACATTTAAATTTAACATAGAAAACTAAATCGCTAGTACCGGCTAAATTAAGGTAGATATTAGCTTCTATTACTTCCTTAATATCAAGTAAAGTTAAAACAGAGGCCTTTAGTGTATTAAAAGCCTCTTCTTCATTTTTATTACATTTTACATTTTTACTAAAATTAAAAAGTATAATGTGATTAAACATAATTAAGCCTCTTAAGATATTATTTTTCCATTTTCTAACTTAATTATTTTATCACAAATAGATAAACTTGACAACCTATGCGAAACAAGTATGATTGCGTGGTCCCGAGCTTCTTCTTTTAAACTCTTTAAAATAATACCTTCATTTAAGCTATCTACATTACTTGTAGGTTCATCAAGTAATATAAGTGGTGCACCTTTTAAGAAAGCACGTGCTAGTCCTATTCTTTGTTTTTCACCAGCTGATATATTTTCAGCTAGATTAGATATCATAGTATTATATCCATCAGGTAAAGATTCAATAAAGTCATCAATTGAAGCCTTCTTGCAAGCCTCTTTAACTTCTTCTATACTAGCGTCCATCTTAGCTACAAGTAAATTATTTAAGATAGTATCCTTAAATAAATAAGTGTTTTGACTTACCATAGTTACATTATCTTTTAATGAGCCACTATTAATATTATTAATATCAATACCATTATATAAAATCATATTGTCATCCACTTTAAAGAAATGAAGTAATAGATTTAATATTGTTGATTTCCCAGAACCAGACTCTCCTACAAGACCTAGAATCTCACCCTTTTTAATATCAAAGGAGATATCCTTTAATATATCATTATTTTCATATTTAAAACTTAAATGATTTACTCTTAATTCATTAAACTTGAATTCTTCTTTTCCTTCTATATCACTTGAGATAGGCTCTTCTTCCATTAAATCAATAAGTCTATTTCCACTAGCTAATGTTTGAGTCAAGTTTTGAGGTAATACGGCAAGTGATAATACTGGTCCAAAGCTTCCTGTAATAGATATTACTACAACAAGTAAATAATAAATATTTAAATTACCATCTCGGGCAAATAATAATCCAACAAACAATACTAACAAAATAGTAAGAGTAACACATAGATTAGTTATTGCAAGTAAGTAACTAGATCTTGCTTTAATATCTTTATTAATCTCAAGTAATGTTTTAGATTTAGAATCAATTATATCTTTAAATTCTTCTTCCTTATTATTTAAAACTATCTCATCCTTAGCTTTAACAAAGTCTAAGAAACTAGCAGAAAAAGAAGAAAAATTAGATCTATATTCAACACCTTTTTTAGAATATATCTTGCTTGAAACAATAGGGATTATAATACCAATAACCGCATAGCCTACAAGCAAGATAGAAGCTAGAGCATAATTAGTCATATTACCCACAAAGATAAAACTAGCAATACTAGTCAAAGTAGCTATTACAATAGGGGATATAGTATGAGCATAGAATACTTCTAGTGTTTCAATATCACTTGTAACAAGAGCTACAATAGAACCTTTCTTCTTAGTAAGTAGGTTAGCAGGAGCTAAGGTTCTAAGTTTGGCGTAAATTTTATCACGTAAAATTGCAAGAATCTTAAAGGCTATAAAGTGATTAGAATATTGTTCTAGGTATTTAAGTAAACCTTTAAGTAAACCTGATGCAATACACAATATAAGAAGAACATTTAAAGGTGTAGAAAGTAATGTCTCATTTAAGGCCTTAATAATTGAAAGGGAACCAAATACTAATACAGACATACCAAGTAAATTACCTAGTGTACCATTTATAACCGCAAGGATTAATACAAATGTAAAGGAGCCAATAAGTTTAAATAATTTAAACATTATAACAAAAGCATTTCTTCTTTTATTCATAATCAACTACCCCCTTATATTTATCTTCTTCACTTCTTTGAGCTTGATACATAGCATTGTATCCTTTATTTAGTGCCACAAGTTCATCATGTGTACCACTTTCTTTTAAAGTGCCATCTTCTAAATAATAGATTTTATTAGATGAGACAACATTTTCAAGTCTATGAGATATTAAAATAACACATTTTTCTTTAGCTAATTCTTTAATCTTTTTTAAGATTATCTTTTCACTATCAATATCAATACTTGATGTAGCCTCATCAAAGATGTAGATATCTTTATTTGATGCAAGAGCTAGAGCTAAAGCGAGTCTTTGTCTTTCTCCGCCTGAGATATTATTAGAATCTTCATTCAAAACTAAATCAAGACCACCTTCATGGCTTACAAATAGATCTAGATTAACTTCTTTTAGATAATTGTAACATTCTTCATCAGTGATATCCTTTTTAAAAATCTTAAAATTATCTCTTATAGACATACTTAATATATATGAATTATAAGAAATAACAGCTAAATGTGAATAATATGATATCTTAGATAAATCGTATAGGTTAGTGTTACCCACTAAAATAGTACCACTATTTGTATGCACATCACCTTTTAAAAGTTTAACTATTGTAGATTTACCAGATCCACTTTTCCCAACAATTGAATATAATCCTTTAGAATCAAAATCCATATTTATATTATGTAGTATTTCTTTAGAGTCATCATATTTAAATGATAAATCCTTAATATGAATATCGCAACTAGTTAATTCTTTATCTTTAAATGTATCGCTAGATAGATTAATAATAGATAGAATCTTTCTACCAGCTGTAGCACCATTCATGCCAATATGGAAGCTAGAACCAAAACGTCTCATCGGAAGGAAGAATTCAATAGCACATAACATCAAGAATAATAAACCTGTTAACGATGTATATGAACTTCTATTATTAATTGCAATTACAATACCTATACTAGCTCCTCCGTAAGCAACTAAATCCATAATAGTAGTGCTCGCTAACTGCATTACTAAAACCTTCATAGTGATTTGTCTAAACTCTTCCGCTTCAGCGTTCATCTCTTTATGCTTAGCCTCATCTGATTTAAATATCTTTAAATCCTTAAGTCCACTAGATAAATCTAGGAAAGTTTGACCCATACTTAAATATTTATCCCAGTATTTAGCAAATATCTTCTTTGCATATTTGCTAACAGCAATAATAGATGCGGGAATAAATGGAACAAAGATTATAAGTGCAAGGCTAGGGTAGATATTAAATGGAGTATTTAATACAAATAATATAAATGGAGCTATAACTGCATAAAAAAACTGAGGTAGGTAGTCTGAATAATACATATCAAGTTGTTCTATACCTTCTAGTCCAAGTTGAGTTAAGCCACTATTTGAAAAGTTAGTATTATTATTTAATATAGTTTCAAATAATTTATTTCTTAAAGTATATTTAACGTTATAACTTAATTTATCTTTAATTCTTATAACTAAAATATCACATATAATACGAACTATAACACTTATCAAAATGTATATTATATCTAATTTTAATAAATCAAATGTTATATTATTAATATTATCAATTGAGATACTTATACTATGTGCAAGTGAATATGAAAAAAGACACGTTGATAGAAGCGATATAATCTCTATTATTACAACAATAAATATATATTTTTTATTAGATCCAAGTAATTTAAATAAATCTTTATCTATCATATATTCCTCCGTTTGTTTAAACTAACGCATTTTAACATAAATGAATAACTCTTTCAAATAAAAAACTCATACAATTGTATAAATCATATGAGTTTTAATAGTATGATGTTCTTAATAGTACTTAATTTATTCCTCTTTACCAATTAAAAAAGACATATATAAAGGAATTGTATAAATGTTATTATTATATCCAATATTACCATTTATAAGTTTAATTGCATTATTCACATTATACTTTTCATTCTTTAGTAATTCATTTAGTGATTTAGTATTACCATTAGAAGCTTTTACCTCTATAGCTACTATTTCATTTTTAATTTTTGTGACAAAGTCTATCTCCATTCCTGAAGATTTACTAAAATAATACAAATTCTTGTTATTTTTAATAAATGATTCAGCTATTATATTTTCATATATTGATCCTTTATATATTCCCATATCTCCATTTAAAATTTCGTTATATGTATCATTTCCTAGCATTGCAGTAAATAAACCTGTATCTGTAATATATAGTTTAAAACAATCTTCATTTTTATTTCCTTCTAAAGGTAATTCGATATTATTTAAATTGTAACATAACTTAGCTAATCCGAACTCTTCTAACCATGTTATTGCAAATCTATACTCTCTTCCTTTAGCCTTCTTATCTATAGTGCTATATTGAAACTTTTTATTTTCTTTAGCGAGCTGACTTGGGATAGAATTATATACCTCCATTATTTTAGTAAGTTCATTTTTATCAACATAAGATTTTTCTTCTTCATCAAGATGTTTTGCAAAATCATCCTTATAGTTTTCTAGAATACTCATTTGAACATCATAAACTTGATTCAAATCTTTAGTTAATAAAAAAGTATTAACTGAATCAGGTAATCCACCAATGCATAAATATTCCTTATAATATTGCATAAATGAATTATTAACAGCCTCACTCACCTTTTCTTTCTTTTGATAACAATCTTTCACATAATCTATCAGTGTTTCATCTATACCTCGTGCCCACAAATATTCTTCAAAATCCATTGAATACATTTGAATAGGAAATTCAAATCCTGTTGGAATTCCTTTTCCTTTTTTCTTGTTATAACCTCTAAGTCCCATAAGAGAGCCTGTACAAATAATATCAAATCTACCATCTAACATAAAAGGTTTGATAGACGCTCTTGCATTTATACATTCTTGAATCTCATCGAAAATGATAACAGTTTTATAAGGAATAAACTTGTTTCCAGGAAGCGCTGCTGATAAATCTCTTATGATATTATCAACAATTAAATCTTTATCAAAAATACTTTTTATTGAAACTAAATCCATAAAATTAATATAGATTACATTTTCATATTTATCTTTGCAATATTCTTTAGCAACTGTAGTTTTACCAATTTGTCTTAGACCTCGAATTACAAGAGCACGTTTCTTAATTTTTAAGGAATTTTCCCATTTTATTATTTCATTTATTATCTTTCGTTTGAACATACATTATCACCATTTTAATAATACACTTTTTTCAAGCCACTTTCAATATAAGTTTACACTTTTTTCAAGGGAGTTTTAAAGATAATTTACACTTTTTTCAACCAACTTATGTAACAAGCTCGCACTTTTTATACTTACCCAAGAAATAGCATTAAGATTTCCTCCATTAACTAAACAAAAAAACTCATACAATATAAATCATATGAGTTTAAGTTATTAAGCTAAAGAATAGAATTCTTTAGTTATTGAATTTGTTTCAACTAAGATAGAATTTTGATTTAATTCTTTAATTATATCATCACAAATCTTATGTACTGTCTCAAGTGTAATATCTTCAAGAATTACTACTACTGTCCTCTCTAAAGTAATGTTATTGTCATCGTCAGTCCAATAACCTGTAGCTTCAGAAACAGTACAACCTGATGTATATTTAACACAAATAGTCGTAACCTTTTCTTTACATACATCAAATTCATATACTGGTTTATAAGTATCCTTATCATTAGTACCTACATATAATGTATATTTTGTTTCTTCTGTTTTAGTATTATTTTTATTATTTACAGTAATAATTAAACTTACTAGTGACAATACAAAAGTAATACCTACTAGAGTTGAAAGAACAATTTTAAAAACTTTATCTTGTATATTCTTCATATATTTATCCTCCTAAATAATCTATATTAAATAATATCACTAATCTAGTATTTGTTTAATACTAATTTTATAACTTTGAACTATATTATAGCTAAATCTATTTTACAATCTTGCTATACTTGTCAAGAATGATTATACTTTTGTAGTACTAATAAAATTTTAATTTATCCACTAAAAGAGTAGTTGAAACAACATTAGGAATTATTAATAATTTAGACAGGAATCATACTATTCTATATTTAACTAATTCTATAGTTTTTCTTATCTCATTATATTATCATTCAATTTTCTAATCTTATTCATATATTAAAATGCAAAAAGCAATAAAATTTTTATTGCAAAATAATTTCAAATCTTTTTTTAATAATCACTTTTAAAAATTCTTTGTGGTTTGGTTTTAAATAATCAACTGATTCTATTAAACTCATAATCTTATCAATATCAATCTTTTCATGAAGTCTTTTAATTGCTTCATCACATTCTTTATACTCATGTGAATGAATAAATTTATAATAATTAATTCTTTTTCCATTTAACGAGATAGCTGAAGTAGGAAAATCGTATATTCGTGCATTAATTTGACTTTTATCTTTCAAATACTTTAAAGCAAGATTATCATCCAATTGAGGAAATAAGCAAGAACCACAATCAAAAATTGGTGCTAATTTAATTTCATCAGTATCCTGATTATATAAAAATCCCCAGTTTCCATTATGTCTATCCCAATTACCGATTAAGGCGTCTATAACAAACATATCCCAAAAATGTCTTGATAATAAAATCGGATCCATTAAGTTTTGCCTTTCTATTGTTTCAAGAATATCATTAATATCTGTTCCATACCCATTAGACTTAGAATCAATTATTTGGTTTTTCACAGAAGCAAAATCCATTAATTTATATCCATTTTTTTCGAAATCTTTACATGCAACAGATATCCTTTCTATTCCTTTATATTCATATTTTCCAAGTATGGTTTCTTGACTTAAAATTCCAAGCATTGAAAAAATATGACATCCCAAATATTCGGATATGCAAGAATTCGCATAAGATAAATTTGGATTCTTTTCAGCATGAGAAGGTAGTTTAAGCATATAAAGTTCATCATTTAATACAATACTAATTTTATTACCATTAGCACCACCATAAGATTTTTTCCTTTGTGGAAAATTAGTGAAATCTATTAATTCCATATTATACCTCCTGTCATCTTAAAAATTTCTTTCTCAAATAATCTGCTTGTTCCTTAGTAATCAAATTTTCTACCTCACATACATTAATACTGCTATTTGTTTCATCTATATAACAATCATAAAATGGATGTGATTTGTTTTTCTTATCTTTCAAAAACTTTATATCTTCTTGTAAAAACAATGGAAGGTTTTCTTCAAAAGCTGGATTATATGGTATTTGTTCAAGTGAGGCAATTTCATCTAAGGAAATTCCTAAAGCCTTGGATAGTTTCAAAATAATTCTAAATCTACAATCTAATAAATTACTTTTCCCTGAGAATATATCAAATAAAGTTGATTTTGCAATTCCAGTTTCTTTGCTTAATTTATAAATTGTGTAACATTTTTGATCCAATATATCATTAATTGTCATCTTATCATCTCCACATATATTATATCGGTTCCCCGACATCTTTTCAAGTTATTATTTATCTATTTATATTTTGGTTTTAAAATGTTAAATGGTCAAAAAAGCTAACTTTGAATCAACAAAATTAGCTTAAGTTTAAATTATTTTTGCTATGTTCAAGAATAAAACTGGTCTTTATGCAAAATAGCCATAGTGATTTAAACCATATGAATCTTTTAAGTTGATTGGCATTTCAATTTTACAAATATTAGATGTAGTAATAGTA